>NZ_JBFAJD010000066.1:0-32425 GCF_040655035.1 Streptomyces sp. NPDC050549
GGCTGCCGCCCCCAGACCCCCGCTACGGCCTGAACGGCCTCGTCCTCAAACGCCGGACGGGCTGGAAATCCAGCCCGTCCGGCGTTTGAGGAGGGGTTCCTACAGCGCGTAGCGCTCCCGCGCCTCCTTCACCGCCGTCGCCTTCACCTCGCCGCGCCGCGCCAGCTGGGCCAGCGCCGCCACGACGATCGACTCCGCGTCGACGCCGAAGTAACGGCGGGCCGCGTCACGGGTGTCGGAGAGGCCGAAGCCGTCCGCGCCCAGCGACGAGTAGTCCTGCTCGACCCACTGCGCGATCTGGTCGGGAACCTGGCGCATGTAGTCGGAGACCGCGAGCACCGGACCCTCGGCGCCGTGCAGCGCCTGCCGCACGTACGGCACCCGCTCCTCGCCCCGCAGCAGCGCCGCGTCCGCCTCCAGCGCGTCGCGCCGCAGCTCGGTCCAGGACGTCGCCGACCACACGTCGGCCGCCACACCCCAGTCCTCGGCGAGCATCTGCTGCGCCTTCAGCGCCCAGTGGATCGCCGTACCGGAACCGAGGAGCTGGATGCGCGCCGCGTTGGCCGCCGGCGAAAGTCCCGCCGATTCCGCCGTGTTGAAGCGGTACAGGCCCTTGACGATGCCCTCGTCGATACCGAGTCCGGCCGGCTTGGCGGGCTGCGGGATCGGCTCGTTGTAGACGGTGAGGTAGTAGAAGACGTTCGGGTCCTCGCCGGGGGCGGCCTCGCCGTACATCCGGCGGATGCCGTCGCGCACGATCGCCGCGACCTCGTAGGCGAACGCCGGGTCGTACGACAGCGCCGCCGGGTTCGTCGCCGCGATCACCGGCGAGTGACCGTCCGCGTGCTGGAGGCCTTCGCCCGTCAGCGTCGTACGGCCCGCCGTCGCACCGACCAGGAAGCCGCGGCCGAGCTGGTCGCCGAGCTGCCACATCTGGTCGGCCGTGCGCTGCCAGCCGAACATCGAGTAGAAGATGTAGAAGGGGATCATCGCCTCGCCGTGCGTCGCGTACGACGTGGACGCGGCGATGAAGTCCGCCATGGAGCCCGCCTCGGTGATCCCCTCGTTGAGGATCTGGCCGTTCTTGGCTTCCTTGTAGTACATGAGCTGGTCGCGGTCGACGGGCTCGTACGTCTGGCCCTTGGGGGAGTAGATCCCGAGGGACGGGAACAGCGACTCCATGCCGAAGGTGCGCGCCTCGTCGGGGACGATCGGCACCCAGCGCCTGCCCGTCTCCTTGTCGCGGACCAGGTCCTTGACGAGACGTACGAACGCCATCGTCGTCGCCACGTTCTGGCTGCCCGAGCCCTTGTCGAAGGACGCGAACGCCTTCTCCGAAGCAGGCGGCAGCGGAGCGATCGCGTGCGTACGGCGAGCCGGGGCCGGACCACCGAGCGCCGCGCGCCGCTCCTGGAGGTAGCGGACCTCGGGGGAGTCGGCGCCGGGGTGGCCGTAGGGCACGACCCCGTCGACGAAGTCGCTGTCCTTGATGGGGAGTTCGAGCAGGTCACGCATCTGCTTGAACTCGTCCGTCGACAGCTTCTTCATCTGGTGGTTGGCGTTCTTCGACGCGAAGCCCTCGCCGAGGGTGTGGCCCTTGACCGTCTGCGCCAGGATGACCGTCGGGCCGCCCTTGTGCTCCACGGCCGCCTTGTACGCCGCGTAGACCTTGCGCGACTCGTGACCACCGCGAGAGAGGTGGAAACATTCCAGGATCTTGTCGTCGCTCAGCAGCTTCGCCAGCTCGACGAGCGCCGGGTCCTTGCCGAAGAAGTCCTCGCGGATGTAGGCCGCGTCGCGGGTCTGGTACGTCTGCACCTGGGCGTCGGGCACCTCGCGCAGCCGTCGCACCAGCGCGCCCGTGGTGTCGAGCTGGAACAGCTCGTCCCAGGCGTTGCCCCACAGCGACTTGACGACGTTCCAGCCGGCGCCCCGGAACTGGGCCTCCAGCTCCTGCACGATCTTGAAGTTCGCGCGGACCGGGCCGTCGAGGCGCTGGAGGTTGCAGTTGATGACGAAGGTCAGGTTGTCCAGACCCTCGCGGCTCGCCAGTGCGAGTGCTGCCGTCGACTCGGGCTCGTCCATCTCGCCGTCACCGAGGAAGGCCCAGACGTGGGACTCGGAGACGTCCTTGATGCCGCGCGCGGTGAGGTAGCGGTTGAAGCGCGCCTGGTAGATCGCGGAGAGCGGGCCGAGGCCCATCGACACCGTCGGGAACTCCCACAGCCAGGGCAGCCGGCGCGGGTGCGGATAAGACGGGAGGCCGTTGCCGCCCGCCTCCTGGCGGAAGTTGTCGAGGTGCTGCTCGGTGAGGCGGCCGTCGAGGAAGGCGCGGGCGTAGATGCCGGGGGAGGCGTGGCCCTGGATGTAGAGCTGGTCGCCCGACCCGTCGGCCTCCTTGCCCTTGAAGAAGTGGTTGAAGCCGGTCTCGTACAGCCAGGCCGCCGAGGCGAAGGTGGCGATGTGGCCGCCGACGCCGTGTTTCGCGCCCCGGGTCACCATCGCCGCCGCGTTCCAGCGGTTCCACGCGGTGATCCGGCGCTCCAGCGCCTCGTCGCCGGGCGCGGCCGGCTCGGCGGCGGTCGGGATGGTGTTGACGTAGTCGGTCTCAAGGAGCTTGGGCAGCGCGATGCCGTTGCCCTCCGCGCGCTCCAGCGTGCGGCGCATCAGATACGCGGCGCGGTGCGGGCCGGCAGCCTTCGCGACGGCGTCCAGGGAGGCCTGCCATTCGGCGGTCTCCTCGGGGTCGCGGTCCGGGAGCTGGTCGAGCTCGCTCGGCTGGATGGCGTAGGGGTCGGTCATAACGCCGCCTTCCTCAGTCGAAGGGGGGTTCCCTCGTCGGCAAGGGGTTTTCGGGGGTGCCCTTGGTCTTTGGCAGGACAGGGCGGCGGGCCCTTGTAGGAGCCCGTCGGTGACTGTAACTCCCTGATCGATGATCGATCAAAGGTTCCCGGGCAAAATATCTTGATTACGAGAAAGTCGGCACGGCGTGCCTTTTGCCGGGGCACCGGGTGCCGCGTTTTCCGCCGTTTTCCGGGGAGTTTCCGCAGGTGAGCATGGCTGCGCTCGGCTGCGTCAAGGCCGCGGGGCGCAGCCGAGAACGTGCGCCTTCACCAGCTCCGCGATCCGCGGATCCCGGCGCCGGAACGCGGCCACCAACTCCTCGTGCTCCTCCGCGTACGACTGCTGCACCGTCCCCAGCCAACGGATCGACAACGCCGTGAACACCTCGATGCCGAGCCCCTCCCAGGTGTGCAGCAGCACCGAGTTGCCGGCCGCCCGCACCAGCTCCCGGTGGAAGCCGACCGTGTGCCGCACCTGGCCCGTCCCGTCCGCCTCGCGGTCCGCCTCGTACAGCGCGGCCACATGCGGTTCGAGCGCCGAGCAGTCCTCGGCCAGCTTCTCGGCCGCCAGCTCCGCCGCGATCGCCTCAAGACCGGCCCGCACGGGGTAACTCTCCTCCAGGTCGGCTGCCGTCAGATTCCGCACCCGTACGCCCTTGTTCGGCGCCGACTCGATCAGCCGCAGCGACTCCAGCTCGCGCAACGCCTCCCGCACCGGTGTCTGGCTGACCTCCAGCTCGGTCGCGATCCGGCGCTCCACGATCCGCTCGCCCGGCTTCCAGCGCCCGCTGACGATCCCCTCCACGATGTGCTCGCGGATCTGTTCGCGCAGCGAGTGGACGACGGGCGCGGTCATGAGAGCTCCTTAAGGGCGTTTGACGTTTAGACAATAAGGCCGCACGCCCGCTCGGGAGGGGCGCACGGGGGCGCTTTCATGCAGGTGAGACGAGACTTACACGCTGGTGGGGCGGGTGGTGCGGTCGGCCCTGGGCTCGTCGGGGGACGCGGTGAGCAGCGGAATCCGGGAGCGCGGGGTCGGGCTGGTGGCTGTGGCGGTATAGCCATGGGGGGGCGACCGGGTCTCGGCCGACGTCCGTCGCGGCGGGCGGCACGTCGTCCGCCGCGCGGCGGACGACGTGGCCGGCGCTGCGGCCCCGGCGGCGCCCGTGTCTTCGTGAGACCGGACGGTGCCCAGGAGGTCGGCCGTGCCGGCAGGGACTTCCACGTCCTCGGTACGGACGAGCGGGAGCACGGCGCCGTCGCCATGCTGCGCGCACAGCCCGGCGGCGACATCGGCGCCCGGCACTCGACGGGATCGTACGCCGGGATGCCGAGCGGCATACGACGTGCCGTACGCCCGGGAAACGCACGGCGCCCCCGCCCGGAAAGCTCCGGAACGGGGGCACCGAACAAACGAGGTGGATTACAGGCCGAGCTCGACCTCGAACTCGCCCGCCTCCAGGATCGCCTTGACGGCCGTCAGGTAACGGGCCGCGTCGGCGCCGTCCACCAGGCGGTGGTCGTAGGAGAGGGTCAGGTACGTCATGTCGCGGACGCCGATGACCGTGCCCTCCTCCGTCTCGATGACGGCCGGGCGCTTGACCGTGGCGCCGATGCCGAGGATCGCGACCTGGTTCGGCGGCACGATGATCGTGTCGAAGAGCGCGCCGCGCGAACCGGTGTTGGAGATGGTGAAGGTCGCGCCGGACAGCTCGTCCGGGGTGATCTTGTTCGCCCGGACCTTGCCCGCGAGCTCGGCGGTGGCCTTGGCGATACCGGCGATGTTCAGGTCGCCCGCGTGCTTGATGACCGGGGTCATCAGGCCCTTCTCGGAGTCCACCGCGATACCGACGCTCTCGGTGTCGAAGTAGGTGATCGTGCCCTCTTCGACGTTGATCCGGGCGTTGATGGCCGGGTGGGCCTTCAGCGCCTGGGCCGCCGCCTTCACGAAGAACGGCATCGGGGAGAGCTTGACGCCCTCACGCGCCGCGAAGGAGTCCTTCGCCTGGCCGCGCAGCCGCATCAGCCGCGTGACGTCGACCTCGACGACCGAGGACAGCTGCGCCTGCTCGTGCAGCGCCTTGACCATGTTGTCGCCGATGACCTTGCGGATGCGGGGCATCTTCACGGTCTGGCCGCGGAGGGGAGAGGCCTCCAGGGTCGGCGTCTTCTTCGCGGCGGCGGCGGCCGGAGCGGCGGCGGCTGCGGGAGCCGGAGCGGCGGCGGCGGCCTTCGCCGCCTCGGCGGCGGCGAGGACGTCCTGCTTGCGGATACGGCCGCCGACGCCGGTGCCCTTGACGGTGGACAGGTCGACGCCGTTCTCGGCGGCGAGCTTGCGCACCAGCGGGGTCACGTAGGCACCGTCGTCCGTGGCCTGCGCGGCGGCGGGAGCCGGAGCGGCCGGGGCCACCGGAGCCGGAGCCGCGACCGGCGCGGGGGCCGGGGCGGCGGGGGCGACCGGAGCGACGGCGACCGGGGCGGGCGCCGGAGCCGGGGCCGGGGGCGCGACCGGCGCGGGAGCCGGGGCAGGGGCCGCGGGGGCGGGCGGAGCCGGAGCGGCAGCCGCAGGAGCGGGTGCGGCGGGGGCCGGGGCGGCCGCCGGAGCGGCACCCGCGGCGCCGACGACGGCGAGCTTGGCGCCGACCTCGGCGGTCTCGTCCTCGCCGACCAGGATCTCCAGCAGCACGCCGGCGACCGGCGAGGGGATCTCGGTGTCGACCTTGTCGGTGGAGACCTCCAGGAGGGGCTCGTCCTCCGCGACCTCCTCGCCGACCTGCTTCAGCCAGCGGGTGACGGTGCCCTCGGTGACCGACTCGCCCAGTGCGGGCAGCACGACGTCGGTACCGGAGGCGCCGGCCGCCGGAGCGGCGGCAGCGGGGGCGGGGGCCTCCGGAGCGGGCGCCGGAGCCGCGGGGGCCTCGGCGACCGGAGCCGGAGCGGCGGGGGCCGGAGCCGCCACGGGCTCGGCGGCCGGGGCCGGGGCAGCGGCGGGGGCGCCGGTGCCGTCGTCGATCACGGCCAGCTCGGCGCCGACCTCGACGGTCTCGTCCTCGGCCACCTTGATGGAGGCCAGGACACCGGCGACGGGCGAGGGGATCTCGGTGTCGACCTTGTCGGTCGACACCTCCAGCAGCGGCTCGTCGGCCTCGACGCGCTCGCCCTCGGCCTTCAGCCAGCGGGTGACAGTGCCCTCGGTGACGCTTTCACCGAGCGCCGGAAGGGTTACGGAAACCGCCATGGTTTCGGTTGCTCCTTACGAATTGCGGAAGTCTGTGTCGTCGTCCGACCGAGGGGGTCAGTCGTGGGAGTGGAGAGGCTTGCCGGCCAGCGCCAGGTGGGCCTCGCCGAGCGCCTCGTTCTGCGTCGGGTGGGCGTGGATGAGCTGCGCGACCTCGGCGGGCAGCGCCTCCCAGTTGTAGATCAGCTGGGCTTCGCCGACCTGCTCGCCCATGCGGTCGCCGACCATGTGGACGCCGACCACGGCACCGTCCTTCACCTGGACGAGCTTGATCTCGCCGGAGGTGTTGAGGATCTTGCTCTTGCCGTTGCCCGCGAGGTTGTACTTCAGAGCGACGACCTTGTCCGCGCCGTAGATCTCCTTGGCCTTGGCCTCGGTGATGCCCACGGAGGCGACCTCGGGGTGGCAGTAGGTCACCCGGGGGACACCGTCGTAGTCGATCGGGACGGCCTTCAGACCGGCCAGCCGCTCCGCCACCAGGATGCCCTCGGCGAAGCCGACGTGCGCGAGCTGGAGGGTCGGGACGAGGTCGCCGACGGCGGAGATGGTCGGGACGTTCGTCCGCATGTACTCGTCGACCAGGACGTAGCCGCGGTCCATCGCGACGCCCTGCTCCTCGTATCCGAGACCGGCGGAGACGGGGCCGCGGCCGACGGCGACGAGCAGCAGCTCGGCCTCGAACTCCTTGCCGTCGGCGAGGGTGACCTTGACGCCGCTCTCGGTGTACTCGGCCTTGGAGAAGAAGGTGCCCAGGTTGAACTTGATGCCGCGCTTGCGGAACGCGCGCTCAAGAAGCTTGGAGGAGTTCTCGTCCTCAAGAGGGGCGAGGTGCTTGAGGCCCTCGACGATCGTCACGTCGGCGCCGAAGGACTTCCACGCGGAGGCGAACTCCACGCCGATGACACCGCCGCCCAGGATGATCGCGGACTGCGGCACGCGGTCCAGGACGAGGGCGTGGTCCGAGGAGATGATCCGGTTGCCGTCGATCTCCAGGCCCGGCAGCGACTTCGGCACGGAGCCGGTCGCCAGCAGGACGTGGCGGCCCTGGATGCGCTGGCCGTTCACATCGACGGAGGTGGGGGAGGAGAGCCTGCCCTCACCCTCGATGTAGTGCACCTTGCGGGACGCGATCAGACCCTGCAGTCCCTTGTACAGGCCGGAGACGACGCCGTCCTTGTACTTGTGGACGGCCGGTACGTCGATGCCCTCGAAGGTGGCCTTGACGCCGAACTGCTCGCTCTCGCGGGCCTGGTCGGCGATCTCGCCCGCGTGGAGCAGAGCCTTGGTGGGGATGCATCCCCGGTGCAGGCAGGTGCCGCCGACCTTGTCCTTCTCGATCAGGGCGACGTCCAGTCCCAGCTGGGCCCCGCGCAGCGCCGCGGCGTAACCGCCACTACCACCGCCGAGGATCACTAGGTCGAAAACGGTGCTGGCGTCGTTCGCCACGTCACGTCCTCCATGCATGTGCGCCGTACGCCGGTCGTCAGTGACCGGGCGGCGGCTGGTGTCCGGCCGCTCTTTCTTTCGGCCCTGTGGTGGGGGCCCTGTCCTGCCGAGCCCATCTTCGCACTTGTCGAGGGCCGACGAGACGCCGGGCCGGGGTGTGAGACACCACACGCTCAGATGTGAGGAGGAGGGATTGGTCCCACTCAGGGGCGCGGGGAACTGCGCGACCGGTCAACGACCGGCCCGCAGTCGCCCACGCACCTGAGGCATCGGGCTACTGGGCGAACCTCAGCCCAGGTCACCCGCAGCAGTCAACTCCGCCAGCCGCACCAACGTACGCACCGCAGACCCGGTTCCACCCTTGGGCGTGTAACCGAACGGCCCGCCCTCGTTGAACGCGGGCCCCGCGATGTCGAGGTGCGCCCAGGTGATCCCCTCACCCACGAACTCGCGCAGGAACAGCCCCGCGACCAGCCCGCCGCCCATCCGCTCACCCATGTTCGCGATGTCGGCGGTGGGGGAGTCCATGCCCTTGCGCAGGTGCTCCGGCAGCGGCATCGGCCAGGACGGCTCACCGACCTCCTCGGCGGCGTCGACGATCGCCGCACGGAAGGCGTCGTCGTTCGCCATGACCCCGAAGGTCCGGCTCCCGAGCGCCAGCACCATCGCCCCGGTCAGCGTCGCCACGTCCACGATCGCGTCCGGCTTCTCCGCCGACGCCGCCCACAGCGCGTCCGCGAGGACGAGCCGGCCCTCGGCGTCCGTGTTGAGGACCTCGACGGTCTTGCCGCTGTACATGCGCAGCACGTCACCGGGACGGGTCGCGGAACCGGACGGCATGTTCTCGGCGAGCGCCAGCCAGCCGGTGACGTTGACCTCAAGTCCCAGGCGAGCGGCGGCGACCACGGCGGCGAAGACCGCAGCCGCACCGCTCATGTCGCACTTCATCGTCTCGTTGTGCCCGGCCGGCTTGAGGGAGATGCCGCCCGAGTCGTAGGTGATGCCCTTGCCGACGAACGCGAGGTGCTTGGTGGCATTGGTGTGCGTGTACGACAGCTTCACCAGCCGCGGACCGGCCGCGGATCCGGCGCCGACGCCGAGGATGCCGCCGTAGCCGCCCTTCTCCAGGGCCTTCTCGTCGAGCACCTCCACCTTGATGCCGTGCTCCTTCGCCGCGGTCTGCGCGACGGCGGCGAAGGCCTCGGGGTCGAGGTCGTTCGGCGGGGTGTTGATGAGGTCGCGAGCGCGGTTCAGCTCCTCGGTGACCGCCAGAGCACGCTCTACGGCCGCCTTGTACTCCTTGTCGCGCGGCTTGCCGCCGAGCAGGGCGACCTCGCCGAGCGGGCCCTTGCCCTTGGCGTCCTTGCCGTTGTCCTTGTACGCGTCGAAGGAGTACGCGCCGAGCAGCGCGCCCTCGGCGATCGCGCCCGCGTCGGCCGCGTCGGCGAGGGGCAGCGCGAAGGCGGCCTTCTTGGCACCGGTCAGGGCGCGGGCGGCGATACCGGCGGCCCGGCGCAGCGCCTCGGCGTCGTACGCGTCGCCGTCCTTGGGCTCGGCACCGAGGCCCACCGCCAGCACGAGCGGCGCCTTGAAGCCGGCCGGGGCGGGCAGCTTCGTGATCTCGCCTTCGGCACCGGAGGCGCCCAGGGTCTCCAGGACGCCGGCCAGCCTGCCGTCGTACGCCTTGTCCACGGCGTCGGCGCCCGGTGCGACGACCGGGCCCTTGCCGCCCTTGCCGACACCGATCACGATCGCGTCGGCCCGCAGGCCGGGCGCCGCGGCGGTGCTGAGAGTGAGAGCAGTCACAGTGGTGAATTCTCGCTTCCGATGTGAAGTTTCTTTTGGTCGAACGGGGTGGGTCGACCGGGCCCGACAACCGACCCTATTTCCGACCTGCGGCGGCGGTGGACACAGGGGGCTGGTGACGGCCCAGAACGGAGCCTACGCGCGTGTGCGCGACGGGGCGTTCGCGCGGGGGCCTCGACGCACCGCGCGGTACCGGACATGGGAGATCATCCTTGAGGTCTTCTGCCCCACACCCTGGAGCCCGTCCCGTGAAACGCCCCACCGCACTGTTCACCCTCCTCCTGCTCCTCGCGGGCTGCACCTCCACCTCCGACGACAAGCCGGAGACGGGGAAACGGTGGCAGCCCCGCCCGGGTGTGGCCTGGCAGTGGCAGCTCAGCGGACGCCTGGACACCTCCGTCGACGTCCCGGTCTACGACATCGACGGCTTCGACCAGTCCAAGGCCACGGTGACCGCGCTGCACGACAAGGGCCGCAAGGTCATCTGCTACATCTCCACCGGCGCCTGGGAGGACTTCCGCCCGGACGCGAGGAAGTTCCCCGAGTCGGTGCTGGGCAAGGGCAACGGCTGGAAGGGCGAACGCTGGCTGGACATCCGCCGCACAACCGTCCTCGAACCCCTGATGGCGACCCGCCTCGACATGTGCCGTGAGAAGGGCTTCGACGCGGTGGAGCCCGACAACATGGACGGCTACCGCAACGACACCGGATTCCCCCTGAAGGCGGCCGACCAACTCCGCTACAACCGCCTCATCGCGAGACTCGCCCACGCCCGGGGAATGGCGGTCGGCCTCAAGAACGACCTCGACCAAATCCCCGCCCTGGTCGGCGACTTCGACTTCGCGGTCAACGAACAGTGCGCCCAGTACGGCGAATGCGACACCCTGAAGCCATTCATCAAGGCGAACAAGGCGGTCTTCCACGTCGAGTACGAACTCCCGACCACCGAATTCTGCGCGAACTCCCGCCGCTTGAAGCTGAGTTCACTGGAGAAGAAGTACGAGTTGGGAGCCTGGCGCAAGGCCTGTTGAGCAACTCCGGTCCTGTCGAACACACCTGAGGGCAGCCCACCCAGGGGCGCGGGGAACTGCGCGCCCAGCCCCCACGCACCCGCACTCACCCACCCAGCGCAAGCACCACAAGCGCGACGGTGCCCGCAGTTTCCGCAAGCCCCCCGAACACGTCCCCCGTGACCCCGCCGAACCGCCGCCGACAGTGCCGCAGAAGAATCTCAGCGACAACCAGCGCCACGACAACGGCAACAACCGCCCGCACCCTGCCCTGCCCCCCGAAAAACGGCCCGAGCGCCGCGGAGATCACCGAGTAGGACAGGGTCACAGCCACCGCACCCCCCACCGGCACAACCCCCGCAACCGCAGCGCCCAGCCCCTCCGGCCGAGCCGCAGGCACCCCCACCCGGGCGGCCCAGGTCAACGCAAGCCGCGCGGCGGCAGCGGACACGATCGCCGCAGCCGCCCCCCGCCCCCACGAGTCGCCGTAGAGCTGCGCCAGCACGGCCACCTGGGCCAGCAGAACGAAGACAAGGCTGAGCACCCCGAACGGTCCGATGTCGGACTGCTTCATGATCCGCAGCGCGTCCTCCGCCGGCTTCCCGCTGCCGAGCCCGTCGGCGGTGTCCGCGAGTCCGTCCAGGTGCAGGCCCCGGGTGAGGACGGCGGGCACGGCGACGGTGCCTACGGCGGCGAGCAGCGGGCCGGCGCCCAGGAACAGGAGCAGCAGCCCCAGCCCGGCCGCGCACCCACCGACGACCATTCCGACGATCGGGGCGGCCATCATTCCGGCGCGTGCGGCCTCCCGGTCCCAGCGGGTGACCCTGACCGGGAGAACCGTCAGGGTGCCGAACGCGAAGCGGAGGCTGTCGAGAGGCGGGGTCCTGGACACCGGCGCAGGTTACCCGGCGGTCCGGACGGCGGTACCGGCAGCCATCGCTAAAGTGCGCATATGGGACATTGGCTGCACCGCAACATCGTCGAGCCGGGCAAGCTGCCCCTGCTCCTCGCGCTGACCGCCTTCGTCCTGACGTTCGTCGTCACCCGTGTCATCACCCGGCTGATCCGCGCGGGCAAGGGGCCCTTCGGCAACATCAAGGCGGGTGACGTGCACATCCACCACGTCGTCCCGGGTGTGGTCCTCTCCGTGCTCGGCGGCTTCGGCGCGGTGGCCAGCACGCGCTACGGCGTCGGGTCCGCCCTGTTCGCGATCGTCTTCGGCATCGGCGCGGGCCTGGTGCTGGACGAGTTCGCGCTGATCCTCTACCTCGACGACGTGTACTGGACCGAGGCGGGCCGCAAGAGCGTCGAGGCGGTGGTGCTCACGGCGGCCCTGGTCGGCTTCGTCCTCGCGGGTTTCTCGCCCTTCGGCGTCAACGACCTCACCGCGGCCGAACTCCACGACCGCGCCGGTGTGATCGTCAGCGTCGGGGTCAACTTCCTCTTCTCCCTCATCGCCCTGAGCAAGGGCAAGGCCCGCACGGCGGTCTTCGGCGTCCTCGTCCCGCTGGTCGCCCTCGTCGGCGCGATCCGGCTGGCCCGCCCGGGTTCCCCCTGGGCCAAGCGCTTCTACCGCAAGCGCCGCCACCGCGCCCGGGCCCGTTCGACCCTCCGCGCCTACCACCACGACCGCCGCTGGGCGGGCCCGCGCCGCGCCTTCCAGGACTGGATCGGCGGGAAGCCGGACCCGGAGCCGGTGCGGATCCCCGGCCGGCAGTGACGGTCTCCCCGCCACCCCTATCGCACCCGCACCCACAGTCGCCGATGCCGATGCGCCGAAGCCAGGCACAGCAGCCCCACCGCGATGATCGCCGCCAGGTGTTCCTTGCCGGCGAGGTTGCCCTTCAGCATGACCTCGATCGCCATCGCCCCGGTCACCGCGAGCGCGGTCGCGTACGCGCCGTAGCGCCACGCGACGAACACCGCGAGGCCGACCACCGCGGCCGAGGGGCCCGTGTCCACGACCAGACGGTCCGAACCGGGCAGCCCGAACGGGTTGTCGAAGCCGAGCCAGATGCCGAGGCGGGCGTAGAGCGTGCCGGCGAGGGTCGCGGCGTAGGCGATGACCAGCGTGCGCCAGCGGCCGAGGCAGATCTCCGCGATGCCGAAGACGAACAGGATCTGGGCCAGGGCGCCCCAGACGGGGAGGTCGAGCGCCGGGACGAAGAGGGAGAGCGGGGTGCGGAGGAGTGCCAGCCACAGCGGGTCCTCGGCCCGTACCGCGCCCGCGTCCTGCACGAACTGGTAGCCCCACGACTGGTTCTGCACGAACTGCAGGGCCGCTGTCAGCAATACCGCCCAGATCGTCATCGGGATCGCCCGCCAGTGCCGCTTCAGGAGCGGCTCGCGCACGGTGACGTAGAGCAGTCCCCATTCGGCGCGGGCCCAGCGGGCGAGGCGGTTCATCTGTGCGTCTCCAGGTGCTTGCGGTGCAGCCACTTCGGCAGTCCCGGCGCCTCCAGGAACCCTTCGGCGCGCGCCGATGCGAGGCCGATGCGCAGCAGGTCCGCGCTCTTCTCGAAGAGCAGGAACCGGGGTTCCCAGATGGGCCGGTACTTGGCGTTGGCGCGGTACAGCGACTCGATCTGCCACCACCGGGAGAAGAAGCTGAGGAGTGACCTCCACAGCCGCAGCACCGGTCCGGCGCCGATCCGCGCCCCACGTTCGAAGACCGAGCGGAACATGGCGAAGTTGAGCGAGACCTGGGTGATTCCGATCTCCTGGGCGCGGCGCAGGAGTTCGATCACCATGAACTCCATCAGTCCGTTGTCGGAGTCCCGGTCCCGGCGCATCAGGTCGAGCGACAGTCCGTGCGGGCCCCACGGCGCGAAGGACAGCACCGCCCTCAACTCGCCCGCTTCCTCCCCAGCGCCGCTGTCCCTGCATTCGAGCATCACGCACTGCCCGTCGTCCGGGTCCCCGAGCCGACCCAGCGCCATGCTGAAGCCGCGCTCGGTGGCCCCGTCGCGCCAGTCGTCGGCCCGCTTCAGCAGGTACGCCATCTCCGCGGCCGGAATGTCCTCGTGGCGGCGGATGCGGACCGTGTAACCGGCCCGCTTCACCCGGTTGTAGGCCTGCCGCACGGTCCGCATGGCGCGTCCCTCAAGGCTGAAGTCGGCGACCTCGACGAGGGCTTCGTCCCCGAGTTCGAGGGCGTCGAGCCCGTGCCGCGCGTAGACGGTGCCCGCCTCCTCGCTCGCGCCCATCACGGCCGGAATCCATCCGTGAACACGGGCCTCCGCGAGCCAGGGCTCGATCGCGCCGGGCCACGCCTCCGGGTCGCCGATCGGGTCGCCGGAGGCCAGCGACACCCCGCCCACCACCCGGTAGGCGACGGCCGCTTTGCCGGTCGGCGACCACACCACGCTCTTCTCCCGGCGCAGCGCGAAGTACCCGAGCGAGTCCCGCTCTCCCTGCCGTTCGAGGAGCGCCCGCAGCTTCTTCTCGTCGTCCTCGGTGAGCGGGTCGACGGCGCGCCGGGAGCGGAAGGCGGCGTAGAAGACCGCGAGGACCAGCACGGTGCTGAGCACGTTGATGGTGACGTTGGCCCAGTTCGGGGTCCAGATGCCGGGGAAGCGGTTCTCCGGTGCGGCGATGGACACCAGCCGGAACGAGCCGTAGTGCCAGCGCTCCAGGAACGTCGAACGGGACGCGTCGTGCGCCTGGTTGGTGACCGTCACCAGCAGCGCGGCCAGCAGCGAGGCGGCCAGCGTGCCGGCGACGGCGACGACGGCGGCCAGCCGGGGGTTGGACCGGTCGCCCTTGGCGTAGAACTCCCGGCGTCCCACCAGCAGTGCGGCGACGAAGGCGGCGGTCAGGGCCAGGGAGATCCAGTTCTGTGCGTACTGGCGGATCTCCTGGAACGACATGGCGAACCCGAACAGAGCCAGGAACAGCCCGCTGACCACCAGGTTCAGGATCCACGCGGCGCGTTTGCGGCGCCGCATGGTGATGGCGAGGAACGCCGTGAACACCCCGGACGCGAAACCGGCCGTCAGCAGATACGGCGTGAAGAAGTTCTCGTGGTTGTGCCGTCGTACGTCCTGCCCCAGCGAAACCCACGCCGCGCTGAGGAAGTTGATGAACGCGACCGCCCGCAGATACCAGACGGCGAAGGCCGCGGCCCGCCGCGAGGCGCCTGTGCTGTGACGTTCCTGAACGGGCCCGACCCGGACATCTCCCATGAAGGAGGATCATATGGGTGTTGTTGCGGCGAACGTTTCTTTTCCCTCGCCGCAACGATCACGCTCGGATCACTCCTCGGGCTTCTCGGCTTCTTCGGACTCCGCCGGCTCTTCCGGCTTGAGCGGGAGTTCGGCCGCCAGCGCCGCCGCGGCCTGCACCAGCGGCAGCGCGAGCAGGGCGCCCGCGCCCTCGCCGACGGTCACCCCGTGGTCGAGGAGCGGCTCCAGGGCCATCCGGTCCAGCGCCTTCGCCTGCCCCGGCTCCCCGCTGTTCTGCCCGGCCAGCCACCAGTCCGGCGCCCGGAACGCGACCCGCTGACCCACCAGGGCGCAGGCGGCGGCCACCACCCCGTCCAGGATCACCGGCAGCTTCCGTACGGCACTCTGCAGCAGGAACCCGGTCATCGCGGCGAGGTCGGCGCCGCCCACCGTCGCGAGGAGCTGCAACTGGTCGCCCAGCACCGGCCGGGCCCGGCGCAGCGCGTCCCGGATCGCCGCGCACTTGCGCATCCACGCCAGGTCGTCGATCGCGAGGCCGCCCCGCCCGGTGACCACGGACGCGTCGGTCCCGCACAGCGCGGCGATCAGCACGGAGGCCGGGGTCGTACCGCCGACGCTCACATCGCCGAGGACCACCAGATCCGTACCGGAGTCGGCCTCCTCGTTCGCGACGGCGACACCGGCCTCGAACGCGGCCGTCGCCTCCTCCAGGGTCAGCGCGTCCTCGATGTCGATCCGCCCGCTGCCCCGCCGCACCCGGTGCTTCACGACCTCGTCGGGCAGCGAGTCCGGCTCGCAGTCCAGGGCCATGTCCACGATCCGCACCGGCACCCCGAGCCGCCGGGCGAGCACCGCGGCCGGGCTGCCGCCCTCCAGCACCGACCGCACCAACTCCCCGGCGCTGCCCGCCGGCCGGGCCGACACACCGAGTTCGGCGACCCCGTGGTCGCCCGCGAACAACACCACCCGAGGCCGTTCGACCGGCCGCACCGGCACGGAGGACTGCGCCGCCGCCAGCCACTCACCCAGGTCGTCGAGTCGGCCCAGCGACCCGGGCGGCACGATCTGACGTTCACGCCGCGCCTCGGCGTCACGGCGCACACCACCGTCGGGGCGCTCGATCAGATCGGTGAAGTCGTCGAGATTAAGCGAGCTCATTCGCCGAACAGTACCGGCAGCGATCGCGCGCGACAGAGCCACATGGCCACCACGCGCCCCGGACGTCCTTGCCTCCGAGATCGGTATCCCGTACGTATCGTTTTGCACCGTTTTGCCGTACGTCCCCGGGAGCCGCCATGAACAGCCTGCGCACCCGCGTCAGCGCCCTCGACGAGCGACGCCGTCACCGGGCACTGGCCCGCGCGATCCAGCGCCTGCTCCCCGAGCCGGAGAGCTGGCTCGACGTCGGCACCGGCGACGCCCACTTCCCCGAGACCGCGAAGGAACTCTTCCCGTACACCTCCTTCGACGGCCTCGACCCCACCCCCCGAGCCGTCCGGGCCCGCGCCGCCGAACGCATCGAGGAGGCCTACGCCGGCCACCTCACCGACCCGCACATCACCTCCGCCCTGCACGCCCGCTACGACGTCGTCACCCTCCTCCGCGACCGCACCCCCGCCCCCGACCCCGGAGCCGAACTCCACGCGGCCCTCACGGTCCTGCGCCCCGGCGGCCTCCTCCTGCTGGAAGGACGCCCGGACGACCTGCGCACCCGACTGGAGCCCCACGACTGCGAGATCGTCCCGGAACACCGCCGCCTCCCGGACCGGCTCCCGGCCCCGCAGCGACTGATCGCACGCCGGAGGCCGTCAGCCCCGTAGCGCGATCGCCTGCCCGGCCACCACCAGCAGCACGTGCTCGCACTCGGCGGCGATCGCCGCGTTCAGCCGGCCCAGCTCGTCCCGGTACCGGCGCCCGGACGCGGTCGCCGGCACGATCCCCGAGCCGACCTCGTTCGACACGGCGACCAGGATGCGCCGGGTGGCCCGCACGGCGGCGGTCAACTCCCGCACCCGCTCCCGCAGTTGCTTCTCCCCGCCGAACCCCCACTCCGTGTCGTCCCACGCCCCCACGGAGTCCATCGCGTCCGTCAGCCACAGCGACAGACAGTCGATCAGCAGCGGCGGCCCGTCCTGCGCCAGCAACGGCACCAGGTCACAGGTCTCCGCCGTACGCCACGACCCCGGCCGCCGGTCCCGGTGCGCGGAGACCCGGGAGGCCCACTCGGTGTCCCCGTTGCGCGAGCCGCCCGTGGCGACGTACAGCACATCGGGGAACGCCTCCAGCCGCCGCTCCGCCTCCACCGACTTCCCGGACCGCGCCCCGCCCAGCACCAGCGTCCGCCGCGGCACATCGGGCACGTCCTCGTAGACCCCCACGGTCAGCGTCGACCCGTCCGGCACGGCCCGCGCCCCCACGGCGGCCAGCCGCCGCGCCAACTCGGCGCCCGGCGGCACATCGTGGTCGAGATGCACGGCGATCACATCGGTCGCGGGCCCCGTCGCCCCCACCGCCCGCAGCTTGGCCAGTGCGTCCGGCCGCCCCACGACATCGGCGAGCACCATGTCGTACGACTCCACGGCCCCCTCCTCAAGACCGGCCGGCGCGGCACCCGGCGGCAGGTACAGCATCCGCTGCCCGTCCGGGCCCGTGACGGCGTACCCGGTGCCGGACGCGTCCATCGGCACCGCCCGCACCCGGTGCCCCGTCAGCAGCGCCAGCTCCCGCCCGTCCGGCACGCGTCCCGGCTGGGGAAGCCCCACGGGCACCTCCACCGCGGGCCCGTCGTGCGGATGCGACAGAAGCACCTGCCGCACGCCCCCCAGCGAATGCCCGGCCCGCGCCGCCGCGAACGCGGCCCCCGGTGTCAGATCGAGCAACAGAGTCCCGTCCACGAGCACGGCGGTGGCCGCCCGGGCATCAACTCCGAGCGACACGGCACAGGCCGCGCAGGGACAGTCGAGGCGGGGGAGGCCCGCGGGGGCACCGGTGCCGAGCAGAGTGAGTTCCACAGGCCGATTTTCTCCGTTGACTTGTAGACACGCGCGACCCGGACCCACCTAAGGGGCGCGGGGCTGTGACATTTGCGGCTCCGCCGCGGGGCGCGACCAGTCCCCACCGGCCCGCACACGACCGAATATCCGCAGCTCATCCCCCGCTGACCCAGCGGAGCGAATACGCTGCTCAGCAGAAGCCGGACCAAGATCCGGCTTCTGCTCTGCATGCGCTGAGACCTTGGAGGCGTACATGGCGGCATGGATCTGGCGGTTCGAGAAGTCCGACGGGACCGAGGTCGAACCCGCGGTCCCGCCGGAGGAGTTCACCACGCAGGGGGACGCGGAGTCCTGGCTCGGCGAGGTGTGGAAGGACCTCGTCGCGGGTGGCGCGGACCAGGTACGGCTGTTCGAGGACTCCACGGAGATCTACGGCCCGATGAGCCTGCACGCCGAGGAGGCGTAACAGGGGGGAGGGGGCGGCCGGGCAGACACCGGCCGCCGCCTCTCTCACTGCTCGCCCAGCGTCACGTCGACCTTCTTCGACGCGCCGTTCCGCGTGTACGTCACCGTCGTCTTCTGCCCCGGTTTGTCGGACGCCAGCGCCTCCGACAGCGAGGTGATCGTGCTGATGTCCGTGTCGTCGAGCTTCGTGATGACGTCGCCGGCCCGGATGCCGGCCTTGTCCGCGGCCCCGCGGCTCTTCACCTCGACCACGGCCACCCCGGCCGCCCGGTAGCTGTCGTCGACGACCGTACGGCCGGTGATGCCGAGCGCGGCCCGCCCCGAGTCGGTCACCTTGCCGTCCTTGACGATCTGGCCGGCGACCGTCTTCACCATCGAGGCCGGGATCGCGAACCCGATCCCGGGCGCGGCACCGCCCCCGAGATTCGGGTCGGTCGCGGCGAGCGTCGGGATGCCGACGACCTGCCCGTCGAGGTCGACCAGCGCGCCCCCGCTGTTGCCGGGGTTGATCGCAGCCGAGGTCTGCACCATGTTGGCGATGGTCGCGCCCGTCCCCCCGTCGCTGCTGCCCTCGCTGACGGTCCGTCCGGTCGCCGACACGATGCCCTGCGTCACGCTGGACGACAGTCCCAGCGGCGAGCCCATGGCGAGGACGATCTGTCCGACCTGGACCTTGGCGGAGTCGGCGAAGGCCGCCGCCCTCAGCCCGTCCGGCACCTTGTCCAGTTTGACGACGGCCAGGTCCTGCTCGGGATACGAGTAGACGAGCCTGGCGGTGAGCACGTCCTCGCTGTTCGCGGTGGTCACCTTGAAGGTCTTCTCGCCCCCGACGACATGCGCGTTGGTGACGATGTGCCCCTGGCCGTCGTACACGACCCCCGACCCCAGATCGCTGCTGGCCTGGATCTGCACGACCGAAGGCAGGACCTCCTTGATCGCCTTCTGGTAGTCGCTCTGCAGGTCGTTGCTCGCCATCGGCACGGCGGCCTCGGCGGCCTGCGTGGTCGAGCCGTCCTTCTTCGAGGGGGACGACGATGGCGACGAGGACCCGGCGCCCGAGCACCCGGCCACCAGCGCGAGCGAACAGGCGAGGAGAGCCATTGGGCGCAGGTCGCGCGTACGGGTTCGGGCACGGGAAGAGTCCATGCGCCGAGTGTCTCTTTGGGGTGAATGCCCGGCTTGTACTGCTGACCCGAACGGGCCCTCGCCGCAGGGCCGCGCTCAGCCCCGCACGCCGCACAGATGCAGCAGCGCGGCCACCGCCCGGTACGGATCCGTCCGCCCGGCCCGCTCCTCGGCGGCCAGCAGCGGCTCCACGTCATCCGGGATCCCGACGCCTTCCGGAGCCGTGTCGGTGAAGACCCGCACGCCGTACCAGGCCTGCAGCGGCGCCCCGATCCCCGCCAGCGTCGCCGTCAGGGTGTCCAGCCGGTCCGCCCGCACATCCAGGCCCAGCCGGTTGCGGTACGCGGTCGAGTCGAACGCGGTCAGCGCGCCCGCCCAGTCCCAGGACATTCCGGGGCGCATCGCCAGCGCGTCGGCGTTCCGCACCAGAAGGGACAGGAGCCCGCCTGGCGCCAGCATCCTGGCAAGGCCCGCGAGCAGCGGATCTGGCTCGGACACGTACATGAGTACGCCATGACAGAGCACGACGTCGAAACTGCCCGGCAGGAAGTGCACGCCCGTGTCCCGGCCGTCGCCCTCGATGATCCGCACCCGCTCCCGGATGCCCTCCGGCTCGCCGGACAGCGCCTCGCGGGCCGCGGCGATCATCTTCGGTTCCTGTTCGAGCCCGGTCACCTGATGCCCGGCCCGGGCCAGCCGCAGTGCCTGCGTGCCCTGGCCCATCCCGACGTCGAGCACCCGCAGCCGCTGCCCGACCGGATACCGGCCGGCTATCTGCTCGTCGAGCTGCCGGGCCACCAGCTCCTGGCGTACGACGTCCCGCAGCCCGCCCAGCTTCGCCAGCCAGGCATCCACCGCGCCCCCGGAGAAGGAGTCCGCGCTCAGGGCCGCTCTCCGCGCTTGACCTGCGGCTTCGGCAGCCGGAGTCGACGCATCTGGAGGGAGCGCATCAGCGAGTACCAGACCGTGCCCTTGGTGTCCTGGCCCGGGAAGCGCTCGGCGAGCTGCTTGCGGATGCGGAGCACGTTCAAGAACGAGTCGACCACGATCAGGATGATGATCACGAGCCACAGGAGCAGCGCGATGTTCTGCAGCGCGGGCACCTGCACCACGCTGAGCACCAGGATCACCACGGCCATCGGCAGGAAGAACTCGGCGACGTTGAAGCGCGAGTCGATGTAGTCACGCGCGAACTTGCGGATCGGGCCCCTGTCACGGAGCGGCAGATCCCGCTCGTTGCCGCGGCCGGACAGGGCCTGGCGCTGCTTCTCCAGCTGCACCCGCCGCTCGTCGCGCTGCCGCTTGGAGGCGTCCTTGCGCGTCAGCGTGGTGTTGGCCACGCTGCGGCGCTGGGTCTGGGCCTCACTGCGCTTGGGCGTGGGCCGACCCTTTCGGGCCTGAGGGTCTCGGGGCTGCTTGGAGTCGGTCGGCGAGGCCTGGTCGGCGGTCGCGGCCTTCTCTTCCTTGGCACGGCTACGGAACACAAAACCCAAGCTTACGGGGTGGATGCGGTTGGACCCCAGTCCCGTGGGGAACGATCCGGCAACACCAGTCGTCTGTAGGGGGACAAGAGAGACGTCGCAGACGGTCGGCTCCGGGTTGTTACCCGGGGAACACCTACTCCTTACGCCGGAGCAGGACCGTAGGCAGTCGTCCTTGGGGATGAGCGCATCCGTCCCCGAACAGTGCGGTAATGGATGCAGGGCCCGTACTGTGGGTTCTGTTGCAGTCGCTGGAGCTGGAGTCCGTCAGAAGGGGGCGCGCGAAGCCCATGAGCGGTGTCATGAAGCGTATGGGGATGATCTTCCGCGCGAAGGCGAACAAGGCCCTTGACCGGGCCGAGGACCCGCGCGAAACCCTCGATTACTCGTACCAGAAGCAGCTGGAGCTGCTTCAGAAGGTGCGCCGGGGTGTGGCCGACGTCGCCACCTCCCGCAAGCGTCTGGAGCTCCAGCTCAACCAGCTGCAGTCGCAGTCCTCGAAGCTGGAGGACCAGGGCCGCAAGGCGCTCGCCCTGGGCCGCGAGGACCTGGCCCGCGAGGCGCTCTCGCGCCGGGCCGCGCTCCAGCAGCAGGTGACGGACCTGGAGACGCAGCACACCACCCTCCAGGGCGAGGAGGAGAAGCTCACCCTCGCGGCCCAGCGCCTCCAGGCCAAGGTGGACGCCTTCCGCACGAAGAAGGAGACCATCAAGGCCACGTACACGGCGGCCCAGGCACAGACCCGGATCGGCGAGGCCTTCAGCGGCATCTCCGAGGAGATGGGCGATGTCGGGCTTGCCATCCAGCGCGCCGAGGACAAGACCCAGCAGCTCCAGGCCCGCGCCGGCGCCATCGACGAACTGCTCGCCTCCGGAGCCCTGGACGACCCGACCGGCATGGCCAAGGACGACATCCAGGCCGAGCTGGAACGGCTGTCGGGTGGTACGGATGTAGAGCTGGAACTCCAGCGGATGAAGGCGGAGCTGGCCGGCGGCTCGACGTCGCAGCAGGCGATCGAGGGCGGCAAGGACCAGTCCCAGTCGCAGTCGAGTTCATCGGCTCAGCCGCAGGACACCCCGCGCTTCGACAAGCAGTGACGTGATGTGACGGCCCACGCCTGAGGAGGGCGACATGATCGTACGGATCATGGGGGAGGGGCAGGTGAGGCTGGCCGACGGCCACCTCACCGAGCTGAACAAGCTGGACGACGTACTCCTGAGGGAAGTGCAGAACGGCGACGGCCCAGCCTTCCGCGAGACCCTCCAGGCGCTCCTGGCCAAGGTCCGCGAACTGGGCGAGCCACTCCCGGACGACTCCCTTGAGCCCTCCGAACTGATCCTCCCGTCGCCGGACGCGACGCTGGAGGAGGTCCGGGATCTGCTGAGTGACGACGGCTTGATCCCGGGGTGAGGGCTTTCTTCGGGGCTCCTTCTTGATCAAGGTCGGCGTCGGTCGGCCCGTCCGGCGTTTGAGGACGAGGCCGTTCAGGCCGACAGGGGGCCCGGGGGCGCAGCCCCCGGAACGCCCGCACCAAGACCCCGCACAAGTACAGGGAACGTACAGCTGACCCCCGTTCCGCCCCCGCCAGGGACCCCGTACCGTTGCCAGAATGACGACCCTGGACCGCGCGCGCTGCCACATGGACGCGCACCCCTGCGCGCTGGACGTGGTGATCGCGGCCGCGGTGCTCGTGTGCATGGTGGCGGGGTCGTTCGTGGACCCGCACGGGGGGCACGGCGTCAGCTGGGGCATCCGCACCCCTGACCCGCTCAGCCTGGTCCTGATGGCGGTCGCCGCCGCCGCGCTCGTCTTCCGCCGCCGCGCCCCGATGACGGTCCTCGCCGTCACCGCCACCGCCTCCCTCGTCGAGAGCGTCACCAGCGACCCGCGCGCCCCGGTCGCGATGTGCGCCGTGGTCGCCCTGTTCACCGTCGCGGTCTCCACCGACCGCTCCACCACCTGGCGCGTGGGCCTGCTCACGATGACCGTGCTGACCGGCGCCGCGATGCTCGGCGGCCCGCTCCCGTGGTACGCGCAGGAGAACCTCGGCATCTTCGCCTGGACCGGCATGGCGGCCGCAGCCGGGGACGCCGTACGCAGCCGCAAGGAGTTCGTGCACGCCATCCGCGAGCGCGCCGAACGCGCCGAACGCACCCGCGAGGAGGAGGCCCGCCGCCGGGTCGCCGAGGAACGGCTGCGCATCGCCCGCGACCTGCACGACGTGGTCGCCCACCACATCGCCCTGGTCAACGTCCAGGCCGGAGTCGCAGCGCACGTCATGGACAAGCGTCCCGACCAGGCCAAGGAGGCCCTCGCCCACGTACGCGAGGCCAGCCGCTCCGCGCTCAACGAACTCCGCGCCACCGTCGGCCTGTTGCGCCAGTCCGGCGACCCCGAGGCCCCCACCGAACCGGCCCCGGGACTCGACCGCCTCGAAGAACTCGCCGGCACCTTCCGCAACGCGGGCCTCCAGGTCGAGGTCGCCCGCGCGGACAACGGCACCACTCTCCCCGCCGCCGTCGGCCTGGCCGCCTACCGCGTCATCCAGGAGGCCCTCACCAACGTGCAGAAGCACGCCGGTACGGAGGCCAAGGCCGAGGTCAGCGTCGTCCGCGTGGGCCCGAACGTGGAGGTCACCGTCCTCGACAACGGCTCCGGCGAGGACCAGGACCCCGACGGCGGCGGCGGCCACGGCCTGCTCGGCATGCGCGAGCGCGTCACCGCCCTGCGCGGCACCCTCACCACCGGTCCCCGGTACGGAGGCGGCTTCCGCGTCCATGCGATCCTGCCGGTCAAGACCCGCCCACGTGCCTCGGGGGACCCCGTATGACGACGATCCGTGTCCTGCTCGCCGACGACCAGGCCCTGCTGCGCAGCGCCTTCCGCGTACTCGTCGACTCCGAGCCCGACATGGAGGTCGTAGGAGAGGCGTCGGACGGCGCGGAGGCCGTGCGGCTGGCGAAGGAGGAGCGGGCCGACGTCGTACTGATGGACATCCGGATGCCCGGTACCGACGGCCTCGCCGCCACCCGCATGATCAGCGAGGACCCGTTCCTGGCCCGCGTCCGGGTGGTCATACTGACGACCTTCGAGGTCGACGACTACGTGGTGCAGTCCCTGCGCGCGGGCGCCTCCGGCTTCCTCGGCAAGGGCTCCGAGCCCGAGGAACTCCTCAGCGCGATCAGGATCGCCGCGGCCGGCGAGGCCCTGCTGTCACCCGTGGCCACCAAGGGTCTGATCGCCCGCTTCCTCGCCCAGGGCGACCTGGACGAGGACCGCGACCCGGCCCGCGCCGAACGCCTCGAAGCCCTCACCGTGCGCGAACGCGAGGTCCTCGTCCAGGTCGCCGGCGGCCACTCCAACGACGAGATCGCCGAACGCCTGGAGGTCAGCCCGCTGACGGTGAAGACCCACGTCAACCGCGCCATGGCCAAGCTCGGCGCCCGCGACCGGGCCCAACTCGTCGTCATCGCCTACGAGTCGGGGCTGGTCCGGCCGCGGGTGGAGTAGAACCTCGGACGTACGGGCCTACGGCAGCGCCAGCATCCGCTCCAGCGCCAGCTTGGCGAAGGCCTCGGTCTCCTTGTCGACCTCGATGCGGTTGACCAGGTTGCCCTCGGCGAGGGACTCCAGGGTCCAGACCAGGTGGGGGAGGTCGATGCGGTTCATCGTCGAGCAGAAGCAGACCGTCTTGTCGAGGAAGACGATCTCCTTGCCCTCGGGTGCGAAACGGTTCGCGAGCCGTCGTACGAGATTCAGCTCGGTGCCGATGGCCCACTTCGAGCCGGCCGGGGCCGCCTCAAGTGCCTTGATGATGTACTCGGTCGAGCCCACGTAGTCGGCCGCGGCCACGACCTCGTTCTTGCACTCGGGGTGGACGAGGACGTTGACACCCGGGATCCGGGCCCGCACGTCCTCCACCGACTCCAGCGAGAAACGGCCGTGCACCGAGCAGTGGCCGCGCCACAGGATCATCTTCGCGGCCCGCAGCTGCTCTACGGTGAGGCCCCCGTTGGGCTTGTGCGGGTTGTAGACGACACAGTCGTCCAGGCTCATGCCCAGGTCGCGGACCGCCGTGTTGCGGCCGAGGTGCTGGTCGGGCAGGAACAGCACCTGCTCGCCCTGCTCGAAGGCCCACTCCAGCGCGCGCTGCGCGTTCGACGAGGTGCAGATCGTGCCGCCGTGCTTGCCCGTGAACGCCTTGATGTCCGCGGACGAGTTCATGTACGACACGGGCACGACGCGCTCGGCTGTGCCGGCCTCGGTCAGCGCGTCCCAGCACTCGGCGACCTGCTCGGCGGTGGCCATGTCGGCCATCGAGCAGCCGGCCGCGAGGTCGGGCAGGACGACCTTCTGGTCGTCGCCGGTCAGGATGTCCGCGGACTCCGCCATGAAGTGCACACCGCAGAACACGATGTACTCGGCCTCGGGGCGCGCGGCTGCGTCCCGGGCCAGCTTGAAGGAGTCGCCCGTGACGTCGGCGAACTGGATGACCTCGTCGCGCTGGTAGTGGTGGCCGAGCACGAAGACCTTGTCGCCGAGCTTCTCCTTGGCCGCGCGGGCCCGCTCGACCAGGTCCGGGTCGGACGGCGAGGGCAGGTCGCCGGGGCACTCGACACCGCGCTCGCTCCTCGGGTCGGCCTCACGGCCGAGCAGCAGCAGGGCGAGGGGCGTCGGCTGAACGTCGAGCTCCTGGGTCTGGGCGGTGGTCACGACACGCACCCTTTCTGTTCTGACAGACAAGCCTTTTCGTCGAATTGACGTTATCTATCATAACCGCTTCACGTCAGTTTGACGACGGCCATAGCGTCGATGTGACATCAATCCCGGCAGGTGCTCGATACGCACTCAGCCGGGGACCTTGCGGGGGTGTGCGAGCATGGAGAGAGGTGCCGGGGGAAAGACACCGGGCACGGCCCGGAATGAATCCACGGCCCCGGCGGTTGACATCGTCGGCAAGCAGTCTCCGTACAACCCGGGAGAGATGTAGATGTCCGTATCGGACGAGACCAGCACCGTCACCGACGGCATCCTTCTGTCCGACGCCGCCGCGGCGAAGGTCAAGGCCCTGCTCGACCAGGAAGGCCGGGAGGACCTGGCCCTGCGCGTCGCCGTGCAGCCCGGTGGCTGCTCCGGCCTGCGCTACCAGCTCTTCTTCGACGAGCGCTCCCTCGACGGCGATGTCGTCAAGGACTTCGGCGGCGTCAAGGTGGTCACCGACCGGATGAGCGCCCCGTATCTGGGCGGCGCCTCCATCGACTTCGTCGACACCATCGAGAAGCAGGGCTTCACGATCGACAACCCGAACGCGACGGGCTCCTGCGCCTGCGGCGACTCGTTCAGCTAAGCCCCACAGAGCGACTGAGCACGGCGAAGGCGGCGGCCCCCTCCGACAGGGCCGCCGCCTTCGGGCTTTCCGGTGCCCGTTGAGAAGTCCTGACCGGCCCTACCGGGCCAGCGAGGGACCCGCTCCGGCCGTCGGCTGCCTGTTCTTCTCCACGGGGATCGCCTTGCCGTCCGAACCCACGACTTCGCGGTCGCCGAGCGGCGCCTTCAACTCCACGTTCTGGTGGTAGATCTTGGCGATCATGATGCAGACCTTGTTCGGCCAGGGCGTCGCGGTCACCGTGACCGTCACCTTGTCCGAGCTCTCCGAGGCCGCGACCTTGTAGTCCGCGCACACCCCGCCGGTGAAGGCCACGGTGAGGCTCTTCCCGTCGGCCGAGTAGCCGTCGGCCTTCACATCGTGCGGAGCCGCGGTCGCCGTCGAGGTCGGCGTCGGCGTGGGCGTGCCGGCCGAGGCCAGATACTTCGGATCGATCGCCGGGTACGTCACCGTGAAGCTGTCCTGCCCACCCGACTGCCGCACCTCGAACAGCCAGGACGGCACCAGCGTCTGCTTCCCGCTCACCGAGTGCGCGGCGAGCCCGAACACCGCGTGCTCCACGATGGCCGAGGCCTGCGCGGGCGTGGCGGAGATGGCGGTCGACGATCCGCAGGGCGCCTCCAGCCGGTCCTTCAGCGGTACGGGACTGGCGCAGCCGCCGATGCCCATGCGGTGGTCGGTCCCCGGGGCCGCGTTCAGCAGCGCCAGCGTCTTCTGGGCGCTCAGCACCGGATAGACGTCACCCTTCACCGGCGCCGCCAACTGCCCGCTCCCGCCCACGACTTCACCTTGGGCGCTGACGGTCAGCCCGGTCGTCCAGCCGTGTGTGGGCAGCCCGCCGACCACCGGTTCGGCGTTCACCACCCGCTGCGCGCCCATGAGTTGGCCGGCGTCCACCTTCGCGTCGTCCTGGCCGACGGCCTTGAGGATCGGGGCGGCGGCCTGCTTCGCGACCGCGACACTCACCGGGTCGGTGGCCGAAGTGCCGGGATCCTGCGCGCACTTGAGGGTGTCGGTGCAGTTGTCGGTGCCGGGCGCGTAGCGGTTGAACGTCCACAGGCCCGGCGCCGCCCTGTTCACCTGGAGACTCGGCCCGCTGCCGTCCTGCCCACCGACCTTCCAGTACTGCCCCTCGGCCACCGGTGTCCCCACGACACCGAGCGCCTTCGCGAGCCGCGCCACGTCGTCCTTGGCCACTTGCCCTTCCGGTGAGTAGACGGCCGCGGAACCGGGGCCGGCGGGCAGGGTGCCCTGGGCCTTGTAGGTCTCGCCGTACGGATTCGGCTCCCCGGACGCGATCCCGTTCGTACCGCCCGTCGCGTACCCGTCGAGCGCGAGCGCCGGCGGAGTCCCACCGCTGCCGGAGGCCGCGGATCCCGTCCCGTTCCCCGAACCTCCGGAGGACGAGGAGGAGGACGCGAGGTACGCCCCGCCCCCTCCGACGAGCAGTACGGCGGCGGCCACGGAGGCGATGACGAGGGGGGACCGGGATCGCGCCGGGTGCCCGTCGTCGGTGTGGTCGGCGTGACCCGCGTGGTCGTGCGGGTGGGCGGCTTCGGCGGCTTCCGGCTGGTCGGCCTGCGGCCCGGACGTCACCGGGTCGAGCTGTTCCGAGGAATCGGCTGCTGCGTCGGATGCCTCGGGCTCTGTCTCCTCGGGCTCGGTCTCTTCGGGGCCCGTCCCCGCCGACGACAGGTGGGCCTCCTCGGAAACGGCACCCTCGTCCGTGCCCTCACCGTCCTCGCCCGCGACGGCGGGCGTCGTAGCGCCTGCGGTCTTGTCCGGGCGGGACCCCTCGACGTCGGCCGCTTCTCGGCCGGCCCCGGTGTCCTCGGCCCCGGACCCCTCCACGGCACCCTTCGCGGCGTCCCCCACGCCCGGCACATCTTCGGAGGCGCCGGTCGCGTCCTCGTTGTCGGGTCGCTCGGTGTTCACCGCATCGCTCCTTCGGCTGCGCAACTGTCCCATGACCCTGACCCGCCCCTGTCAAAGAGGCAGGCGGAAGGGTCGTATACCGCATCCCCTTTACGGGGGACAGCGATGGGACGCAGCGGGGGAGCGCACGGTTCCCCCGAGCGCGCCGACGGAGCCGACGGGCTTCGAACTCAGTCGCCGTATTCGCCCATCGCGTCCAGCAGCCGGGCGGACTTCGACGGCACCGACACGCCGTGGATGAGTGACGGGGACACCGGAACGGCAACGATCCGGTCGGGTACCGCCCAGTGGGGAGCCATCCGGGCGCAGTCGCCGCGCAGCGCCGCGAGGTCCGCCTCACCTTCGCCTTCGAGGTGGGCCGGAACGGGACCGTCGACTTTGAGGTTCGTCATAGCGGCACCGTAGACATGCTTTACGTCGCGAAGAAAGATCTACTATCGGGTAGTTTTGGCCGCTTCAGAGCCGCCAGGCCGACCGGGTAGCGTGAACTGTCAACGCAGCCTCCCTCAGGAGAGTCCTCGCCGTGCGCATCGCAGTCACCGGCTCCATCGCCACCGACCACCTCATGACCTTCCCCGGCCGCTTCGCCGACCAGCTGGTCGCGGACCAGTTGCACACGGTGTCGCTCTCCTTCCTGGTCGACAACCTCGACGTACGCCGGGGCGGCGTCGGTGCCAACATCGCCTTCGGCATGGGCCAGCTCGGCACCGCGCCGATCCTGGTCGGCGCCGCCGGCTCCGACTTCGCCGAGTACCGCGCCTGGCTCGACCGGCACGGCGTCGACACCGACTCGGTGCGCATCTCCGAGACGCTGCACACCGCCCGTTTCGTGTGCACCACCGACGCCGACCACAACCAGATCGGCTCCTTCTACACCGGCGCCATGAGCGAGGCCCGCCTGATCGAGCTGAAGACCGTCGCCGACCGCGTGGGCGGCCTCGACCTGGTCCTGATCGGCGCGGACGACCCCGAGGCGATGCTCCGCCACACGGAGGAGTGCCGTACCCGGTCCATCCCCTTCGCCGCCGACTTCTCCCAGCAGATCGCGCGCATGGACGGCGACAACATCCGCATCCTGCTGGAGGGCTCGGCGTACCTCTTCTCGAACGAGTACGAGAAGGGCCTCATCGAGTCCAAGACCGGCTGGAGCGACGAGGAGATCCTGTCGAAGGTCGGCCACCGCGTCACCACGCTCGGCTCGCGCGGCGTCCGTATCGAGCGCGTCGGCGAGGACCCGATCGAGGTCGGCTGCGCGGAGGAGGAGCGCAAGGCCGACCCCACGGGTGTCGGCGACGCGTTCCGCGCGGGGTTCCTGTCGGGGCTGGCGTGGGGTGTCTCGCTGGAGCGGTCGGCGCAGGTCGGCTGCATGCTCGCGACGCTCGTCATCGAGACGGTCGGTACGCAGGAGTACCAGCTGTCTCGTGGGCACTTCATGGAGCGGTTCACCAAGGCGTACGGAGATGACGCGGCGGTGGAGGTCCGTAAGCACCTGGGCTGAGCCGACTGGCCGCCTGCGGGCGCGTGGGGGCTGGTCGCGCAGTTCCCCGCGCCCCCTGAGGGGCGCGTCAGCTGGTCCGGCGGATCAGGTACGCCGGGCCCTCCTCCTCACCGATGTACTCCTGGCCCCGCATCTCGCACCACGCCGGGATGTCCAGGCGTGCCGCCTCGTCGTCCGACAGGACCTTGACCGTGCCGCCGACCGGTACATCGCCGATGACCTTCGCCAACTCGATGACCGGGATCGGGCAGCGCTTCCCGAGCGCGTCCACGACGAGCGGGTGTTCCGCTGCGACGGCCGCGGGCGCCGGAGTGGAGGCCCCCAACTTCTCCCGCACCCCCGCCACCGCCCCCGGCAGCACGGCGAGGAAACGCTCGACGTCCTCCTCCGTCGTCCCCGTCGGCAACGACACCCGCACGTTTCCCTCACTCAGCACCCCCATCGCCTTCAGCACATGGCTGGGCGTCAGCGTGCTGCTCGTGCAGGACGACCCGGACGAGACGGAGAAACCGGCGCGGTCCAGTTCGTGCAGGAGAGTCTCTCCGTCGACATAGAGACAGGAGAAGGTGACGATCCCGGGCAGCCGTCGCACCGGATCGCCGACCACGTCCACGTCCGGCACCGACCGCGGCACCCGGGCCCGGATCCGCTCCGTCAGCTCCCGCAGCCGTAGATCCTCCGCGGCCGCCTCCGTGCGGACCGCGCGCAGGGAGGCCGCCGCGGCCACGATCGCCGGGATGTTCTCGAAGCCTGGGGAGCGCCCCGACTCCCGTTCGTCGACGGGCCCTTGGGCCGCGAACCGCACGCCCTTGCGTACCGCCAGCAGTCCGACCCCGGCCGGCCCGCCCCACTTGTGCGCGCTGGCCGCGAGAAGCGACCACGCACCCTCGACCGGCCCCCACCCCAGCGACTGCGCCGCGTCGACCAGCAACGGCACCCCGGCCGCCCGGCACACCTCGGCCACCTCGGCGACCGGCTGCACGGTCCCCACCTCGTGGTTGGCCGACTGCAGACAGGCCAGCGCGGTGTCCGGGCGCAGCGCCTCGACGTAGGCCCGCGCGCTCACCGCTCCCGTCCGGTCCACGGGCACCTCGGTCACCGAACCACCCGCCGCCACCAGGGTCTCGGCCGAATGGAGCACGGAAGAGTGTTCAACCGCTGACACGATCAGGTGACGTCCGACGCGCCGCCGCCCTGCCAACGCCCCGGCGATACCGCTGTTCACGGCCCGAGTACCGGAGGTCGTGAACACCAACTCGTCGGCCCGGCACCCGACGGCCTCGGCGGCGGCCTCCCGCGCGGCATCGAGCAGCAACCGTGCCTTACGTCCTTCTCTGTAGAGCCGGGCCGGATCGGCCCACCCCTCGTCCAGGGACGCCAACAGCGCCTGCCGGGCGACGGGATGAAGAGGAGCGGAGGAGGCGGCATCGAAGTAGGACACACGGCAACGTTAAAACGTACGTGGCCTTTCCTCGGGAGCGCGGGGAACTGCGCGAGCAACCACAACGCACCCGCACTCGCCCAAATCACCTCAACCCCCGAGCTATTAGGCGCCCGGAGTAAAGCCCGGCGCGTATGCCACCCTCCCCGCGAACCCCCGGAAGGCGTCGGCTAGGGTTTGGTCCGCATAAACATCCAAACCCCTGCCCGACGCAGGGCGGCGACCGACCCGCGTGAAGGCAGGCCGCAGCCAATCCGCGCGGGCGAGACTCTCGGGAAGGCGCTACGTGAGTCCCAACGGCTCCGACCGCTCGCCGCGGCGCCCGATGCGGCGGAAGCTGCTGCAGGCAATGACTGCGGGCCTGGTCCTGGCGACCGCGACCGGTTGCACATCCAAGGACTTCCCTCGCCTTGGTTTCCCCACCCCGACCACGGAGGAGGGTCCGCGGATCCTCTCCCTGTGGCAGGGATCCTGGGCTGCCGCGCTCGCCGTCGGCGTCCTGGTGTGGGCCCTGATCATGTGGAGCGTCATGTTCCACAGGCGCAGCCGCACCAAGGTCGAGATCCCCCCGCAGACCCGGTACAACATGCCCATCGAGGCGCTGTACACGGTTGTTCCGCTCATCATCGTCTCGGTGCTGTTCTACTTCACGGCCCGCGACGAGACGAAGCTCCTGAGCCTCGACAAGAAGCCCGATGTGACGGTCAACGTCGTGGGCTTCCAGTGGAGCTGGGGCTTCAACTACATCGAGAACGTCGACGGTGTCAGTGGTGACGCGACGACCGACAAGAACCTGGCCGCCATCCCGGACCGGTTCAAGAAGGACTTCCCGGCGAACGCCGGCGGTGTCTACGACGTCGGTACGCCCGCCACGAAGAACCCGCAGACCCTCAACCCGGGTCCCACCCTCTGGCTCCCCAAGGGCGAGACGGTCCGCTTCGTCCTCACCTCGCGTGACGTCATCCACGACTTCTGGGTGGTGCCGTTCCTGATGAAGATGGACGTCGTCCCGGGTCACACCAACGCCTTCCAGGTGACCCCCACCAAGGAGGGCACCTACCTCGGCAAGTGCGCCGAGCTCTGCGGCGTCGACCACTCCCGGATGCTGTTCAACGTGAAGGTCGTCTCGCCGGAGCGTTACCAGCAGCACCTCAAGGACCTCGCCAAGAAGGGGCAGACCGGTTACATCCCCGCTGGCATCGCGCAGACGAGCCACGAGAAGAACCGGGAGACGAACAACCTGTGAGCATCCTCAACGAACCTCAGGGTGCCGCGGCAGCAGAGTCCCACTACGCGGATGAGCTGCCGGTAAGGCGCAAGCAACCCGGCAACGTCGTGATCAAGTGGCTCACCACCACCGACCACAAGACGATCGGCACGCTGTATCTGGTCACGTCCTTCGCGTTCTTCCTGATCGGCGGCGTCATGGCGCTGCTGATGCGCGCCGAGCTCGCACGGCCGGGTCTGCAGATCCTGTCGAACGAGCAGTTCAACCAGGCGTTCACGATGCACGGCACGATCATGCTGCTGATGTTCGCGACGCCGCTGTTCGCCGGTTTCACGAACTGGATCAT
>NZ_JBFAJD010000067.1:0-32147 GCF_040655035.1 Streptomyces sp. NPDC050549
GCCCCCGTCAGGGCAGACAGAAGCACCTTCGGCGCGCACCACAGGATTTACCACGCCCCCGGCGCGCACCGAAGGTGCGCTGCGTCGCTGACCTGCAACGATGACTTTCTGAGCCCCACAGGGTTACCGCCCTCCGCACGAAGTCCATGCCGAGTACGAGAAGTTGCGAATCGCCGCGTGAAATAAACGGTCAGAAGCCTGTCCGGAAAACGCGAGGCCCGTCAAAGAATCAGCAACCGGCCACCCGTCACGACGTCGGGCGAGTCCTCGCCACCGGCGAGGCGTTCAGCCGTCCCGCCCACCACTAAAGTCGGCACCAAGCTCCGCCGCGGCACCTGAAGTCCCGCCCGCTTGAAACGTCAGGAAGCCGACCAGGTTGGATGGCTCCATGGTGAGACGGAAGCGGGAGAAGAAGAGGCGACCTCTCTTCGGCATGCCGAAGGGCATCGTCCTGCTTGCGACGCCGGAAGGCTGGCGCCACAGTGTCCTCACCGTGGACGGCGGGACGCACTGCGGGCGCCTCACCGACGTTCCGATAAACGCCGGCCCAGCCGAGGCACGAGCCGCCTCGGCGGCCATGGTGGTGGTACTCGCGCACGACTTCCACGAAGCGCGCGTCGATGTGACCTGGGATCTGCCCCAGGAACCCGGGTCCTGGACCGCCCAGGTCACCGTTGCCGCGTCCGCGCCAAAACGGTAGGACAAGCTAAGCCCGGGGACTGGGAATCTGCTTCCATCCATCGATCGACTTGGTCACGAACATGACGCGATAGACCTCGCGGGTCCAGACGGTGGCGCCTTCCCCGTGTTCGGGGAGTTCCTCGAACGCCTCTTCCTCCGAGTCGTAACTGTATTTTCGACCCTTCGCGTCTTTGATCATCCACTCTCTGCTCGGCAGACCTGCGAGCCCCATGGCCATAGTGATCACCCTCCCTCTCGATGTGGGCGCGAGCGTAGCTGCTGCTGGACGTATCGATGTCCGAGGGGTTGATCGTGGAATCGGTGGGCGAGCCGCACGTTGTCCGGGGGTGCGCAAGCCGCCTACGCACCCGTCTCGGATCTCCCTGACCTGTGGATTGCCTGACGTCGTGGGCAGCGCCAGCACTTCCCGATGGCGAGTGATCAATTCAACCTAATTTGTGGGGGCTGCCCATCATCTGGCCTGCGACGATTCCATGGAGCGTGATCATCGTCACTCTTGACCGTGGCATGCACTGATCAGAAGACTTGACGGATCTGTGGGTAATCCGTGAACTTTCTGGGGTGTAGCTGTGGGGGAACGGGGGGCGGCGCCATCGGCGTCGCAGATGGTGTGCGGTCGTGGCGATGGCATCTGTTGTCGCAGGGCTGGCAGCGGTAGAACCGGCCTTGGCCGCACCGCAGCAGATAGCGAGATCCGCAGCATCACAGCCCAAGAGTCCGGAAGTAGCGGCGTCCGCAGCCGCAGTCGCATCGGGAGACCGGGTCGAGGTCACGGCGCAGCGCACCGAGACGTCGCAGGTTTTTGCCAATCCTGATGGCACGTTCACGCAGGAGACGAATGCGGCGCCGGTCCGGGCCCGTCGGGCTGACGGTTCGTGGGCGGCGATCGACACGACCTTGGAGGCGTCGGGCGACGGCAGTATCTGTGCCAAGTCGACTGCGACGGATATGACGTTCTCCGGGGGTGGCCAGAAGAACTTGGTCACTCTGACGCAGGGCGGGAAATCGTTGTCACTTGCATGGCCCTCGGTCCTTCCGAAGCCTGCTGTGTCGGGAAGTTCCGCTACGTATCCGGATGTGCTGCCTGGGGTGGATCTCAAGGTCACCGCGCTCGGTACCGGTTTCTCCCAGGTACTGATCGTCAAGGACGCTACGGCTGCTGCCAATCCCGCCCTGGACCGGCTGGAGATGTCGGTTGCGGCGCAGGGTCTGCAGATCGAGCCGGGCCGCGATGTCGGTGGTCGAGCCGCCCCAAGGCTGTTGATCTGATGGTCGACCGGAACGTCTCCTACGGCCGGGGCAGCCTGTGCAGCCCCTCGCAGCCGGCGGACTGGGTGCGCTCAGCGACAACGTGGCTCAGGAGAGCAACGAGAACCTGACGACCACGGTGCGGGATCACGTGGACCAGCAGAAGCCGCAGATCACGTTCTCGCTCACCGCGCACGACGAGACCTCCACCGCATCGTGGGCCCGCTTCCGCGACGACGCCGAGCTCTCGGTCACCTACATCTCCAAGCCCGCTGTGCCGACACCGGTAGGCGTGCAGCAGGGGACGACGGGTTCGGTGTGCAACGCCTCGACCCAGCCGTTCGCGACAAGCGCCACCAAGCCGAAGATGTACGCGACCGTCCAGTCCGCCGACGGCGCCAACGCCCAACTGTGCGGCCAGTTCGAGGTGTGGAAGGCCGACGGCTCGGCCAAGGTGTGGGATGCGGACTCGCCCTCCAGCGAGTGGGTGGCCGACAACGCCAAGCAGGACGCGACGACCAGTGGGGGCGCCGGTGGCGGTGCCGCTGATGAGCTGACAGCGGCCCAAGGAACGCGTGCGGCCTGGTGCCGTTCTGGCGCCAGGCCTCATGGGTGGTGATCGAGCAGTGACGGGGTGATGGACTGCTCGTCGGGTAGGTACCCGAGTCGCTCGGTGGTGGTGCGCGGCTGGGCGAAGCGTGTACGGGACGAGTCCGGTGCGGACGCGCTCTCGTGACTCAGGCGTCGGGGATGTCCGCCTTGGCGCGGATCAGGGTCTCTCTGCTCACGATGACAATGCGCTCGTAGTCGGCACGGGAGGCATCGGCGGGGAGCTCATGATCAAGAGCCTCGGTGGCCTCGGTACCGATGACGGCGAAATTACCGTCGCTCAGTTCGAACACGTCCGGGCAACTGGTTCCCGTAGCACTGCCACGGACGCTCGGCGGCACACCGATGCGGCGCACAATTTTCAAAGATACCGGTCCTTAGTCAGGGAGATTGACACAGTGATCGGCAGCACGTTACTGGTGCGAGTGGTGCGCACGTGGCCAGTTGAAAAAAGGCCAACTGCTCGTGTCGCCCTGCTCGAACCATCGACAGGGTGTCCTGATCACGGCCCGGGAGGGTTGCCCACCACCCACCACTCGTCCGTGTCGGCCTCGTCCAGGTCCTTGAGCAGGCCGTCGACCATGCGTCCGATCTTGGCCTCTTCCGACCCGCCCTTCAGCGAGGCGCGGGTGCCCTTTGAGGCCTCCCAGTACTCCCGCAGGACGGGGCTTTGGAAGAGTTCGCGCAGATGCCCGTACAACTCTTCCTGGTCCAGGATCCCCGCGCGGTAGAGGTGGTACAGATTGGCGTACCAGGCGTTGGCGTAAAAGTACTGACGCCTCTTGGCCGCCGGGATGTCCCTGTCATAGGTATCGATCACCTCGGCGAGAGCGGGGTCGTCGATGGCCTTGGACAGCAACTCCCAGTGCATGCGCTGTTGGTGGGCCAGAGCCCGTCGCCGCGCGGACAGTTCCTCAAGCTCCAACCGCCGCACCTGCAGGCGGGCCTCTTCGAGTCGTCGCTGACGCGAGGCGAGGTTCAACGTAGCGGTGGCGAGCATCAAGCCCGCAGCCACAGTGCCCAGCCCTCGTACACCCTTGTTCCGTGTGGCCATGTCAACAACCCCCGAATCAGGCGGCCGTCCGCCGGCCGTCGGGTGCGGGTTGGTGAAGACGGGGACCGGCGAGCGATGGGCGGCGCTTGCCGTCTCCCAGAGTGCCGAGCGGCTCTGATCGGCAGGGAGGCGGAGAGGAGGCGCACGGAGGGAAGCGAGGGTCGCACGAACCGGCGCCTTCCCCAACGTGTGCCCCGCAAGGCGTGCTAACAATCGTTCACTTCGCGGCGATTCTTCCGGCTCGTATCCTGGGGCGGCATTCAACCTCCGTACGTGCACCCGACCGCGATCCGGTGCACGCGTCGGCGTGAAAGAGGTCGCACGTTGAGCCCGCAGAACCCGAGCGCACACCCGAGCCCGAGCGAAAGCGGGACACCGGTTCCAAGCCCCCCGCAGATCCCCGTCGTCGTCCTCGCCGGATTCCTCGGCTCCGGCAAGACGACCCTGCTCAACCACCTCCTGCACCGCAGCGGAGGCAGCCGTATCGGCGCCATCGTCAACGACTTCGGGGCGATCGAGATCGACGCGCTGGCCGTGGCCGGGGCCCTCGGCGACTCGACCGTCTCGCTCGGCAACGGGTGTCTGTGCTGCGCCGTCGACGTCAGTGAACTCGACGTCTATCTGGAGCGGCTCGCCCACCCCTCCACCCGTATCGACGTCATCGTCATCGAGGCCAGCGGACTCGCCGAACCGGAGGAACTGGTGCGCATGTTGCTCGCCAGCGAACACCCGGGGATCGTCTACGGCGGACTCGTCGAGGTCGTCGACGCCGCCGAGTTCGACGACACCCGCGCGAAGCATCCCGAGATCGACCGGCATCTCTCCCTCGCCGACCTGGTCGTCGTCAACAAGCTCGACCGGGCGGCAGCCGATGCCCCGCGCGTCCTCGGACTTGTCAGCTCCCTCACCGACCGGGCCGCCGTGGTGCCCGCCACCTACGGCCGTATCGACCCGGAGTTCCTCTTCGACTGCAGGCCCAGCGAGGAGCGCGTCGGGCAGTTGACCTTCGACGACCTGCACGAGCACACCGGCGACGAGCACGACCATGCGGGCCATCTGCACACCGCCTACGACAGCCTCTCCTTCGCCTCCGACGTGCCCATGGATCCGCGCGGGCTGATGGGGTTCCTGGACAGCAGGCCCGAGGGGCTCTACCGGATCAAGGGGTACGTCGACTTCGGCGCCCACGATCCCCGCAACCGGTACGCCGTGCACGCCGTAGGACGGTTCCTGCGGTTCTATCCCGAGCCCTGGGCGAGCGGAGACGCCCGGCTCACGCAGCTCGTGCTGATCGGCACCGGTCTCGAACTGGCCGCGCTCGGCAAGGAGTTGGAGGCGTGCCAGGACGGCGACGCCCCACACGCCGACGAGCACGGCATGTGGGGCGTCCTGCGTTACGTACAAGAACCGGAGGATCAGGAACCGGAATCCGAGGTGGAGTTTGATCCCTACTCGGAACCCTAGGGCCCGAGGGCGCCGGCTACACCGGCCCCGCCACCACCGACACCGTCTTCGGCAGGGACACGCCCGAGCCGTCGCGGCGCGGGTCCATCTCCGGGAGTTCGGCCGGGGTGCCGTCCCGCTGTGCGGCCCTGGCCGGTACGGCGCCCGCCCAGGCCAGGGACAGGCAGTCCTCGCCCTTCAGGAAGCGCTGGCAGCGGACGCCGCCGGTCGCACGGCCCTTGCGGGGGTACTGGTCGAACGGGGTCAGCTTGGCCGTCGTCTGGACGGAGTCGTCCAGCGTGCCGCGCGAGCCCGCGACCGTGAAGACGACCGCGTCCACGGCCGGGTCGACCGCCGCGAACGAGATGACCTTCGCGCCGTCCGTGAGCTTGATGCCCGCCATACCGCCGGCCGGGCGGCCTTGCGGGCGCACCTGGGAGGCCTGGTAGCGCAGGAGTTGGGCGTCGTCCGTGATGAAGACGAGGTCCTCCTCGCCGGTGCGCAATTCGATCGCGCCGACGATCCGGTCGCCGTCCTTGAGCGTGATGACCTCCAACTCCTCCTTGTTCGTGGGGTAGTCGGGGACCACGCGCTTGACAACGCCCTGCTCCGTGCCGATGGCCAGGCCGGGGGAGGACTCGTCGAGGGTGGTCAGGCAGACGACCGTCTCGCCCTCGTCCAGGGAGACGAACTCCGAGACCGGCGCGCCACCGGAGAGGTTCGGCGCGGACGCCGTCTCCGGGAGCTGGGGCAGGTCGACGACGTTGATGCGCAGCAGGCGGCCGGCCGAGGTGACCGCGCCCAGCTCGCCGCGGGCCGTGGCCGGGACCGCCGAGACGATCACGTCGTGCTTGACGCGCCGGGCCTCGGCGTCCTCCGGGAAGGGCTCGCCGTTCGCCGTGCGGGCCAGCAGACCCGTCGAGGAGAGCAGCACACGGCACGGGTCGTCGGCCACCTGGAGCGGCACCGTGGCGTCGGGGGCGCCCGCCGACTCCAGCAGGACCGTACGCCGGTCGGTGCCGAACTTCTTGGCCACCGCGGCCAGTTCGGTCGAGACCAGCTTGCGCAGCTCGGTGTCCGACTCCAGGATGCGGCTCAGCTCGGCGATCTCCGCGGTGAGGCGCTCCATCTCCGACTCCAGCTCGATCCGGTCGAACCGGGTGAGCCGGCGCAGCGGCGTGTCCAGGATGTACTGCGTCTGGATGTCCGACAGGGAGAAGCGCTCCATCAGACTCTGCTTCGCCTGCGCGGAGTTGTCGCTGGAGCGGATGATCCGGATGACCTCGTCGATGTCGACGAGCGCCGTGAGCAGGCCCTCCACCAGGTGCAGGCGGTCGCGCCGCTTGGTGCGGCGGAACTCGCTGCGCCGCCGTACGACGTCGAAGCGGTGGTCGAGATAGACCTCCAGGAGTTCCTTGAGGCCCAGCGTGAGGGGCTGGCCGTCCACCAGCGCCACGTTGTTGATGCCGAAGGACTCCTCCATCGGCGTCAGTTTGTAGAGCTGCTCCAGGACCGCTTCCGGGACGAAGCCGTTCTTGATCTCGATGACCAGGCGCAGGCCGTGCGCGCGGTCGGTGAGGTCCTTGACGTCGGCGATGCCCTGCAGCTTCTTCGCACCGACCAGGTCCTTGATCTTGGCGATCACTTTCTCCGGGCCCACGGAGAAGGGGAGTTCGGTGACGACGAGGCCCTTGCGGCGCGCCGTCACGTTGTCCACGGCGACGGTGGCGCGGATCTTGAACGTGCCGCGGCCCGTCTCGTACGCGTCCCGGATGCCGCTCAGGCCGACGATCCGGCCGCCCGTCGGCAGGTCGGGGCCGGGGACGTGGCGCATCAGGGTGTCGAGGTCCGCGTTCGGATAGCGGATCAGATGGCGGGCCGCCGCGATGACTTCGCCCAGGTTGTGCGGCGGCATGTTGGTGGCCATGCCGACGGCGATGCCCGACGAGCCGTTCACCAGGAGGTTCGGGAAGGCGGCGGGCAGGGCCACCGGCTCCCGCTCCTGGCCGTCGTAGTTCGGGGCGAAGTCGACCGTGTCCTCGTCGATCGACTCGGTCATCAGGTTCGCGGCCTCGGACGGCCGGCACTCGGTGTACCGCATGGCGGCGGGCGGGTCGTCGTTGCCCAGCGAGCCGAAGTTGCCGTGGCCGTCGGCCAGGGGGACGCGCATGGAGAAGGGCTGGGCCATGCGCACCAGGGCGTCGTAGATCGAGGCGTCGCCGTGCGGGTGCAGCTTGCCCATGACCTCGCCGACGACACGCGCGCACTTCACATAGCCGCGGTCGGGGCGAAGGCCCATCTCGTCCATCTGGTAGACGATCCGGCGGTGGACCGGCTTCAGGCCGTCCCGGGCGTCCGGCAGGGCCCGGGAGTAGATGACCGAGTAGGCGTACTCAAGGTAGGAGCCCTGCATCTCGTCGACGACGTCGATGTCGAGGATCCGCTCCTCGAACGAGTCGTCGGGCGGCGGGGTCTTCGTGCTGCGGCGGGCCATCGCTGCCGGCTCCTCTTTTCTGGTCGCTCGCCTGGGGGTCGCTCCCCTTCGGCTCACTCTTGCTGAAGCGTGAACGGGGTCTTGACGTGAACCATTGTGGACCGCGGCACTGACAACGCGGACCAGGACCCGGCGTTGGCCGCTCGGCTCCGTCACCGACGGCTGCCGCGTGGGTCCACGTGTGCGACTGCCCGCAGGCTACGCGATCTCGCTCTCGGCGTACGTCCGCCGGGAACTTCGCCGACGGTCCGCACGCTTGCATACAGTGGCGGGACGAGCAGGATTTCTGCGGTTCCAGCCAGAGAATCCGCGATCGAAGGGACGTACATGCCCATGGGTCACACGGCCACCGCCGAGGCAGGGTCCGGCGGTCTGACAGCGACCGAACACCGTTTGGCCAACGGTCTGCGCGTGGTGCTCTCCGAGGACCACCTGACCCCGGTCGCGGCGGTGTGCCTCTGGTACGACGTCGGTTCCCGCCACGAGGTCAAGGGGCGTACCGGCCTGGCTCACCTCTTCGAGCACCTGATGTTCCAGGGCTCCGGACAGGTGAAGGGCAACGGCCACTTCGAACTGGTGCAGGGCGCGGGCGGTTCGCTCAACGGCACCACCAGTTTCGAACGCACCAACTACTTCGAGACCATGCCCACCCACCAGTTGGAGCTCGCCCTCTGGCTGGAGGCCGACCGCATGGGCTCCCTGCTCGCCGCTCTGGACGACGAGTCGATGGAGAACCAGCGGGACGTCGTCAAGAACGAGCGCCGCCAGCGCTACGACAACGTGCCCTACGGGACGGCCTTCGAGAAGCTGACCGCCCTCGCCTACCCGGAGGGCCACCCCTACCACCACACGCCCATCGGCTCGATGGCGGACCTGGACGCGGCCACCCTGGAGGACGCGCGCGCGTTCTTCCGCACCTACTACGCGCCCAACAACGCCGTGCTGTCCGTGGTCGGCGACATCGACCCCGAGCAGACGCTCGCCTGGATCGAGAAGTACTTCGGGTCCATCGCTGCGCACGACGGCAAGCCCACACCCCGTGACGGCTCACTGCCCGACACGATGGGCGGCGAACTGCGCGAGATCGTCGAGGAGGAGGTCCCGGCCCGCGCCCTGATGTGCGCCTACCGGCTCCCGGAGGACGGCACGCGCGCGTCCGACGCGGCCGACCTCGCCCTCACCATCCTCGGCGGCGGCGAGTCCTCGCTCCTCTACAACCGCCTCGTACGACGCGACCGTACGGCCGTCGCCGCCGGCTTCGGTCTGCTGCGGCTGGCCGGAGCACCCTCCCTGGGGTGGCTGGACGTCAAGACGTCCGGGGACGTCGAGGTGCCCGTCATCGAGGCCGCCATCGACGAGGAGCTCGCCCGGTTCGCCGCGGAGGGCCCCACGGCCGAGGAAATGGAGCGCGCCCAGGCCCAGTTGGAGCGCGAGTGGCTGGACCGGCTGGGCACGGTCGCGGGCCGCGCGGACGAACTGTGCCGGTACGCCGTCCTGTTCGGTGACCCGCAGCTCGCCCTGACCGCCGTACAGCGCGTCCTGGACGTGACGGCGGAGGAGGTCCAGGAGGTCGCCAAGGCGCGCCTGCGGCCCGACAACCGCGCGGTGCTCGTCTACGAGCCGATCGCGGACGAGGATGCCGACGACGAAGCAGCAGCGGCCGAGGCCGGCGACGAGAACGAGGAGGCGGCCAAGTGACCGAGCTCGCCACGATGGAATTCCACCCGCAGCCCCAGGCGGGCGAGGCCAGGCCGTGGGCCTTCCCGGCGCCCGAGCGCGCGACGCTCGGCAACGGCCTGACCGTGCTGCGCTGCCACCGCCCCGGCCAGCAGGTCGTCGCCGTCGAGGTGCTCCTCGACGCGCCCCTGGAGGCCGAACCGGCCGGTCTGGACGGTGTCGCCACGATCACCGCACGTGCCTTCTCCGAGGGCACCGACAAGCACTCCGCCGAGGAGTTCGCCGCCGAGCTGGAGCGCTCCGGCGCCACCCTCGACGCGCACGCCGACCACCCCGGCATCCGGCTGAGCCTGGAGGTCCCGGCCTCGCGCCTGGCCAAGGGTCTCGGCCTGCTGTCGGACGCCCTCAGGGCGCCCGCCTTCGCCGACAGCGAGGTCGAGCGGCTGGTCCGCAACCGCCTCGACGAGATCCCGCACGAGACGGCCAACCCGTCCCGCCGCGCGGCCAAGGAGCTCGCCAAGGAGCTGTTCCCGGCGAGCGCGCGCATGTCGCGCCCGCGCCAGGGGACCGAGGAGACCGTCCAGAAGATCGACTCCGGGGCCGTACGCGCCTTCTACGACCGGCATGTCCGCCCCGCGACCGCCACCGTCGTGGTCGTCGGTGACCTCACCGGCATCGACCTGGACGCGCTGCTGGCCGACACCCTTGGCTCATGGACCGGCCCCGCCGGCCAGCCGCGCCCCGTGCCGCCGGTGACCGCCGACGACACCGGGCGGGTCGTGATCGTGCACCGGCCCGGCGCCGTCCAGACGCAGCTGCTCATCGGCCGCGTCGGAGCCGACCGGCACGACCGCGTGTGGCCGGCCCAGGTGCTCGGCACGTACTGCCTCGGCGGCACCCTCACCTCCCGCCTGGACCGCGTCCTGCGCGAGGAGAAGGGCTACACCTACGGTGTGCGGGCGTTCGGCCAGGTGCTGCGCTCGGCACCGGACGGCACGGGCGCGTCGATGCTCGCCATCAGCGGCTCCGTGGACACCCCGAACACGGGTCCGGCCCTGGACGACCTGTGGACGGTGCTGCGCAAGCTCGCCGAGGGCGGACTCACCGACGCCGAGCGGGACATCGCCGTGCAGAACCTCGTCGGGGTGGCGCCGCTCAAGTACGAGACCGCCGCCGCCGTGGCGAGCACGCTGGCCGACCAGGTCGAGCAGCACCTGCCCGACGACTACCAGGCGACGCTGTACCAGCAGCTCGCCGCGACCGGCACCGTGGAGGCCACCGCGGCGGTCGTCAACGCCTTCCCGGTGGACCGTCTGGTGACGATCCTCGTCGGCGACGCGGAGCAGATCAAGGAGCCCGTCGAGGCCCTCGGCATCGGCGAAGTGACCGTCGTTCCGGCGGAGTAGACGCAGTAGCGGCACGCGCGTGGGGGAGCCCTGGTGACTGAAGCGTCACCAGGGCTCCCTATTGTCCGAATTGGGGGAGAGGTTGCCCGTCTGCCCTGTGGCATGCGCAACAAAACCCGTGATCCGTTTGGGGATTGAAAGTGGCCCCCCTTAGCGTCGGTCCGGCTGTCCGTCAGGCACCGCGCCGCACTCGCGGCACCGGACAGTCATCGCCGAGTCCCCGTACGGCGCGAGCCAGGGGAGCCGGGGACCCACATGAGTCCCTGGGGTGAATCGGACGCCCGCGCGCGTGGCGGGGGAGTCCGTAGGAGACCTTCCTGCTCCGAACCCGTCAGCTAACCCGGTAGGCGAGAAGGAAGGAAAGGACCAGCCACTTCATGGCGTTCACCCGCGCCACCGGGAAGCACCGTCGCCCGAGCCGGACCCACCGCACCACCGTTCGCGCCGCGAGTGTCGCGGCTCTCGCCACCTCCGGCGTCGTAGGCACCCTGGCCGCCGCCCCGGCGTTCGCCGCGGAGCCCGCCCCCGAACAGACCGGCCTCACGCCCGTCGTCGCCATCGGCGACTCCGTGGCCGAGAAGATCGACGCCCAGGCCGTCGCCCAGAGGCAGGCCGCCGCCGAGACGCTCGCCGAGGAGACCGCCCGCGCCAAGGCCGCCGCCCAGGCCGAGGCGGCCCGTGAGGCCCAGGCGCGCGCCGCCCGCGAGGCCGAGCGCAAGAGGCTCAACACCTTCGTCGCGCCGGTCGCCAACTCCTATGTGTCCACCGGTTACAAGACCGGCGGCTCCCTGTGGTCCTCCGGCGCCCACACGGGCATCGACTTCCACGCCTCGACCGGTACCAGCGTCCACGCGGTGGGCTCCGGAACCGTCGTCGAGGCCGGCTGGGGCGGCTCGTACGGCAACGAAGTCGTGATCAGGATGGCCGACGGCATGTACACCATGTACGGCCACCTGTCGTCCATCGGTGTCTCCGTCGGCCAGAAGGTCACCCCGGGCCAGCAGATCGGTCTCTCCGGGGCCACCGGCAACGTCACCGGACCGCACCTCCACTTCGAGGCCCGCACGACCGCCGAGTACGGCTCCGACGTCGACCCCGTCGCCTACCTCCGCAAGCACGGCGTCAACGTCTGACGAGGTACTACCGCACTTCCCGGAGCCCCGGCCCGCAGGCCGGGGCTTTCGGCGTTTCCGGACCCCTTCTGTCCAAAAAATATCCATGGATTCCGGTCCGCCATCGGAAATTCCCGCTGATTGCAATAGAGTCACGGAACACACGTCAATCGTCGACGTTTCACGGGGATTAAGGCGGAGGTCGGACATGCGTATTCCGGCGCACTCGGTATGCACGGCGATCCGGGACGACATCGTCGCCGGTGTCTACGAGCGCGGCGGCCGGCTCACGGAGGAACTCCTCGCGCGCCGGTACGGCGTCTCGCGCGTCCCCGTGCGGGAGGCCCTGCGCACGCTGGAGGCGGAGGGGTTCGTGGTGACCCGGCGGCACGCGGGCGCGTGCGTCGCGGAACCGACCGAGCAGGAGGCCGCCGACCTGCTGGAGATGCGGATGCTGCTGGAGCCGCTCGGCGCCTCGCGGGCCGCCCAGCGGCGCACCGAGGCCCACCTCAAGGTGCTCCGCGGCCTCGTCAGGCTGGGCCAGGAGCGCGCCAGGAGGGGCAACAGCGAGGATCTGCGCTCCTTGGGCAGCTGGTTCCACGAGACGCTGGCCCAGGCCTCCGGAAGCCCCGCCCTGACCTCGATGCTGACCCAGCTGCGGCACAAGATCGCCTGGATGTACGTGGTGGACGCGCCGGCCAACCCCGTGGAGTCCTGGGCGGAGCACGGGGCGATCGTGGACGCAGTGGCGCGCGGCGACGCCGAGCGCGCGCGGGCGATCACCGCCCTGCACACCGAGCGCGCGGGCACCGCGCACCGGCTGCGCTTTCCCGGCGGCGCGAACGGCACGGACCGTGTGAGGACTTCGCAACCTCCCGTAAACATGTCGGGTCTCCGGCATTAACACGGGCGCCGTATACAAAGAGAGCGTAATTCGCGGGGGATTATTTCTGCTGCCCGCAAATGGAATTGCGAAGGGCTCGCCCGGTAATTCGGACGAGCCCTTCGAGGTTGCGGCACATCGGTTTTGCGGCGAAAACACCGCAACCATCAATTGCGGGTTGTTCAGACGGTCTCGGGAAGTTCCTCGAGACCCTCCGCGACCAGCTTCGCCAGCCGGTCGAGGGCCGCGTCCGCGCCCTCGGCGTCCGAGGCGAGGACGATCTCCTCGCCGCCCTGGGCGCCCAGGCCCAGGACCGCGAGCATGGAGGCCGCGTTGACGGGGTTGCCGTCGGCCTTGGCGATCGTCACGGGGATACCTGCGGCCGTGGTGGCCCGGACGAAGATGGAGGCGGGGCGGGCGTGAAGGCCCTCCGCCCAGCCGACGTTGACGCGGCGCTCAGCCATGTGATGCTGCCCTTCAGAGTCTCAGGGTTGTCTAGACCAGTTTCCCACACGTGAAGCGAGCCCGGAGCGGCCCCGTGGACCGTCCGGAGAAGGGTGTCGGACCGCGGCCTCGGTCCCACTTCCCCTCGCTGCTTTTCCCCACAGACTGCCTCGCGCCGTTGTCGGACGCGAGCCGTACGCTGGGGCCCATGCAGACCTCGTCGGACCGGCACGAGTACCCCGCCCACTGGGAAGCCGACGTCGTGCTGCGCGACGGAGGTACCGCGCGCGTCAGGCCCATCACCGTCGACGACGCCGATCGCCTGGTCAGCTTCTACGAGCAGGTCTCCGACGAGTCGAAGTACTACCGCTTCTTCGCGCCGTACCCTCGCCTGTCCGCCAAGGATGTCCACCGCTTCACGCACCACGACTTTGTGGACCGGGTGGGACTCGCGGCCACCGTCGGCGGCGAGTTCATCGCCACCGTACGCTATGACCGCATTAGTGCCGACGGGCGTCCCGCGTCCGCCCCCGCCGACGAGGCCGAGGTCGCCTTCCTCGTGCAGGACGCGCACCAGGGCAGGGGTGTCGCCTCCGCCCTCCTGGAGCACATCGCGGCCGTCGCCCGCGAGCGCGGCATCCGCCGCTTCGCCGCCGAGGTACTGCCCGCCAACAACAAGATGATCAAGGTGTTCACGGACGCCGGCTACACCCAGAAGCGCAGCTTCGAGGACGGCGTCGTACGCCTGGAGTTCGATCTCGAACCCACCGACAAGTCCCTCGCCGTGCAGCGCGCGCGGGAGCAGCGCGCCGAAGCGCGGTCCGTACGACGGCTGCTGGGGCCCGGCTCGGTCGCCGTCGTCGGCGTCGGACGTACCCCGGGAGGGGTGGGCCGCAGCGTCCTCGACAACATCAGGGACGCCGGGTTCACCGGCGGCCTGTACGCCGTGAACAAGGCCTTCCCGGAAGAGCAGAAGGAACTCGACGGGGTGCCGGCGTACCGCTCGGTGCGCGACATCGAAGGCCCCGTCGACCTCGCGGTCGTCGCCGTCCCGGTCGAACACGTCCCCCAGGTCGTCACCGAGTGCGGCGAACACGGGGTGCAGGGGCTCGTCGTGGTCACCGCCGGCTACGCCGAAAGCGGCCCCGAGGGACGCGAGCGTCAGCGCGAACTCGTCCGGCACGCGCGCACGTACGGCATGCGGATCATCGGGCCGAACGCCTTCGGGGTCATCAACACCGCCGCAGACGTACGGCTGAACGCGTCCCTCGCCCCCGAGATGCCGCGACCCGGACGCATCGGACTGTTCGCCCAGTCCGGCGCCATCGGTATCGCCCTGCTCTCCCGGCTGCACCGTCGCGGCGGCGGCGTCACCGGTGTCACGGGCGTCTCCACGTTCGTGTCGTCCGGCAACCGCGCGGACGTGTCCGGCAACGACGTCCTCCAGTACTGGTATGACGACCCCGACACCGACGTCGCCCTCATGTACCTGGAGTCCATCGGCAACCCCCGCAAGTTCACCCGTCTCGCCCGGCGCACCGCGGCGGCGAAGCCGCTGGTCGTGGTCCAGGGCGCCGGATCCGCCCCCCAGGGGCACGCCGTACGCGCGACACGCCTGCCGCACGCCACGGTGTCCGCGCTGCTGCGACAGGCCGGCGTGATCCGCGTCGAGACGATCACCGAACTCGTCGACACGGGGCTGCTGCTCGCGCGCCAGCCGCTGCCCGGCGGGCCACGGGTGGCGATCGTCGGGAACTCCGAGTCACTGGGACTGCTGACGTACGACGCGTGCCTCTCCGAGGGGCTGCGGCCGACGCCGCCGGTGGATCTGACGACGGCGGCGACAGCGGCGGACTTCCACCGGGCGCTGTCGGGGGCACTGGCCGACGACTCCTGCGATGCGGTGGTCGTGACCGCGATACCCACCGTGGGGGAGGGGCCGGAGGAGGACGCGGCGCTGGCGGAGGCGCTGCGGTCGGCGGCCGAGGCTGTTCCCGGGAAGCCGGTGCTCGTGGTGCACGTGGAACTCGGGGGACTCGCCGCGGCGCTGTCGGCCGCGATGAGTACGGCACCGCGGGCCGTTTCGAAACGGGGCGACACCCCCCGACCTGCGGACCGACCGTCCAACGCGGTGCAGACCCCCGAAGGCGTCGGCCTCATCCCCGCCTACCCCGCCGCCGAACGCGCGGTCCGTGCCCTCGCCGAAGCCGTGAAGTACGCCCAGTGGCGGCGCGAGGCCGTCGATCCCGGCCGGGTGCCCGAGTACGAGGACATCGACGAGAAGGGGGCCGCCGGGCTGATCGGCGGACTGCTCGCGCGCGGGCAGGGCCTCACACTCGGCGTCGACGAGACCTGCGAACTGCTCGGCATGTACGGCGTCGATGTCCACCGCGCGCTGCCCGCACCCACCCCCGAGGCCGCCGCAGAGGCCGCCCGCACCCTCGGCTACCCGGTCGCCCTCAAGGCCACCGCCCCGCACCTCAGACACCGCGCCGACCTGGGCGGCGTACGCCTGGATCTCGCGGACGAGGAGCAACTGCGGCGGGCGTACGCCGAGTTGGGCGAGCTGTTCGGCAGCCCGGAGGAGCTGCGGCCGGTGGTGCAGCGGATGGCGCCGCGCGGGGTCGACACCGTCGTACGGGCCGTCATCGATCCGGCGGCGGGAGCCGTGCTGTCGTTCGGGCTCGCCGGAGCCGCCTCGCAACTGCTCGGGGACACCGCGCACCGGCTCATTCCGGTCACGGACCGGGAGGCCGGTTCGCTGATCCGGTCGATCCGGACGGCACCCCTCCTGTTCGGCTGGCGCGGCTCGACCCCCGTCGACACGCCTGCACTGGAGGAGCTGCTGCTGCGGGTGTCGCGGCTGGTCGACGACCACCCCGAGGTGGTCGCGGTGACCCTGGAGCCGGTCGTCGTGGCCGCGCACGGCCTGAGCGTGCTCGGCGCCTCCGTCCGCCTGGCCCGACCGCCGGTCCGCGACGACCTCGGCCCGAGGACGCTTCCCGTGTACTGACGGGCGCCTTCCGCGCACCGGCGGACGCTTCCCGTGCTGACCCCGGGTACTGAGACGGCTGTGACAGGACCGTGCTCGGCGGTGCCTCGCAGTCAGTGGGCCACCGTAGGATGGACGTCATGGCCAAGACCAGTACGACGACCCAGGGGCTGCGTGCGGCGATCGAGCGCAGCGGCTACTACCCGGCCCTCGTGGCCGAGGCGGTGGAGGCCGCCGTGGGCGGCGAGCCGATCCGGTCGTTCCTGGTCCACCAGGAGACCACGTTCGACCAGAACGAGGTGCGCCGGCATGTGACCGTGCTCGTCCTCACCGGCAACCGCTTCATCGTCAGCCACACCGACGAGCAGGCCGCCGACAGCACCTCCCCGACGCCGTACGCCACGACGTCCACGGAGTCCGTGAAGATCGGCCGGATCTCGTCGGTGGTGCTCAGCCGCGTGGTCGCCAACCCGGAGTCTTACAAGCCGGGCACACCGCCCCGCGAGGTCGTGCTGACCATCGGCTGGGGTGCCGTCTCCCGGATCGACCTGGAGCCGGCCGCCTGCGGCGACCCCAACTGCGAGGCCGACCACGGCTACACGGGCAACTCGACGGCGGACGACCTGAGCCTGCGCGTCAGCGAGGCAGGGGACGGCCCGGAGACGGTGCAGCAGACCCTCGCCTTCGCACAGTCGCTCTCCGAGGCGACCGCGGACGTACCCCGCTGATGGCGCAGCCCGCAACCTGGGACCACCCCGAACCCCTCGCCGTAGCCTCCGCGCCCGTCCCCGAGTACGGCTCAGGCTCCCTCGCCGACCTGCTGCCCACGCTGGCCGCCGGAATGGGCGTTCCCGGTACGGTCGCGGCGATCCCGGAACTGACCGCGGCCGACCGCAACTGCGTCTTCCTGGTCGACGGTCTCGGCTGGGAGCAGATCAAGGACCACGCCGACGAGGCGCCGTACCTGCACGCGCTTCTCCGCAGCTCGCGCGGTGGCACGGGACGTCCGCTCACCGCCGGCTACCCGGCGACCACCGCGACCTCGCTGGCCTCCGTCGGCACCGGCCTGCCGCCCGGCGCGCACGGGCTGCCCGGCTACACCGTGCGCAACCCGGCCACCGGCGAACTGATGAACCAGCTCCGCTGGCACCCGTGGACCTCGCCGAAGCCCTGGCAGCCGTACCCCACGATCTTCCAACTGGCCCACGAGGCGGGCGTGCACGCCGCCCAGGTGTCGTCCCCCACCTTCCAGAACACCCCGCTGACGAAGGTCGCGCTCAGCGGCGGAACGTTCCTCGGGCGGCTGACCGGCGAAGAGCGCATGGACCTCGCGGCCGAGCAACTGGCCGCCGGGGACCGCTCCCTGGTGTACACGTACTACGCCGAACTCGACGGCGCGGGCCATCGCTACGGCGTCGCCTCCGACACCTGGCGCGGCCAGCTCATGTACGTCGACCGGCTCGTCCAGCGCCTCGCCGAGCAACTGCCGCCGCGCAGCGCGCTGTACGTCACCGCCGACCACGGCATGATCGACGTGCCCTTCGACGAGGAGCACCGCATCGACTTCGACGCGGACTGGGAGTTGCGCGCCGGGGTGGCCCTGCTCGGCGGCGAGGGCCGCGCACGCCATGTCTACGCGGTCCGGGGCGCCGAGAACGACGTCCTGACCTGCTGGCGCGAGGTGCTCGGCGAACAGTTCTGGGTGGCGTCGCGGGACGAGGCAATCACGGCGGGCTGGTTCGGCCCGACGGTCGACGAGCGCGTCCACGACCGTCTCGGCGACGTGATCGTGGCGGCTCGGGACGACGTCCTGGTCATCGCGTCCGAGCGGGAGCCGAAGGAGTCGGTGATGGTCGGCAACCACGGCTCCATGACCCCTGCCGAACAGCTGGTCCCCCTGCTCGAAGTACGCTCCTGAAGCCCCACCGTCCTCCTCTTCGCCGAAAGGTGCTCAACTCCCCATGCCCGAGCTGGTGTTCTTCTCCGGAACGATGGACTGCGGGAAGTCGACCCTGGCGCTCCAGATCGAGCACAACCGCTCGGCGCGCGGCCTGGCAGGGATGATCTTCACGCGGGACGACCGGGCGGGCGAGGGAAAGCTTTCCTCACGCCTCGGCCTGGTCACCGACGCCGTGGAGGTCGAGGACGAGCAGGACCTGTACGGGTATCTCGTCGACCATCTCTCCCAGGGCGGCCGCGCGGACTACGTCATCGCCGACGAGGCACAGTTCCTGGCGCCCGTCCAGATCGACCAACTCGCGCGCGTGGTCGACGACCTGGGCCTCGACGTCTACGCCTTCGGCATCACGACCGACTTCCGCTCCAAGCTCTTCCCCGGCTCCCAGCGTCTGGTCGAACTCGCCGACCGCGTCGAGGTCCTCCAGGTAGAGGCCCTCTGCTGGTGCGGCGCCCGCGCCACCCACAACGCCCGCACGATAGGTGGCGAGATGGTCGTCGAGGGCGCCCAGGTGGTCGTCGGCGACGTCAACCAGGCGGAGGCCATCGGCTACGAGGTCCTGTGCCGCCGCCACCACCGCCGCCGAATGACGTCGGCTACGGCACGGGCGGCCGCGCTTTCCCCGGATGTACTGCCGATGACGTCGGCCTAGGGGTCACGACTCCGGGTTCAGGGCACGTGCCATTCGCCCCCTTTGTCTGAGAACCCACTGTCCATGGCGAACTGGACACTGACGACACGGGAACTGTTCGGCACCTCGAAGGTGATGAAGCCGAGGGCCGACTTTCCAGGGCTGATCGTGATGCTGCCGGGAACGACGGATCGGCTGTGGAATCGTTGAACGATTTGGAGAACCGCTGCCCACTCTTGTCGATCACGGCTGCGCCGTTGGGCGGTGAGTCGTCGTAGACGGTCGTGCCCGTGTTCTTCAGCCGGAACTGGACGGCCACCAGGTGGTCACCCGGGCTCGGCTTGAGGAAGGAGTCCTTCGGGTGCGCCGGCTCGACGACCTTGGTCACCGTCACGTCCAGAGCCTCGCCGGACTTCAGGCCGGTGAGGTGCAGGGTGTCCCCGACCTTTGCGGCACTGGTCCCCAGAGGCGCCAGACCCGGCGCCGGAACTGCCGGCAGGCAAGTCAACAGCGGTGCCGTACGACGAAGCATCGCTCCTCCAGGTGTGCGGAGCGGCCGATGACCCCCATGATCCGCCCGCACCACCCTGGAAGCGGCTCGAAGAGCTACCGCGGCCCCTGGATCACCGAGAACATCGCGCCCTCGGGGTCCGCGACCGTTGCCACGCGGCCGTGGGGGCTGTCGTGGGATGGTTCGAGGGTGTGGCCGCCCAGGTCCGTGACCCGGCGGAGGGCCTCGTCCGTGTCGGCCACCTCGAAGTACGTCATCCAGTGCGGGCCCCGGTCACGGGGGAGGTCGGTGCCGACGCCGTGGATGCCGGCGACCGGGGTGCCGTCCAGGTGCAGGGTGACGTAGTCGAGGCCGGCGGACTCGACCGGGACCTCCTCGTAGCCGAACACCGCCTCGTAGAACTTGGCGACGCTCGCGGTCTCGAAGGTCAGCAGCTCGTTCCAGGCGGGTGTGCCCGGGACGCCCGTGATGGACGTGCCGAGGTGTTCCGCGACCTGCCAGATGCCGAACACCGCCCCCGACGGGTCGGAGCCGATGGCCAGGCGGCCGGCCTCGGCGGCGTCCAGAGGGCCCACCCCGACCGTGCCGCCGCACATCCGTACCGTCTCGGCCGTCTGGTCCACGTCGTCCGAGGCGAGATACGGCGTCCAGGCGATGGGCAGATGCCGGTCCGGCGGCAGCTGGCCGATGCCGGCCACCTCCTGCCCGTCCAGCAGGGCCCGCGCGTAGGGGCCGAGCTGATGGGGACCGGGTTGGAATTCCCAACCGAACAGCTCTCCGTAGAACTCCTGAGTCGTGGTCATGCCGTGCACCATGAGACTCACCCAGCAGGGTGTGCCCTGAGTGCGCCGAGTGTGTGTGTCGCCGTTCAGGCCGGCCGACCCCCGTGCCTCGGTCATCGTCACCTTCTCCTCGACCCCTCGCGGTGGCCGTTTCTTCCGCACTGCGGATCCGCGTGACGCAGCCGCGTCACGCCCCGAGCCGATGCTCGCACCCCCTGCGGCACTGCGCTCTCCGGCCGCGCCGTCGGCGGGCGGCTCACGTACGGAGGATGCCCGGTCTGTGGCTCCTCGTCCGTTTCCGCTTGATTGCCGTGGGGTGTCCATCGGTTGTACACCATGTGCTCGATCCCGTACGCCTCGTGATCGAGACTGTCCGGCGGGCAGAGTAGTCGGACCCGGCCGCGTCGGCCACCCCTTGCGCGAGGATGGTGGCCATGAACGCCATCATCTCCGCATCCGAACTGGCGAGCGATCTGGCCGGGACGACCCCGCCGGTCCTCCTCGACATCCGCTGGCAGCTCAGCGTCACGAAGGCCGCAGGTGAACCGCCCTTCGACGGACGCGCCGAGTACACGGCCGGGCACATCCCGGGCGCCGTCTACGTAGACCTCGACCAGGAACTCGCCTCGCCCCCCGGCGCCCGCGGCCGGCACCCCCTCCCCGACACCGCGCGCTTCGGCGCCGCGATGCGCCGAGCGGGCGTATCGGCCGACCGCGCGGTCGTCGTGTACGACGGCGGCCAGGGCTGGGCGGCGGCCCGCGCGTGGTGGCTGCTGCGCTGGGCGGGTCACCCGGACGTGCGGGTCCTCGACGGCGGCCTTCCCTCTTGGGAGGGTCCTTTGGAGACCGATGTGCCGGCGCCGGCCGAGGGCGACTTCACGCCGGAGCCGGGTGCAGTGGAGCTCCTGGACGCGGACGGGGCCGCCGCGCTGGCTCGTAGCGGGGTTCTGTTCGACGCCCGCGCGGGGGAGCGTTATCGGGGCGAGGTGGAGCCGATCGACCGGGTCGGCGGCCACATCCCGGGCGCCGTGTCCGCGCCGACCAACGAGAACGTGGGCGCCGACGGCCGCTTCCTCCCGGCGGAGGACCTGGCCGCCCGCTTCAAGTCCCTGGGTGCCACGGAGGGGGCGGGCGTCGGCGTGTACTGCGGCTCGGGCGTCTCGGGCGCCCACGAGGTGCTGGCCCTGGCGGTGGCGGGCATTCCGGCCGGACTCTACGTCGGCTCCTGGTCGGAGTGGTCGGCGGACCCGGAGCGCCCGGTGGCCGTGGGCCCTGATCCCCAGTGACGCCCGTACGACGGCGAAGGCCCGCTGCCGAACCTGCAGCGGGCCTCGCCTACGAGCAACTGTCCTGCTACTCCTGCTTCTTCCTTCGTGTCCCGAAGACGATCTCGTCCCAGCTCGGGACCGCCGCTCTGCGGCCCGGGCGGACGCCGTCCGCCTCGGCCTGGCGGTCGGTGGAGCCGATGAGCCGGTCGCGATGGGCGCCGACGGAGCGGGGCATGAGGACGTCCGCGTAGGCGGAACCGGCCGAGGCCGCGGGGGCCGGGGGCTCCTCCGCCTCCGGTTCCTCGACGGGCTCCTCCGGGGGCTCCGAGGGCCGCTCGGGGACCACCATGTCGCCACGGAAGCTCGGTACCGCCTCCAGGAGGCTGGTCAGCGAGTCGCGCTCGCTCTCCTCGACCGGCTCGGGCGACGGCAGCGCGGGACGCTCCGGGCGCTCCAGGGCGCGGTCCAGTGGGCGGTCGCGCGGCAGCCTGGCGATCCGCGGGACGAACGGGAAGCTGGGCTCGGGGGTGGCGGAGAGGTCGTCGGACTCGCCGATCAGTGAGCGCGCCTCGTCGTCGACGGCCTGGACGAGCCGCCGGGGCGGGTCGTACGTCCAGCTCGCCGAGTGCGGTTCGCCCGCGACCCGGTAGACCAGCAGGACCTCCCAGGTGCCGTCGTCTCGGCGCCAGGAGTCCCACTGCACGGTGTCCTTCTCGGCACCGCGCAGCGTCAGCCGTTCCTGCACGGCCTCGCCGAGCTGGGGTCCCGCGTTCTCACCCGGGCGGCGGACAGGGGTCTTCCGGGCGCGCTCGGCCATGAAGGCACGCTCGGCGAGCACGGGACCCTCGAAGCGGCGCACACGGTCTACGGGGATGCCGGCGAGTTGCGCGACTTCCTCCGCGGAGGCGCCGGCACGTATACGTGCCTGGATGTCTCGGGGGCGGAGATGGCTCTCCACCTCGATCTCGATCTGGCCGAGGCGGGGACGGTCGCCGCGTACGGCGGCGCGCAGACGCTCATCAATCGGAAGCGTGTACTCCGTGCTGTCCGCAGCCTTCAGCACCAGCCGTGTGCCGTCGTTAGAGACGGCCACGACACGCAGTTCGGGCATGGGGACCTCCCGGGTGGTGCCTGCCGACGTCACGTGCGTCGCTGCTTCCGCTAGTCGAGTGTGGCCTGCCCGGGTGCAGCCTGCCACAACCTTGCCGAGTTGCCCGGCGTGTCGGGCACGGGCCCGGACTCGCCGTTATGGCACGGTTACCTATTCGCAACGCTAAGTGACAAACTACGTCACCCTGTGCAACTGGCCCCCTCTGAGCGGTCCAAAAGGCCACGGACGCCCTGGCAGGAGACCGCACCCAGGGCTCGCAACAGTACTCCATTTGGACCACGTGCGTGGATTGGCACGCCGCCCAACTTCTTGCGGGGGGCGGGACTTGGCGGTCCGGAGCGGGGTTCGGGCGATCTTGAAAGTGGCGTACTTCACGCAATAGCACGAAACGCAACTGTCTGAGCGTCCCCCACGTCGCGGGGGAACCGGGTCCGGCCGATTCCCCCGCCCGACTCGCCTGACGGCTCGTCGGCTACTGGCCCAGCACCCTCCGCAAGTAGTCGTTCTGGAACCGCCGGTCGGGATCCAGCCGGTCCCGCAGCGCCGTGAACTCGCCGAAGCGCGGATAGACCCCGGCGAAGTACTCGGCGTCCCGGGTGTGCACCTTGCCCCAGTGCGGTCGGCCCTCGTGCGCGGTGAGGATGCGCTCGGCGGCGGTGAAGTACGCCTGGTAGGGAGTGCCCTTGTACATGTGCACGGCGATGTAGGCGCTGTCCCGGCCGGAGGCGGTGGACAGGGCGATGTCGTCCGCCGGGGCCGTGCGGACCTCGACCGGGTAACTGACCCTGAAGTCGGAACGGTCGACCATGGCCTTGAGTTCCCGCAGCGTGTCCACCAGGGCCGCGCGCGGGACGGCGTACTCCATCTCGACGAACCGCACCCGGCGGGGCGAGGTGTACACCTTGTAGGGGATGTCCGTGTACGTCCGCGTGGACCAGGCCCGGGTGGAGATCTGGGCGATGGTCGGAATGGTCGTGGGCGCCGCGCGGCCGACCCAGTTGGCCACCTGCCAGAGCCCGTTGGAGACGAACTCGTCCTCGAACCAGGCGGCCACTTTGCCCACCGGCTGCTCCGGGCCCGCACTGCGGTTGTTGCGCTTGGTGTTGGTGCTTGCGGTGTGCGGGAACCAGTAGAACTCGAAGTGCTCGTTCTCGGCCCAGAGTTCGTCGAAGCGTTCGGTGACCTCGTCGAAGGTCATCGGCTCCTCGCGGGCCGTGAGGAGGAAGACGGGCTCCACGGCGAAGGTGATCGCCGTGACGACGCCCAGGGCGCCCAGGCCGATCCGGGCCGCCGCGAAGACGTCCGGGTTCTCCTTCGCGGAGCAGGTGAGCACCGAGCCGTCCGCCGTCACCAGCTCAAGTCCCCTGATCTGGGCGGCTATGGAAGCCGATTCGCGTCCGGTGCCGTGGGTGCCGGTGCTGGTCGCCCCGGAAACCGTCTGCTCCATGATGTCGCCCATGTTCGTGAGCGACAGACCCTCGCGCGCGAGAGCCATGTTGAGTCTCTTGAGCGGGGTGCCCGCCTCGACCGTGACCGTCAATGCATCGCGATCAATGTTGCGGATGCCGGTCAACAGTTGAGGGCGGATCAACACACCGTCCGTGGCGGCGATCGATGTGAAGGAGTGCCCGCTGCCGACGGCCTTCACCGTCAGACCGTCCTCGCCGGCCCGCCGGATGGCCGCGGCCAGTTCCTCGACGGAGGCGGGCGTGACCTCCCGCGCGGGCCGGGACGCGACCGTCCCGCCCCAGTTACGCCACGTGCCGTTCTTCGCGCTCGCTGTGGTGCCCAACAACGGTGCCTCCCCGACCCGGTGCCGGTCTGCTGAGCCGGCGGTACCCGAGGAAACCGACCGCGACCGCGACGGCTCCGGCGACCACCGGAACCCCGTACCCGGCCCGCGCGTCGGCTGCGTCGATCACCCAGCCGGCGACCGAGGAACCGAGCGCGACCCCGACCGCCAGGCCGGTGCTCACCCAGGTCATGCCTTCGGTGAGCTTCGCGCGAGGTACGTGCTCTTCTATGAGGGACATCGTCGTGATCATCGTGGGTGCGATGGACAGTCCCGCAAGGAACAGCGCCACGGCCAGAAGCGGCAAGTTTCCGACCAGTAGGAGGGGGATCATACTCACGGCCATCGTGCATATGCCCAGCAGCCACCGACGTTCGGGCGCTCCCCGGAAGCGCAATAGTCCGACAACGACTCCGGCCACGCAGGACCCCGCCGCGTACAGGGCGAGCACCACACTGGCGCCGCCCTTGTGACCCCGCTCGTCGGCGAACGCGACGGTGACCACGTCGACGGCCCCGAAGATCGCCCCGGTCGCCACGAAGGTGGCCACCAGCACCTGGAGACCGGCCGCCCGCAGCGCCGAGCCGCTGCCCTCGGCGCCCCGCACGCGCGGGTGCGGCGCGGGTTCGGTGGCGCGCTGCGCGGTCAGCCAGAAGACGCCCACCGCCAGGAAGCAGGCGGCCAGCAGGGGACCCGCCTCCGGGAACCACGCCGTGGACAGCCCGATGGAGATGATCGGCCCGAAGATGAAGCACACCTCGTCCACCACGGACTCGAACGAGTACGCCGTGTGCAGCTGCGGGGTGCCCCGGTAGACGGCCGCCCAGCGCGCGCGGACCATCGCGCCCAGACTCGGCACCGAGCCGATGCCGGCAGCGCACAGGAACAGAACCCAGTCGGGCCACCCGAAGCGGGCGGCCAGCAGCAGGCCGGCCGCCGCGCCCAGCGCGACGAGCGTCGCCGGACGCAGCACCCGCCGCTGCCCGTACTGGTCGACCCACCGCGAGATCCGCGGCCCGATCGCGGCGGCGGCCAGCGCGATGGTGGCCGACAGCGCGCCCGCGAGCCCGTAGCGCCCGTTGATCTGGGAGACCATCGTGACCACGCCGATGCCCATCATCGACAGAGGCATCCGGCCGAGGAAGCCCGCGGCGGAGAAGCCCTTGGAGCCGGGGGCGGCGAACAGGGCGCGGTAGGGGCTGGGCACGGGGGACTCCGGTCGGAAGGGGCGCGGGGCGGCTCGGTAATGACGAGGTGACGGCTCAGTAAGGTGCGAATGCGGCTGATACAGCTTACGAGCAGCTCCGGCCGGATGCACCCGCCCGTGCTGCCCCCGACGCACCTCCCCTGAAGCCCCGGGTCCGCGGCCCGGCACCCCTCCGTTTCCCGGCTGTCACTGTCGGGTGGCAGGATCGGAGCCATGCCAGACGCGCTCGATGCCACTCCCTACGACGCCCTGCTCCTGCTCTCGTTCGGCGGCCCCGAAGGCCCGGACGACGTGGTTCCGTTCCTGGAGAACGTGACGCGCGGGCGAGGCATCCCCAAGGAACGCCTCAAGGAAGTGGGCCGCCACTACTTCCTGTTCGGCGGGATCAGCCCCATCAACGACCAGAACCGCGCCCTCCTGGACGCCCTCCACAAGGACTTCGCGGACCACGGCCTGGACCTGCCCGTCTACTGGGGCAACCGCAACTGGGCCCCGTACCTCACGGACACCCTGCGCGAGATGGTCGCCGACGGCCGCCGCCGCATCCTCGTCCTGGCCACCAGCGCCTACGCCTCGTACTCGGGCTGCCGCCAGTACCGGGAGAACCTCGCCGACTCCCTGGCGACCCTCCAGGCCGAGGGGCTGGAGCTCCCCAAGGTCGACAAGCTGCGCCACTACTTCAACCACCCCGGCTTCCTGGAGCCGATGATCGACGGGGTGCTCGAATCCCTCGCCGGCCTCCCCGAGGACGTCCGCGACGGCGCCCACCTCGCCTTCTCGACCCACTCCATCCCGACCGCTGCCGCCGACAGCTCCGGCCCGGCCGAGGACCACGGAGACGGCGGCGCGTACGTCGCCCAGCACCTGGACGCGGCCCGGCTGATCGCCGACACCGTGCGCGAACGCACCGGAATCGACCACCCCTGGCAGCTCGTCTACCAGTCCCGCTCCGGCGCCCCGCACATCCCGTGGCTGGAGCCCGACATCTGCGACCACCTGGAGGAGCGCCACGCGGCCGGCGTCCCCGCGGTCGTGATGGCACCCATCGGATTCGTCTCCGACCACATGGAGGTCCTCTACGACCTCGACACGGAGGCCAAGGCCAAGGCCGAGGAACTGGGCCTGCCGGTCCGCCGCTCGGCCACAGTCGGCGCCGACCCGCGCTTCGCCGCCGCCATCCGTGAACTCGTCCTGGAACGCGCCGCCGCCGAGAGCGGGCACCAGGTCACGCCCTGCGCCCTGGGCGCCCTCGGTGCGAGCCACAACCTCTGCCCCGTGGGTTGCTGCCCCGCCCGCGCCCCGCGTCCCGCCGCCGCGGGCGCCGACAGCCCCTACGCATGAGGAGCGCCGTGACCGACCCCCTGCACCAGGAACTGCTGGCACTCGCCCGGGAAGCCGCCCACAAGGCCGGCGCGCTGCTGCGGGACGGCCGCCCGGCCGACCTCGCGGTCGCCGCCACCAAGTCCAGCCCGATCGACGTCGTCACCGAGATGGACATCGCGGCCGAGAAGCTGATCACCGACCTCGTCTCCGAACAGCGCCCCGACGACGGCTTCCTGGGCGAGGAGGGCGCCTCCGTCACGGGCACCAGCGGCGTCCGCTGGGTCGTCGACCCGCTCGACGGCACGGTCAACTACCTGTACGGACTGCCCACTTGGTCCGTCTCCATCGCGGCCGAGCTGGACGGCGAGACCGTCGCCGGGGTCGTCGCGATCCCGATGCGCGGCGAGACGTTCCACGCGGTGATCGGCGGCGGGGCGTGCGCCACGGGCGCGTGGGAGGGCGAACGCAGGCTCGCCTGCCGCCCCGCGCCGCCTCTGGACCAGGCCCTGGTCTCGACCGGCTTCAACTACGTCACCGAGGTCCGCGTCCATCAGGCCGAAGTGGCGCAGAAGTTGATTCCGTTGCTGCGGGACATCCGGCGGGGCGGCTCGGCGGCGGTCGACCTGTGCGACGTGGCCGCGGGACGGCTGGACGGCTTCTACGAGCGGGGGCTGAACCCGTGGGACCTCGGCGCGGGTGACCTGATCGCCCGAGAGGCGGGCGCCCTGACCGGTGGACGGCCCGGAGAGCGTCCCGGGCGGGACCTGGCGGTCGCGGGCACCCCAGGAGTCTTCGAACCCCTCCAACGCCTCCTGGAGGACTTCGGCGCCTGGCACGACTGACGCCCACAGAACCAACGGCGAAACCCGCAGCCGACGGCGAGGGCCCACCAACTCCCGCTGTCCCCACGCGCCGGCCGAGAGGGAGCCGTAGGGGCGGGCCGGTGTCGAGAGGCCGTGGGGCCCCTCCCGCTCGGGCGAAGTCGAGAGTGGGGGATCGCGTAGGCGCGCAGCGCCGAGCACGGTGGGCCTCTCGACACCGGCTTCAGGCGCCCCGAAGGCGACCGAACCAAAGAGGTGCGGCACCTACCCAACCCCGGCCCACCTGCCCCAAAGGCGAAAGAGGGAAAGAGCGAAAGCAGCAAGCCCCCGGCGCTGGATTCGCCGAGGGCCCGCTTTTCTGCTGTTTGCGCTGATCAGACGCTCGTCGCGCTGACCTCCACACCGTGGTCGGCGGCCAGGCGGCGCAGGTCGTCCAACTCGGCCTGTTCCACCTCGACGAGGAAGTCGTCGCCCTCGTCGCGAGCCCGCGTCAGGTCGGTCTCGGTCGCCCTTATGCGCTGCAGAAGTCCTGCGGTGAATGCGTCCATGCTGCGCCCCCTCGTCCTGGGTCGTGGGTCGGGTGGCACGGGGGTGTGCCGTTCGGAAGGGGCGATCACGTCTGCGGGTGCGAGTGCCCAGCGCTGCCCTGGCTGGGCGGCGACGGTGCCGGACACCCACGCCCGCTCTGCGGAAGCGTTGGACGTACCACAAGGTGGCTTGCCACATGCAGAGCGTGATCGCGGGGTGTAAAGCCGTCCTCCCCGCACTCCCTCCGGTGGAAACCTCAACCCATCGAGAAAATCCCGCATTCCCGGGCCTCATACCCGACCTTCATCTTGCGCCCGGCCGCCTTACAGCCGACTTATGGCCGAAAAGGGCAGGATGGAGGTCACACAGCCACGAAGACCTTGCCCGCGTGCGCCGAGACGCGCTACGCGGGTGGACAGAGGAAGGACAAGCGACGTGCGCGTACTCGTCGTCGAGGACGAGCAGCTGCTCGCCGATGCGGTGGCCACCGGACTGCGCCGGGAGGCCATGGCCGTCGACGTCGTGTACGACGGTGCGGCCGCCCTGGAGCGCATCGGCGTCAACGACTACGACGTGGTCGTCCTCGACCGCGACCTCCCGCTCGTGCACGGCGACGACGTCTGCCGCAAGATCGTGGAGCTCGGCATGCCCACCCGCGTGCTGATGCTCACGGCGTCCGGCGACGTCAGCGACCGCGTCGAGGGCCTGGAGATCGGCGCCGACGACTATCTGCCCAAGCCCTTCGCGTTCAGCGAGCTGACGGCACGCGTGCGTGCCCTCGGACGGCGTACGAGCGTGCCGCTGCCGCCCGTCCTGGAGCGGGCCGGCATCAAGCTCGACCCGAACCGCCGCGAGGTGTTCCGCGACGGCAAGGAAGTTCAGCTTGCGCCCAAGGAGTTCGCCGTCCTGGAGGTGCTGCTGCGCAGCGAGGGCGCCGTCGTCTCCGCGGAACAGCTCCTGGAGAAGGCGTGGGACGAGAACACGGACCCGTTCACCAACGTCGTGCGCGTCACCGTGATGACCCTGCGCCGCAAGCTCGGCGAGCCCCCGGTCATCGTCACCGTCCCCGGCTCCGGCTACCGGATCTGACCACTGTGGCGACGACCCCCGCGCCTCCCCAGGCGCCCCCGAAGCCCACGTGGGACCCCAGAAGGCCCGAACCGCCGTTCCCCTGGCTGCGTCCCACCATCCGCATACGGCTCACGCTGCTGTACGGCGGCATGTTCCTGATCGCCGGCATCCTGCTGCTGTCGATCATCTACCTGCTCGCGGCGCACGCACTGAACGTGGGCAGTGAACTTCCCTTCAAGGTCATCTCCGGCTCGGTCGGCAGCAGCACCTGCAACTTCCCGTCCGAGCCGTCGGCGACCACGCTCAACAACGCGATGAACCAGTGCGTCAACGAACAGCGCCAGCACGCCCTGGACGACCTGCTCAGCCGCTCCCTGTTGACCCTGCTCGGCCTCGCGATCATCGCCTTCGCCTTCGGCTACGCGATGGCGGGCCGGGTGCTGTCCCCGCTGGGCCGGATCACCCGGACCGCCCGCGCGGTGGCCGGCTCGGACCTGTCCCGCCGGATCGAGCTGGACGGCCCGGACGACGAACTCAAGGAACTCGCGGACACCTTCGACGAGATGCTGGACCGGCTGCAGCGGGCCTTCACCGCCCAGCAGCGCTTCGTGGGGAACGCGTCGCACGAGCTGCGCACCCCGCTGGCGATCAACCGCACGCTCCTTGAAGTGCATCTGTCCGATCCCGGTGCCCCGATCGAGCTCCAACAGCTCGGGAAGACGCTGCTGGCCACCAACGAGCGCAGTGAGCAGCTCGTCGAAGGTCTGCTGCTGCTCGCCCGCAGTGACAACCAGATCGTCGAGCGCAAGCCCGTGGACCTGGCCGAGGTCGCCGAGCAGGCCGTCGACCAGGTGCACGCGGAGGCGGCCGCGAAGGGCGTGGTCATCCGCGGCGAGCGGAAGCCGGCCGTCGTCCAGGGCAACGGTGTGCTCCTGGAGCGGATCGCCCTGAACCTGGTGCAGAACGCGGTGCGGTACAACGTGCCCGAGGACGGCTGGGTCGAGGTCACCACCGAGGTCCAGCACGGCCATGCGGTGCTGATCGTCTCGAACACGGGTCCGGTGGTCCCGGCGTACGAGGTCGACAACCTCTTCGAGCCCTTCAGGCGGCTGCGTACGGAGCGAACGGGCAGCGACAAGGGTGTGGGCCTCGGTCTGTCGATCGCGCGCTCCGTGGCGCGCGCACACGGCGGCCACATCGCGGCCCAGCCACGTGAGGGGGGTGGGCTCGTGATGCGAGTCACCCTGCCCATCTGAGATCATGTCGCCGACACACGAGGATGTTCGCTTTGCGCGGAATTTTCTGGCCGCATCTTCGGCACTCTTGTGTGTGATCGATCACAAGCACGATTTTCGGGGCATCTACTCTCCGTGATCATGAACCCTGTCGGAAAGCCGGGAAAATCCGGGTTTTCAGGGGTCTTGATCACGGGAAGTACACGGTGAGGTGCCTTTGAAGAGCGGCATTGGGACCGTGTACGGTCCCCTTCGCCATCCAAGCCGATCACTCTTGAGGGGTCCGGTTGGGTGTCGATTGAGTAACAGACCTTGATGTGAGGCAAAATCTCCGCCTCAGGTCGGGCACAAGTCCGGCCTCTCACGCGTTACGTGCGCTGGAGACACCGCAGACACCCAGAGGGGGAGAGCGCGACATGGCAACGGATTACGACACCCCACGCAAGACCGACGACGACGTCGACTCGGACAGCCTTGAAGAACTCAAGGCGCGTAGGAACGACAAGTCGACTTCCGCAGTGGACGTCGACGAATTCGAGGCGGCCGAGGGCCTCGAACTGCCCGGAGCGGACCTCTCGAACGAGGAGCTGGCCGTCCGGGTGCTGCCCAAGCAGCAGGACGAGTTCACTTGCATGAGCTGCTTCCTGGTGCACCACCGCAGCCAGCTGGCCCGAGAGAAGAACGGCCAGCCGATCTGCCGCGACTGCGACTGAGGAGGGGTCGGCCGTGACTGGCTCGACCCCACCCTGGAAGCGCCGCTCCCTCCGACCGGGGGCGGACGAAGGGCCGACAGACGGTCCTCATGGCACGCGTGACGACGAGCGGGGCTCATCCGAATCTGGATCAGCCTCGCTCGAACCGGCGGTCCACCCGGCTGACCTCCCGGTGCCGGCGGATGTTCCCGCAGCCGCCCCCGTCGCCAAACGACGGGCGGCGGTGATCCGGGACAAGGCCAGGGAAGGCGTCCGTAAGGGCGGCAGCCGGGCCAGGGCAGGCCTGGCGTACCTCGCCGACCGAATCATCGACATCGCCCCGCGGATCCCCGTACGGGACCTTGAGGCGCTTCAGCGGCACTTCCCGGGCCTCGGGCCCGAGCAGCTCGCCGACAAACTGGTGGCGGGCGCCGCGAACGCGACGTCGACCGTCGGCGCGGGCATCGGTGCCGCGGCGATGCTGCCCGTCCCACCCGCGATGCCCACCGAACTGGCCGCCGAGATCACCGGCGTCGCCGCGATCGAACTGAAGCTGATCGCCGAGCTGTACGAGGTCTACGGCGTCCGTCCGCCGGGCGACCTGAAGCAGCGCAGCACCGCGTATCTGAACTCCTGGTCCGGGGAGCGCGGTATCGACGTGACCAAGCCGTCGACCATGAGCACCGCGCTGAACGGCCACATGAAGCGCGAACTGCGCCAGCAGATCATGAAACGCATGGTCCGCGACCTGCCGAACCTGATGCCCTTCATGGTCGGCGCCGCCGTCGGAGCGGTCATGAACCGCCGGGACACCAGGAAACTCGCCGAACGCATCCGCAAGGACCTGCGCAAGGCCCAGGTGCCCTGGGACGCGCTGCCCGAACTCCCGCCGCTGGAGACCCCGCCGGACCCGCTCAGGGTGGGCGAGATCCCCAAGGAACTCGGTGGCTGGGGGACCGGAGGGGACAGGCTCTAAGCGGTTTGGGTGAAGTTCGGTGTTGCTTGTCGGATCCGTTCGCGTTGCCGCCGCATCGCCCGGTCGACGGCGGCGCCGATGGCCTCGGTGCTGGTCTGGGCGCGCTGTGGGTAGTCCTGGTACTTCGCCTGGCGCCAGACCAGCTCGATGTCGTTCAACTCCGGGCTGTATGGCGGCA
>NZ_JBFAJD010000068.1:0-31633 GCF_040655035.1 Streptomyces sp. NPDC050549
CGTTTGCGCGTCCGATCGGGTGGGGCGTGCAGCACCACCAGCGGCCCGCCGGAGAGTGTCCCCGCAACGACTGCTGCTACGGCCGCCGCTCAGCCGGCCGAGGCCGTCGCCGTGGTGCTCTCCGAGGCGGAGTCGGACGGCGTGGCCGAGGTGCTCTTGTGCGGCTTCGGCGAGGCGGAGGTGGTCGCGGAGGCGCCCGGCGCGGGCGTCGGGATCGCGGTCGGGCCCCACTTGGTGAAGTAGTTGTCGGCCGGGACGACGAACGCGCTCAGGCTCACCGCGCCGGTCGTGCTGAGGGTGAAGGTGACCTTCTGGGCGTTGCCGTCCTCCAGGCCGGTGCCGGCGTCGGTCAGCGCGGCGGAGGCGTTGCCCTTGCCGCCCAGGACGAGCGAGCCGAAGGCCGGGACGACCAGCTTGCCCTTGCCCTTGGCGGGGGTGAGCGTGGCCGTGCCGACGCCGTCGACGCTGACCGAGTCCAGGGTCTGGGGGTCCTTGCTGGTGTTGAACAGGGTCGCGGAGATCACCGCCGGGCCCGAGGGCTGGGGGCTGGAGTCGGTGATGGGCTGGGTGATGACGAGTGCGTTCTGCACCTTGATGACGCCGACGGAGACGGCCGCGTTGTCCGGCTTGACCCCAAGCGTCTGGGCGTCGTTGCCGGCACCGCACGCGGCGAGCGAGGCGATCGAGAACGCGATGGCGGCGGCGGCGAGGGCGCCGCGTCGAAGGCTGCTGCTCACGGCGGCGGCTACTCCTTGAACGTGGGCGGAGCAGGGCGACTCCCGAATAAAGCCGCCCTAAGTATCTGTCAGCGGCCTTAGGTTACCGAGCCGTTCCCGCGCCACCGCACCCGACCCTCCCCCAACCGGGTACCCGTGTGCCACAAGTGACTCGCGGGTCACTTGCGCCCGGCGCTCGTCCGGCATTCACATAAGCAGCTCAGCCGTCCGTCGGCGGATTTTCCGTGAAGAATGCAGGACACCCCGAAGAATTGATCACCGGCCGTTCCGTGCCGCCTCGGTGATCAATTCCGGATTCACCTCGCACCGGGCTCCGCGCACCGAACGGAGTAGCGGAAGTCGAGCACTTGGAACCAGACATTTGCGGACGTTCGTCCACTTGGGGGCGCCTCCGGATGTGTGTAACGTACGCGTTTCACCTCGCCCGGAGAGCTGCTCCGACCTGCGAATACCCTCTTCCGCTCGGCCTCCGCAGCACGTTCCTGTTGCTGTTGTCAAGCCCCGAGATATGCCCTGACCTGCGAAAACGCCATTCAGAACACGCAGTTTCCGTGTTACCCTGGATAGCCACGGAAGGGGTACCTGTCACATGACGTTCAAGGTTGGCGACACCGTGGTCTATCCCCATCACGGGGCCGCGCTGATCGAGGCTATCGAAACTCGCCAGATCAAAGGCGTGGACAAGACCTACTTGGTGCTGAAGGTCGCCCAGGGTGACCTGACGGTGCGTGTGCCAGCGGACAATGCGGAGTTCGTGGGCGTACGTGATGTGGTCGGTCAGGACGGGCTGGACCGGGTCTTCGAGGTGCTGCGTGCTCCGTACGCCGAGGAGCCCACGAACTGGTCGCGTCGTTACAAGGCAAATCTGGAGAAGCTCGCCTCCGGCGATGTCATCAAGGTCGCGGAAGTCGTCCGTGACCTGTGGCGTCGTGAGCGCGAGCGCGGACTCTCCGCAGGTGAGAAGCGCATGCTCGCCAAGGCTCGCCAGATCCTGGTGAGTGAGCTCGCGCTCGCGGAGAACACGAACGAGGACAAGGCCGAGGCCCTGCTCGACGAGGTTCTCGCGTCCTGACGCAGGCACCTGGTACGCCCTGCTCAGCACACTGAAATGCCGTGGTGCCCGATGACAGCCCGCCTGTCGCCGGGCGCTTCGGCATGTTCGGGGGCAGTTCAGGGCCAGGCCGAGAAACCCCCGATAATGGTGTGCCGGGCCCGGGCAGCAGGCTCGACCGGTGTCACGGAAGGGTCCGGTCAAGGCGTCGCGCCCGGCACTCCTCAGGCCATACCCACCTAGGTCGAGCACACAAACCTGACAGGAACCGATGTCTGACGATTCGCGCTCTTCGCAGGCGCAGTCCTCCGTCGCCGCCGTGATCCCGGCCGCCGGACGGGGCGTACGCCTCGGCCCGGGCGCTCCCAAAGCGCTACGCGCGCTGAACGGCACCCCCATGCTCATCCACGCGGTCCGCGCCCTCGCCGCCTCCCGCGCCGTCACCCTGGTCGTCGTCGTGGCCCCGCCCGACGGCGCCCCCGAGGTCAAGACCCTCCTCGACGCGCACGCACTGCCCGAGCGCACCGACTTCCTGGTCGTCCCCGGCGGCGACTCCCGCCAGGAGTCCGTGAAGCTCGGCCTGGACGCACTGCCGCCGGGCTACGACGTCGTCCTCGTCCACGACGCGGCCCGCCCGCTCGTCCCCGTCGACACGGTCGACGCGGTCATCGAGGCCGTACGGGACGGAGCCCCCGCCGTCGTACCGGCCCTGCCCCTCGCCGACACCGTCAAGGAAGTCGAGCCGGCCGCACACCCCGGCGACCCGGAACCGGTGGTCGCCACCCCGGAGCGGGCCCGGCTCCGCGCCGTACAGACTCCGCAGGGCTTCGACCGCGCCACGCTCGTCCACGCGCACGAGACGGTCACCGACAACGTCACCGACGACGCGAGCATGGTCGAGCAACTCGGCCTGACGGTCGTGGTCGTCCCCGGCCACGAGGAGGCCTTCAAGGTCACCCGCCCCCTGGACCTGGTCCTCGCGGAGGCGGTCCTCGCCCGCAGGAGGCTGAACGATGGCTTCTGAGCAGTCCTTCGTGCTTCCCCAGGTCGGCATCGGCACCGACATCCACGCCTTCGAGGAGGGCCGCGAACTGTGGTGCGCCGGCCTCAAGTGGGAAGGCGAGGGCCCGGGCCTGGCGGGCCACTCCGATGCGGACGTCGTAGCGCATGCCGCGTGCAATGCCTTGTTCTCCGCAGCGGGCCTCGGCGACCTCGGCCGGCACTTCGGCACGGGCCGCCCCGAGTGGTCGGGCGCATCCGGGGTGACCTTGCTGACAGAGGCGGCGAGGATCGTCCGCGAGGCGGGCTTCACCATCGGCAACGTGGCCGTACAGGTCGTAGGACCGCGCCCGAAGATCGGCAAGCGCCGGGACGAGGCGCAGAAGCTGTTGTCGGAGGCGGCGGGAGCTCCGGTGTCGGTTTCGGGCGCCACGACGGACGGCCTGGGCTTCCCGGGCAGGGACGAGGGGCTCATGGCAGTGGCGACGGCGCTGGTCGTGAAACTCGGCTGAGCGGCCCGGCCTCGGCTCTTGGGGGCGCGGGGAACTGCGCGACCAGCCCCCACCGGCCGGTACCCGACATACGGTCCCGCGCACCCCTTACCGCCCACTACCCTTGTACCGTGACCATTCGTCTGTACGACACCAGCGCCCGGCAGATTCGCGACTTCGCCCCGCTCACCGCGGGCTGTGTCTCGATCTACCTGTGTGGTGCCACCGTGCAGGCCGCCCCGCACATCGGCCACATCCGCTCGGGTCTGAACTTCGACATCCTGCGCCGCTGGTTCGAACACCGCGGCTACGACGTCACGTTCATCCGCAACGTCACCGACATCGACGACAAGATCATCGCCAAGTCCCGTGACCAGGGCCGCCCTTGGTGGGCGATCGGCTACGAGAACGAGCGCGCGTTCAACGACGGCTACCAGGCACTGGGCTGCCTCCCGCCGACGTACGAACCGCGGGCGACCGGCCATGTGCCCGAGATGATCGAGATGATGCGCGGGCTCATCGAGCGCGGGCACGCCTACGAGGCCGACGGCAGCGTCTACTTCGACGTGCGTTCGTACCCGGACTACCTGCAGCTGTCGAACCAGGACATCGACGACCTGCGCCAACCCTCCGAGGAGGGCATCACCGGCAAGCGCGACCCGCGCGACTTCGCGATGTGGAAGGCGACCAAGCCGGGCGAGCCCGACTGGGAGACCCCGTGGGGCCGCGGCCGGCCCGGCTGGCACCTGGAGTGCTCGGCGATGGCGCACAAGTACCTGGGCCCGGCCTTCGACATCCACGGCGGCGGTCTCGACCTGATCTTCCCGCACCACGAGAACGAGATCGCCCAGGCCAAGGCCTACGGCGACGACTTCGCGCAGTACTGGGTGCACAACGCCTGGGTCACCATGAGCGGCGAGAAGATGTCGAAGTCGCTCGGCAACAGCGTGCTGGTGTCCGAGATGGTCAAGGTGTGGCGGCCGATCGTGCTCCGCTACTACCTCGGCACCCCGCACTACCGCTCGATGATCGAGTACAGCGAGGATGCCCTGCGCGAGGCGGAGTCCGCGTTCGCGCGGATCGAGGGCTTCGTGCAACGGGTGGTGGAGAAGGCCGGGGGAGTCGTCGAGCCCGCGGCCGAGGTGCCGCCGGCGTTCGCCGAGGCGATGGACGACGACCTGGGCGTCCCGCAGGCCCTCGCCGTCGTACACACGACCGTCCGGCAGGGAAACTCCGCGCTCGCGGCCGACGACAAGGAAGCCGCCGTGGCCCGCCTCGCCGAGGTGCGCGCCATGCTCGGCGTCCTCGGGCTGGACCCGCTGGACCCGCAGTGGGCCGGCGAGACCGACCGCGGCGACGATCTGCACGGTGTCGTCGACACCCTGGTCCGCATGGTCCTCGACCAGCGCGAGGCCGCCCGGGGCCGTAAGGACTGGGGCACCGCGGACGCCATCCGTGACCAGCTCAACCAGTCGGGCCTGGTCATCGAGGACGGCCCGCAAGGGCCCCGCTGGAGCCTCGGCCCACGCTGAGCCCACCCCGGTCAACGAAGATCGACTGTGCCGCCCGGCCCTCCGGGCGGCACACTGCATAGACGCACGTATTCATTCGTACTCATCGCATCGCACAGACAGGTAGGTCATGGCAGCCAACAACCGCCGCATGTCCGGCAAGAAGGGCGCGCAGGTCGGCAGTGGCGGCCAGCGGCGCCGGGGCCTGGAAGGCAAGGGTCCCACCCCGCCCGCCGAGGCACGCAAGGGTCACAAGAAGAACCGCATCGCCAACGCCAAGGCCAAGCAGGTCCAGCGCCGCCCGGTCGCGCGCGGACGCGGCGGCAAGGGCACGTCCGAGATGGTCGTCGGCCGCAACCCGGTCGTGGAGGCGCTGCGCGAGGGCGTTCCGGCGGTCACGCTCTACGTCCAGCAGTTCATCGACAACGACGAGCGGGTGCGCGAGGCGCTCCAGCTGGTCGCCGAGCGCGGCGGCGTCCACCTCATGGAGGCCCCGCGCCCCGAGCTGGACCGCATGACCAACGGCCTCAACCACCAGGGCCTGGTCCTCCAGGTCCCGCCGTACGAGTACGCACACGCCGAGGACCTCGCCAACGCGGCCTACGACAAGGGCGAGGACCCGCTGATCGTCGCCCTCGACGGGGTGACCGACCCGCGCAACCTCGGCGCGATCGTCCGCTCCGTCTCCGCGTTCGGCGGCCATGGCGTCCTCGTTCCCGAGCGGCGTGCGGCCGGCATGACCGCGGGTGCCTGGAAGACGTCGGCCGGTACGGCGGCCCGTACGCCCGTCGCCCGCGCCACGAACCTGACGCGCGCCCTTGAGGCGTACAAGAAGGCCGGTATCGCGGTCGTCGGCCTGGCCGCCGACGGAGAGGCCGAGGTCGGCGAACTCCCCGCCCTGGAAGGCCCGGTGGTCATCGTCGTGGGCAGCGAGGGCAAGGGCCTGTCCCGCCTCGTCGGCGAGACCTGCGACTACCGGGTGCGGATTCCGATGCCGGGTGGCGCGGAGTCGCTGAACGCGGGTGTGGCGGCCGGAATCGTGCTCTACGAGGCGGCCCGTCGCCGTAGCTGAACGGACGTTCGGCGCGGTCACCCACTCGGGGCAATCTGGCGGCCGAGGGCGAGCTTGACGCTGTCCGGACACATCCGCCAAGTCAAAGCAGTGTCCTAAACACACGTCACTCGGTTAGATGAGTGTGGACACCAGAACACCCCGCACACCCACGGGGGACCGCTCGTCCGGATTCCAGTCCGGATTGGACGACGCTCCCGCGCTGAGCATGGTGAAGGTGCCGAGCGATCCGGCCCAGGTCATCGTCAACCATGCGAGTTTCCGCGTGCAGCTGGGCGCCTCGACGCGCACCCAAAACCCGCGCCTCGCACGGCAGTTGAGTACCGCCGAGGACACCGCCCGGATGCCCGCGGCCGGTGCCGCGCGCCGCAGGCCCGTCGTCTGGAGCGGCAGGTCCGCCCCGGACGACACCGGCGCCCACCGGCTCCTCCAGGCCGTGCGGGGCAGCGGCGTCCGCCACGGCGAGCAACCGTCCGGCGACGCCGGCGCCACGCAGGTCATCCCCCGTATCGCGGACGGCGGTTACGACGGCGACCTGACCGCGCAGACCCTCGAAACCCCCATCGTCGGCGCCCAGCGCGGCCACGCCCACGACACCGGCGAGAACCGACTCCTGCCGCAGATGCGGACCGTGGGCAGCGCCTACGACGAACCCGCCTACGGAGACGGGGAGTTCGAGGACTTCGAGGCGGACGGCGAGCGCGAGCGGCGCACCGGGCGGCACCCCAACGACCCGGTACGGCACGCCTATTACCCCGGCCGCCGGATGAACCTCGGCGTCGTCCTGCTCCCTCTCCGTATCTTCCTCGGCTTCATCTCCATCTACGCCGGCATGGGCAAGCTGTGCGACCCCGTGTACTTCGACGGCGGCAAACGCGGCTCCATGGTGAAGTGGCTCAACACCCTGCACCCCTGGGAAGTCGCCGAGCCACTACGGCAGTTCGCCCTCCAGCACCCCGTCGGCTCCGGGCTCGTCATCGCCTTCGCCCAGGTCATCGTGGGCGTCCTGACGATCCTCGGCCTCTGGCAGCGGGTTGCGGCGGTCGGCGGCGCGCTGCTCTCCGCAGCGCTCATCGTCACCGTCAGCTGGAAGACCGTTCCCGCCTACGACGCCCCCGACATCATCTACCTCGCCGCCTGGTCCCCGCTGATCATCGCCGGCGCCCCCGTCTACTCCGTCGACGGCCGCCTCGCGGGCAGCGCCTGGCGCCGCCTCGGTCCCCGCGCCGACATCTGGGAACTGCGCCGCTACGTCCTGCGCCGAGGCGCCCTGGTCACGGCGGTCTCCATCGGCCTCACCCTGCTCATCGGCTCGCTCCTCGGCGGCGCGGTGCGCGACTCCAGCCGCGTGGTCGTCCCCGGCCCCGGCGAGGCCCCGCGCAACGAACTCCCCGGCGCCCCGCTCCCCGGGGAACCGACCAAGAGCCGCAGCAGCAGCCCCTCGGCGGCCAACTCGCCGTCCCAGAAGGCCACTTCGGCCAGCCCGTCGCACGCCGCGACGAGCCCGGGCGCGACCCACTCGTCGACCGGTACGGCCACCGGCGGCGCCCCCAGCCAGACCCAGGGCACCGCGGGCCGCACCCAGCCCCAGCACTCCTCCCCGGCCGGACAGGCCCCCAGCACGACCTCCGGCCCCACGTCGGGCGGCGGCACGACCGGCGGCACCGGCTCAAGTGGCGGCTCCAGCACCGGGGGTTCGTCCTCCTCCGGCCAGCCGGGCCTGGTGGGCGGCCTGTTGGGGTAGCTGGGCCGGTGGACGGCTTGTTGAAGCAGTCGCCCACCGGCTGACACACAGGAAGAGGGCCCGCACTTTTCGGTGCGGGCCCTCTGCGGTTTCGTCCTTCGGGGGCGCGGGGCTGTGCAAACAAATATGCGGCTCCGCCGCGCGGGCGCGACCAGCCCCCACCGGCCCGCGCTCAACGACCCAGCGCGGCAAGCTCCTTGGCGGCTTCCCGCAGATCCTTCGCGGTATCGATGGCCCGCCAGTACGCCCCCTGCGGAATCGGGAACCCGGCCAACCGCAACTCACGCGCGAGGTGCGGGAAAGTCGTCCGCTCGTGATCCCCCCGCTCCGGCAACAACCCCGCGAACTCGGGCGAGAAGACGTACACCCCCGCGTTGATCGCGAACTGCGTCGGCGGCGACTCGATGAAGTCCGTGACACGCCCGAAGTCGTCCGTCTGCACGGCCCCCCAGGGGATCCGCGGCCGGGCCAGCGCGATCGTCGCGACGGCGTCGCGCTCGGTGTGGAAGTCCGCCATGTCGCGCAGCGAGAAGCGGGTCCAGATGTCGCCGTTGGTGGCGTACCAGGGGCTGTCCGGGCGGGGCAGATGCGCGGCGGCGTACTTGAGGCCGCCGCCGCGGCCCAGCGGCTCCGTTTCGACGACCGTGGTCACCTCGACGGGCAGATCGGCTTTTTTCAGCCAGTCCTGCAGCACCTCGGCGAGATGCCCGCAGCTCACGACGACGTCGGTCACGCCCTCCTCGGCGAGCCAGACGAGCTGATGGCCGATGATCGGCGTCCCGGTGCCGGGGATCTCGACCATCGGCTTGGGCCGGTCGTCGGTGTAGGGGCGCAGCCGGGATCCCTGGCCACCGGCCAGGATCACGGCTTGGGTGGGGCGCGACGCGGCGTTCGGATCGGTCATGACCCGAACTGTACGTGGCGGCCCCACCGCATTTTTCGGCTGCAACCGTTCCTTAATCAGCCGTTACCGACCTCCTACTCCGGGCGCCGGCTCCGGTCAGCTGTGCGCGGCCATGACCCCGGAGGCGAACGCGGTGTCGCACACGGGGCGGGCGTAGGACTGGGCGCGTGCCGCGCCGTAGATACGGACCGCTGCGCGGCCCAGTGCGCGGGCGATGGAGGTGCAGTGCGTGGCGAGCGACGGGTGGCCGTTCACCGCCTCCTGGAGGTGGGTCAGGACGACGCCTGGGTTCTTGTCCTGCAGCTCGGTCATGAGCTGGTCGCGCAGGACGTCCTGCGGGGCGCGTGCGGCGGCCCGCGAGGAGGCTCCGGCCGCCGTGACGTCCGTCGCGGTGAGCATCGAACTGGAGGGGCTCCCCGACCAGTTGACCCGGGTGACCGCGAGGGTCCCGGAGAGCACCATCATGACGGGCAGGACGAGGGCGAGGGTGCGGCCGACCCGGCGGGCGGGGCCCCGGCCGCGTCGCGGCTGTTGGTTATTGGAGTGCTTCACGCGTGTGAGGGTAGCGCCCGGTAATGATTTGGCGACATTTAGTCACCAATTCGGGGGATGGATTGGTGCCTCGAATTGGGTAGGGCGTTGACGAACACCGCTCGAAATGACGGGTCTGCCGGGGTATTTGTCATATCGGTCGGCCGACGTGGACCGGAAACGGGAAAGGGCCCCGCGGATCACCGCGGGGCCCCTCCTGTGGACGTGTGATCAGTCGGTGAGACGCTCGCCCGTGGAGGTCGAGAACACGTGCAGCTCGCCCGGACGCGGCACCACGTGCAGCGTCGAGCCCTTCTCCGGCACCGAACGGCCGCTGACGCGGACGACCAGGTCCTTCAGGTCGTCGCCGACCTTGGCGCTGCCGTAGACGTAACCGTCGGCGCCCAGCTCCTCCACGACGTTCACGGAGACCGCGAGACCGGCCGGGGCGTCCTCGGAGTCCTTGGTGAGGGACTTCGCGGCCTCGCCGTTGTGCTCGTCGATGTCGAAGTGCTCGGGGCGGACGCCGACGGTGACCGTACGGTCACCCTTGTCGGTGGCGGCCTTGAGCGCCTCGCGGTTGACGGGGACGACCGAGTTGCCGAACTTCACACCGCCGTCGGTGATCGGGACCTCGATCAGGTTCATGGCGGGGGAGCCGATGAAGCCGGCCACGAACAGGTTCTTGGGGCGGTCGTACATGCTGCGGGGGCTGTCGACCTGCTGGAGCAGACCGTCCTTCAGTACGGCCACCCGGTCGCCCATCGTCATGGCCTCGACCTGGTCGTGGGTGACGTAGACGGTGGTGATGCCGAGACGGCGCTGCAGCGAGGCGATCTGCGTACGGGTCGAGACACGGAGCTTGGCGTCGAGGTTCGACAGCGGCTCGTCCATGAGGAAGACCTGGGGCTCACGCACGATGGCGCGACCCATCGCGACACGCTGGCGCTGACCGCCGGAGAGTGCCTTCGGCTTGCGGCTGAGGTAGTCCGTGAGGTCGAGGATCTTCGCCGCGTCCTCCACCTTCTGGCGGATCTCGGCCTTGTTGACGCCGGCGATCTTGAGCGCGAAGCCCATGTTGTCGGCGACCGTCATGTGCGGGTACAGCGCGTAGTTCTGGAACACCATGGCGATGTCCCGGTCCTTCGGCGGCAGGTGCGTGACGTCGCGGTCACCGATGCGGATGGCGCCCGCGTTGACGTCCTCGAGCCCCGCGAGCATGCGGAGCGAGGTGGACTTGCCACAGCCGGACGGACCGACGAGGACGAGGAACTCGCCGTCCCCGACCTCGATCTCCAGACCATCGACGGCGGGCTTCTCGGTGCCCGGGTAGATCCGGGTCGCCTTGTCGAACGAAACAGTGGCCATGGTGAAGGCCCCCTTCTACCGGCAGGAACGTGCCGGACGATCCGTTGTAGGAAGGTGGTGGTGTAGTCCACGCGAGTGAACTGGGTACGGACGGTACCTGGCGTTTGCCCGGTCTGTCAGTACCCGAGGCCATGTGAACTTCGCGGAAATTTTCGACAGGGGGCGGCGGGGACCTGGGTACACTGCACCAGGCACGTGATCGCGCACGACTCGGCTACGCCGGGCACATCCGCATCACACTCGTGCAGGCCTCCTTAGCTCAGTTGGCCAGAGCAACGCACTTGTAATGCGTAGGTCGTCGGTTCGAATCCGACAGGGGGCTCCAAGGTACACCCCAGGTTAGGCATCTGACCTGGGGTTTTTTATTTTCCTTGACCTTCTAGTGGTCTAAACCACTGCCTCGTGAGGCGGGTTTGAGGCCCAGATGGGGCCGAGATCGCCTTGTGTATTGGTAATGCGTAGGTCTCAGGTTCGAACCCATGGGTGTAGCGCCAAAGTGAATCGCCGGCCAGCCCTGCGAGCTGGCTCTTTCTTTTCGGGCGACCATGGAATTCCGGGCAAAGTGGGCAGTCGTGCCCTGCGGTCGTGGCAGGCGATCAGGGTGCTGCGTGACCCTCGGGGTCACGGGGCTGCCGCCCGACCGGGGTGCGGGAGAAACGGCCCGTACAGGAAACGGCCCCAAGGGACGCACGGGGTGTGCGCGGACGCTTTGTAGGGTGCGACAGCTGGACTGGACCGAGGAGACAATTCTGTTGGGGTCGGCCCGTGGTCGCGGTCAGTGGGTCTGCGGAAGGCTGCTGACCCAGAGTGGAAGCACGGCATCGAGACCGCGGTCGACGTGACGCTGCTCAGCCGTTACTACGGCACCTGGTAGACCGTCTCCGCCACGGAGACCCCTCTGCATCTCTGGACTATGTAGCAGCGCTTCCAGCCATCGCACACGTCGGGCGCTGAGCGCGTTCGTCCGTACCCGGATGACTACATGCCCGAGTACGCCGACACCCCCCGCCCGGAAGCGTCAACACCGGCACCACAACAACGAGTTGAGGCACGCGATGCGACGAGTCGGTACCTCCAGCTTCATCGAGTCAGGGGGTCAACGTCCCGACCAGCTCGCCGACCTCCGTCCGCCAGGTGTGGACCTGGTCGTGCGTGGGACCGATCTCGTACTGGTGGTAATGGCACCCCAGGCAGAGGTGGGACCAGACGGCATTGGTGCGGCGAGCGGTCTCCGCCGCGGTGTAGCAGTGGAGGCACAGCATCTTGGCCCGCATCGTGGTGTCGGCGAGCCCTGGCACCGCAGCGTCGAGTACACGGTCGATGGAGATCTCCAGGGCGGTCCGAAGAGCGAGGGAGGCTCCGCGGTGGCGGCCGGCGGCCGTGGCGCCCGTGCGGGCGGCAAGCAGCTGATCGGCCGTCAGCAGGAGCTCTTCGACCGAGGTGGTGGGAGTGCTCATCACGGGGTCACCTCCGGCTTGCGCACCTTCTGCGCCATGTTCTCGATGTCGTCCACGAAGCGGTGGGGGTCGGTGATCTGTGCTCCCGCAGCGTGGGCGCCGTCCTGGCACTGTTTGAGGAGGTCCACCGCACGCGGTCCGCAACGGGTGCGCAGTTCCCGGTAGACGTCGCCGGTTCGCCCGGCGTCGCCGAACAGGGCCAGCGCCGCGACCTTCATGAGCTTGTCGGCGCTGCCGACGGCGGCCTGCAGCTCGTTCTCGGGCGCGCCGGAGCGGTGGTGCCGGATCCAGGCGGCCTCAAGGAAGGCGTTCTCCAGGGCGATACGGCACAGGCTGGGCAGCACGTGGGTCCGTGCCGCCGTTGGCAGGTCACTGGTACTGGCGATGGCCCGCGCGTCGTCGAGCGCCTGCCGTACCGGGTCGGTCACCGGCTTGACCTTCACCTTGGACGACTCGGCCCGCTCGACCTCGAACACCGTCACCGGCAGCTCCTGGCTGGTGAACGCCCGCTGGAGCCGGGTGTCGTGGGTGAACACGACGACCTGCCGGTGCTCGCCGAGCTCGTGCAGGACCTGGGCGAGTCCGTTGACCTTGGCGGGGTCCATGGACTGTACGGGGTCATCGATGACGATGAAGCCGAACGGGCTGTCGGCGGTGGCGGCCACAGGCAGGAACAGGGACAGCGCGAGGGAGTGCTGCTCGCCCTGGCTCATGACGCTGAGAGCCGAGGCCTCCTGGCCGTCGACGGAGACGTCCATGACGAGCTTGCGGACAGTGGCCTTCTCGCTGCCCTTCAGGCTCACGGCCGTGAGGTCGATGTTGCTCTCCTGGCGGAGCCGCTCCCAGATCCGCTGCGACTGGTCGGCGAAGCCTTCCATCCGCTGTTCCCGCAACTCGGCGGCCAGCGCCTTGATCCAGGTGCTCGCCTTCCTGATGTCCCGCAGCCGAGGTTTGCTCGCCTCAACAGCACGGGCCCTTTCCGCCCAGCCCGCCAGGCGGGTGACGAGCCCGCGCCAGCGTTCGTCCCGCTTCTCCAGCTCCCTGAGGGCGTTCTCCTTGACCGCGGCGCAGGCATCGGCCAGCGTCGCGGCGGCCTCGTCGGCGTGCCGGGCGAGTTCGTCGGGATCGCTGATGGTCCGGCAGGCGGTCCAGGCGCGCCACGGGTCGGCGAGGGCGGCGGGGATCCGCGGGGGCGTGTGAACGAGGTCCTGCACGTTCCGCGCGGCCGACCGGAGTTCGCTGCGCGCGCCCGCGGCTGCCTCCGCCTCCTGCCGCAGTGCGGCGATCTGGGCGATGGCGTCCGCAGCCCATGCCGCGTCCAGCATTCCGTCGGTCCTGCACACGGGGCAGGAGGCAGCGTCGGGGTGACGGTCGTTGTGCGCCACGGCCCGTTCGAGGAGTTCCGCACGCTGCAGGGCGTCCTCGGTGCCGGTGCCGCGCAGATCTTCCACGTCGGCGAGAGCCCTGCGCAGGCGGTCCACGGTCGTGCGGACCTGCGCCATCTCGGGTCCCCGCACCTCTGCCTCGGCGCGCAGCCGGGCGAGCAGGCCATCGTCCGTGTCGGCGGGCAGACCGGTGACCAGGGCTTCAATGGTCTCGAAGTCAGGCGTTCCCGTCGTGTCGACGGCGACGAGTGCCTGGACCGCGCGCTCGTCGTCCTCCAACTCGTACAGGGCTTCCTTGAGGCCCGGCAGCTCCGCCTTCGCCATCTTCTCCGCGTCTTCGAGTGCCTTGGCCTCCTGGCGGAGCCGGCCGTCGGCGGCGCTGAGCTGCCCCAGGCCGAGGATGGTGGCGATGGCGTCGTACATCTCGGAGGGCTTGCCACTGATCATGCGGTCGAGATCGACGTACGACAGGAAGGGCCGGAAGTCCCGCAGGGCCTGCTTCCAGTCCACCTGGTCGAGGGGTGCGCGACCGTGTCCGGGCCGCTTGAGCTCGGCCTGGGAGTCGTCGAAGTCGTCGCCCTCCCAGGTGCGGGTGAGTGTGCTGCGGCCGGTGTCGCCCTCGATGGCGAGCTTCACCTCGATCTCTGGCCTGCCGTCGGTGTCGTGGAGGTTGCGCCAGTTGCTGCTGTGCGTCGCGTGCTGTCCCTGCCAGCGCATGTTCACGCCGGTGAAGGCCGTCTCGATGCCCTCGGCGATGCTGGACTTGCCGGAGCCGTTGCGGCCCACGACCAGGTTCACGCCGGGTCTCGGGCTGAGCTTGAGCCAGGCGCGCGGTCCGATGCCGCGGAACCGGGCTACGGCGACGGACTCGAGGTAGATCCGGCCGATAGGGGACGTCCCCTGGGGCTCGCCGTCGCCCAGGGCCTCTTTCAGGAGCACCTTCACGGGCTCGGTGAGCGCCTCCTCCGACAGGCGGGCTTCCACCAGACCGGCCACGGGCACGGGCTGGTCGGCCGGGGCCGGACGGGCGAGGTCGGTGGGGTGGTGCGCGTTCTGCCGGGGCTGTTCCGTCACGGTCATGTGGGTTCCTCCCGTGTGTGCGGTGGGTGGCGACTGCGGTGCGGAATGGACGTGGGGTGGGCGGCCCCGAGGTGTGGCGTTGCGATGAAAAGGGACCGGGAGAGGTCGGATGCGTGGCGCGGTTCGGCGCCAGGACGCTTCACGGTGCGGTTGCGGAGGCGCCGTCCATGCTTCCATTCGGAAGCGTGACTAGATAAGCACAACACTGAAAGCATCGTCAAACAACTTGACGAGCTTGATGGGTGTAGTAACGTGTTAACTGTCCCTGTCCGACTGGCCCGAGAGGTGCGGAACTCCACGCCATGCCCCAGCAGCCACCAGCCCGACCGGCGCGCTCCGCACACGTGACAGCCGCCGAGATCTCCCGCATCGCAGGGGTCACACGCGCCACCGTCAGCAACTGGCGCCGCCGCCACGACGACTTCCCGGCACCCAGCGCAGGCACGGAAACCAGCCCGCTCTACGACCTGCCGGCCGTCCAGGCGTGGCTGCGCCGACGCGGGCACACCTCCACCGCCTCGCCGACCGAGGAACTGCGCACGGAGCTACGGCTGCTGGGCCCCGGCTCGGGAGTGGCCGCGCGGCTGTTCCCCCTGGTGGCTGCCGCGTCTCGCCGCACGCAGGAGGAACTGGCCGAACTCGCCACCGTGCCCGACGACCAGCTGCTTGCCCGAGCGGAGAAGGCCGCAGCCCAGCTCCCTGCGGCTGTGCCCGCGGCCGAGCCGGTCCGCTACGGCCCGGACGACGCGGGCGCGGTCCGCGCGCTGCTGGATTGCGTCCGTGAGGCAGGGGCACAGGCCGCCGTCGACGTCCTCGCCGAACGCGAACTGGACGAGGGTGCCGCCAGCGGCGTCTACCAGACCCCCGAGGCCCTGGCCCTGCTCATGGCACGGCTCCTGCCCGCCGACGTGTCCCGCGTCCTCGACCCCGCCTGCGGCAGCGGCACGCTCCTGGCCGCCGCCGCCCGACAGGGCGCACAGGCGCTGTTCGGGCAGGACTCGCTCCCCGTCCAGGGCCAACGCACCGCGGTCCGGCTGCTGATCGCCGCACCCGAGGCCGAGACGGCGATCCGCGTCGGCGACAGCCTGCGCGCCGACGCCTTCCCCGACGTCACCGTGGACGCCGTCCTGTGCAACCCGCCGTTCGCCGACCGCGACTGGGGTCACGACGAGCTGGCCTACGACCCGAGGTGGGCGTACGGACTCCCGCCGCGCTTCGAGTCCGAGCTGGCCTGGGTGCAACACGCCCTCGCACACCTGGAGCCCGGCGGTCACGCGGTCATGCTGCTGCCGCCCGCGCTGGCCTTCCGCTCCTCCGGCCGCCGCGTCCGTGCGGAACTCATCCGCGGCGGGGCCCTGCGCGCCGTCGTCTCGCTTCCCGCGCGTGCCGCGTATCCGCTCCACATCGGCCTACAGATCTGGGTGTTCCAACGCCCCGAGCCGGGCGGCACGGACCGTACGACGGTGCTGTTCGTCGACGGGGAGGGCGAGCAGCGGGACGGCGCCACGGGCACGTCGTCCGCCACCGACACGGCTGGCGCCGGTACCCGCGGCGGCTCACGCCCCCGCCGAGCCGGCTCCCCGCCTTCCGCCGCCTCCTCTGCCCCCACCTCTTCTTCCTCCTCCTTCGAGTGGGCGGGGCTGACCGACCGCGTCCTCGCCCAGTGGGCCGCGTTCACCACCGCCCCCGACACCTACGCCGACGAGCCCGGCGTCGCCCGCGCGGTGCCGCTTGTCGACCTCCTCGACGACGTCGTCGACGTCACCCCAGCCCGCCATGTCCGGGCGACCGCGGCCGACATCGACCCGGCCGCCCTGATCCGGCGCGTCCACGAACTGCACGATCAACTGGCAGAGCAGGTCGCCGCTTTGGCAGCCGCCTCCGCTTTCGGCGGGGGGCAGTCGTCCGGGGCCTCAGCCCGCGAGTGGCGTACGGCGACCGTCTCCGACCTGGCGCGCGGCGGGGCCCTGACCGTGCTGCGGGCGGCGACACCCGGGACCCGAGGCTCCAAGGGCCCCGCCGCCCCCACCGTGGACCGGCCGGTTCTCACCGCCCGGGACATCTCTGCCGGAAACCCCCCATCCGGCGGGGCTGTCGACCTCCACGCCGACGCGGTGCAACCCGTCGCCGCCGGGGACGTGCTCGTACGCGCCCTCGCGGGCGGCGGTGACGGGTCCGCGATGACCCGGGTCGCGGACGACCAGGACGCCGGAGCCCTGCTCGGCCAGCACATCCACCTCCTGCGCCCCGACCCGGCCCGCCTCGACCCGTGGTTCCTGGCCGGGTTCCTCGGCGCCGAGGACAACATCGCCTCCGCCTCCACCGGCAGCAGCCTCGTGCACATCACACCTGGCCGCCTGCGCGTACCGCTGCTGCCCCTGGAGGAACAGCGGCGCTACGGGGAGGCCTTCCGCCGCGTGTACGAGCTGCGCGCCGCCGTCCGCCGGACCGCCGACCTCGCCGCCGACACCACGGCTGTGCTGACCACCGGCCTCACCGCTGGCGTACTCCTGCCACCGGACGGCCCGGACAGCCGTTCCGCCTGAAACGCCCTACACGTCCCACCGCACACGACCACACTGGATACCTGCCGTCCCCCGCCCGGACGGCGCTCTTCGGAAGGAAGCCGGGACCTCTTGAACATCAGCAAGCACACGGAGCTGGCGAACCACGCCTGGTCCGTCGCCGATCTTCTGCGCGGTGACTACCGACAGTCCGACTACGGCAAGGTCATCCTGCCGTTCACCGTGCTGCGCCGCCTGGAGTGCGTCCTGGAGCCGACGCGCGACAAGGTCGTCGAGACCGTCGCCAGGTTCGCGGGCCAGGAGATCGACACCGACCACTTCCTGCGCAAGGCCTCGGGCAACTCCTTCTACAACAAGAGCGACCTCACGCTGCGGAAGATCGCGGCTGACCCGCAGAACGCGGCCAAGAACCTGCAGATCTACGTCGGCGCCTTCTCCGACAACGCCCGCGAGGTCCTCGACAAGTACGAGTTCAACCAGCAGGTCAGGAAGCTGGACGGCGCGAACCTGCTCTACCAGATCATCGGCAGGTTCACCGACCTGGACCTGCACCCCGATGTCGTGCCCAACCACAACATGGGCTACATCTTCGAGGAGTTGATCCGCCGCTTCGCCGAGCAGTCGAACGAGACCGCGGGTGAGCACTTCACCCCGCGCGAGGTCATCAAGCTGATGGTCAACCTGCTGGTGGCGCCCGACGCGGACGCCCTCACCGTGCCGGGCGTCGTCCGCACGGTCATGGACCCGGCCTGCGGCACGGGCGGCATGCTCAGCGCCGCCGACGACCGCATCAAGGCCCTCAACCCGGACGCCACGGTCGAGGTGTACGGACAGGAGCTCAACCCCGAGTCCTGGGCGATCTGCCGCTCCGACCTCATGATCAAGGGCCAGGACCCGGAGAACATCCGCTTCGGCAACTCCTTTTCCGACGACGGCCACGCCCGCCGCAAGTTCGACTACATCCTCGCCAACCCACCGTTCGGCGTGGAGTGGAAGAAGGTCAAGGAGGAGGTCGAGTACGAGCACACGTCGCTCGGCGACGCCGGCCGCTTCGGCGCGGGCCTGCCGCGCATCAACGACGGCTCGCTGCTCTTCCTCCAGCACATGATCTCGAAGATGAAGCCGGTGGACGTGAACGGCGGGGGCGGCTCCCGCATCGCCATCGTCTTCAACGGCTCCCCGTTGTTCACGGGCGCGGCCGAGTCCGGCGAGTCCCAGATCCGTCGCTGGATCCTGGAGAACGACTGGCTGGAGGCGATCGTCGCCCTCCCGGACCAGCTCTTCTACAACACCGGCATCTCCACGTACTTCTGGATCCTCACCAACCGCAAGGACGCCGACCACAAGGGCAAGGTCGTCCTGCTGGACGCGCGCGACCAGTGGCAGAAAATGCGCAAGTCGCTCGGCGACAAGCGCAAGGAACTCGGCGATGGGACGAACGGCCGCCCCGATCACATCGGCGACGTCACCCGGCTGTACGCGGAGGCCGCTCAGGTCGCGAAGGACCCCGAGCACCCGCTGCACGGCAAGGTCAAAGTCTTCGCGAACGAGGACTTCGGCTACCAGCGCATCACCGTCGAACGCCCGCTGAAGCTCCGCTTCGAGGTCACGGAGGAGACGTTGGTGGCGCTGGCGGAGGCCAAGCCGGTGGTGAGGCTGGAGCGGAGCGAGGAGTTCGTCGCGGCGGTGCGTACGTTGCTCGGCTCGTCCTGGACGACGAAGTCCGACGCGTTCATCGAGCTCAAGGACGCGGTGGTCGCGGCCGGGCTGACGTGGCCGTCGGGAGCGCCGTTCGCGAAGGCGGTACGGGAGACGATCGGGGTACGGGACCCGGAGGGCGAGGTCCAGAAGATCAAGGGCGCGCCGGAGCCGGACGCGGACCTGCGGGACTTCGAGAACGTGCCGTTGGGAGAGGACGTCGAGGAGTACCTGAAGCGTGAGGTGCTGCCGCACGTGCCGGACGCGTGGATCGACCATACGAAGACGAAGATCGGCTATGAGATCCCGTTCACGCGGCACTTCTACGTGTACAAACCGCCGAGGCCGTTGGTGGAGATCGACGCGGAGTTGAAGTCGCTGGAGGCGGAGATTCAGGGCCTGCTCGGGGAAGTGACCCCGTGAACAACTCGGCCGTCACACCGCCTTCCCCCAAACCCTCTGACACCTACGAACTTGTACGCCTCGGATATGTCGCGCGCTTGCAGAACGGACTGACCGTCGATGCCAAACGGGACGTAACAGGTGACGTCGTCACCAGTCCGTACTTGCGTGTCGCCAATGTCCAAGCAGGGAGCCTCGACCTCGAATCGGTCACCGAGATCACTGTGCCTCGAAGTGTGGCCCAACGCAGCACACTTCGTCCAGGTGACGTCCTGATGACCGAAGGAGGGGACTTGGACAAGCTGGGCCGTGGGACGGTCTGGCAGGGCGAACTTGACCGGTGCCTGCACCAGAACCACATCTTCGCGGTCCGCCCCGATGCACAGCGACTCAGTGGCCGCTTCCTCGCCTACGTGACCCAGTCTCTTTACGGCCGCCACTATTTCGAGAGCACCGGCACGAAAACCACAAACCTGGCTTCCACCAATAGCAGCAAGATCCAGAGTTTCCCTCTGCCGCTTCCGCCTCTGGGTGAGCAGCTCCGCATCGCCGACTTCCTCGACGCCGAGACTTCGCGGTTGGACGAGTTGGCCAGAATCCTGGTTCTGCTGATCGAACGCTTGAAAGAGCGCGAAGGGGTGGCCATTGAGCTGACACTCTCCAGTGCCTCTTCTAGTAGTGTGCGCCTGAAGCGCCTGTTGACCGTTCCAATGTCGTATGGCGCAAATGAGTCAACTGAACACAATCGGCGAGACTGGCCTCGATACATTCGGACGACGGACATTGCCAACGACGGCACGCTACGCGATGAGACGTTCGCTTCGCTACCGCCTGACGTTGCTCGAAATTACATGTTGAGCGACGGAGACCTTCTCTTCGTGCGTAGTGGGGCAACAGTGGGAAAGAGCTTCGTCTACGGATCACAGCATGGCCCGGCTGCACATGCCGGTTATCTGATCAGGGCCCGCGTAAACAGCAATCTCATCCTGCCGCGACTTATTTGGCATTTCTGCCAGACCGCGACGTATTGGCAGCAAGTCAGCGAAGGTGCCATCCAGGCTACAATTCAGAACGTCAATGCCGAGAAGTACGGGAATCTGCTTGTTCCTCTTGTTGATAGGGGGAAGCAGGATTCGACGCTTGCAATCCTCGATTCACAGGTGGCGAAATCACGAGTTCTGCAACATCGAGCAGCGCAGTTCCTGGAGTTGCTTGTCGAACGCCGCCAAGCCCTGATCACCGCCGCCGTAACCGGCCAGTTCGACGTATCCACCGCCAGCGGGCGCAACGTAACGGACGGAGTCACCGCGTAGCCATGAGCCCCATCCACACGGAGTCCGCCTTCGGTGACGCCATCGTCGCCGCCATGGTCGAGCGCGGCTGGCGCGAGGCACGGCCGCAGGACTACCGGGCCGATCTCGGCCTGGACACCAACGAGTTGTTCACCTTCATCGGGGCGACCCAGCCCGACGAGTGGCACGAACTGCTCACCGTCTACGGCAGCGACTTGGACGAGGCCCAGCGCGGTTTCGCCAGCCGCCTTGACCAGGCCATCGCCACCAACGGGCTCCTCGATGTCCTCCGCAACGGTGTCAAGGACCGGGGTGTCCTGCTCCGCGTCGCGTACTTCAAGCCCAACCTCGTCGCCCACGACTCCGTCCTCGACGGCTACCGGGCCAACCGCCTCACCGTCGTCCGCGAACTCGTGTACGCGACGAAGCAGGCCGACTGGGGCAACAAGCTCGACCTCGCCCTGTTCCTTAACGGAATCCCCGTCGCCACGGCCGAGTTGAAGAACCCGCTGACCAAGCAGGGGGTGGAGCACGCCAAGGAGCAGTACCGCGCCGACCGCGACCCCACCGAGCTGATCTTCACGCGCCGCGTCGTCGCGAACTTCGCCGTCGACCCGGACCTGGTCTTCGTCGCCACTCAACTCAAGGGCAAGAACACCCGCTTCCTGCCCTTCAACACCGGCTCCAACGGCCCCGGTCAGCCCGGCGGCGCCGGCAACCCGGACCCGACCGCCTTCGGTACGTACGCGACCTCGTACCTCTGGGAGAAGGTCTGGCAGCCGGACAACTGGCTGGACCTGCTCCAGCGGTTCGTACACCTGCACAAGAGCAAGACGCCGGGCGGCGGCACGACGAAGACGATGGTCTTCCCCCGGTTCCAGCAGTGGGACGCGGTTAAGAAGCTCACCGCGCACGCCGCAACGCACGGCGCGGGACACGACTACCTGGTCATGGCCTCGGCCGGCTCGGGCAAGTCGAACACCATCGGCTGGCTCGCGCACCGCCTCAGTGATCTGCACACCCCGACCGACCCCCGCGAACTCGACGCCGAGGCCATCGCCAAGGGCCTCAAGCCCGGCGTGCCGGTCTTCGACAAGGTCATCGTTATCACCGACCGTCGCAACCTGGACGCCCAACTCCGGGAAACGGTCGGCAATTTTGAGCAGACCGCAGGCCTGGTCGTGAAGATCGACGAGAAGTACGGGGCGAAGGGCGAGCAGCTCGCCAAGGCTCTCTCCCGCGACACAGGGAAAATCGTCACCGTCACGCTGCACTCCTTCCCTGCGCTGATCTCGTATATCGAGCGCAACCCAACCGAGATTCGGGGCAGCCACTTCGCGATCGTCGTGGACGAGGCGCACTCCTCGCAGTCCGGCGACGCCGCCAAGGACGTACGGGCCGCTCTGCGTGACCTTGGCCTGGACGCCGACTCGGACGACGCGGGCGCGACCACGGTCAAGGCCGCCACCCTCGACAAGCAGCTCAAGAAAAGGGCCGAGCAGCGTTCCCGCGCCGCGAACCTCTCCTACTTCGCGTTCACCGCCACGCCGAAGGCCAAGACCCTCGAACTCTTCGGCACGCTCCAGGACATCGATGGCAAGGCGACGTACCGGCCCTTCCACACGTACTCCATGCGGCAGGCGATCGAGGAGGGCTTCATCCTCGACCCGCTGCGCAACTACGTCACGTACAACACGTACTGGAAGCTGGTGAACCAGAACCCCGACGAGCGGGAGGTTGACCCGTCGAAGGCGAACGGCCTGCTCGCCCGGTACGCGCTCACCCATGACTCGACGGTCGCCCAGCACGCCCAAGTGATCGTGGAGCACTTCGTGGCGCACAGCCGGGGCCGTCTCGGTGGGCGGGCCAAGTCGATGGTGGTGACGGCCTCGCGGCAGTCCGCCGTACAGATGGCGCGCGCGATCAAGAGCTACATCAAGGACCGGGACTACGACACCAAGTACCCCGACCTGGGTGTCCTCGTCGCCTTCTCCGGCTCGCTCACCGTCGACGGTGAGGAGACCACCGAGCCGAAGGAGAACGGCGGGCTGTCGGAGAGCGCGCTGCCGAAGGCGTTCGCGTACACGCGTGCCGACGACAAGGCCGCCCGAACCGGCGGTGCGGGCCAGCGCGAGTACAGGATCCTGGTCGTGGCGGAGAAGTACCAGACCGGCTTCGACCAGCCGCTGCTGACGACGATGTACGTCAACAAAACCCTGACCGGCATCTCCGCCGTACAGACCCTGTCCCGGCTGAACCGGACCGCCGAGCGCAAGTCCCAGGCGGACCTGGCGGTCCTGGACTTCGTCAACGACGCCGAGGACATACAGGACTCCTTCCGCCCGTACTTCGAGGAGGCGAACACCCTTCCCTCCGACCCCAACCTGCTTTACACCGCGCAGAGCCGGGTCATGCAGGCGCCGATCCTGTCCGGGCAGGAGATGGACGAGTTCGCCGCCGCGTACTTTGCCGCCAAGGAGAAGGCGGCAGGCTCACAGTCCAAGTGGGAGAAGCTGCACGCCGAGCTGTACCGGCTGCTCTCGCCCGCCGTCGCCCGTTTCACGCCCCTGCTCGAAAGCGAGGACGAGGACGACCAGGAGACGGCGGAGGGCTTCCGCGCCGACCTCAATGACTACGTCAGGAAGTACGGCTTCCTCGCGCAGATCGTCCCCTACCGGGATGCCGACCTGGAACGGCTGCACCTCTACGGCCGCTACCTTCTCAACCGGCTGCCGCGCCGCGCGGACGGCGGCGTGGACATAGGCGAGATCGACCTCAGCCATATGCGGGTGGAGAAGACCGGCGAGTACGACGTCTCCCTCACTGCCGAGGGACCGACGATGATGCAGGGCTTCGGCGACGGCTCGGGCGGTGCGAAGGAAGCGGAGAAGTCGCTGCTCTCGCAGTTGATCGACAAGTTCAACGAACGCTTCGGCACCGAGTTCACCGAGCAGGACGTCATCCGCCCGTTCGAGGAGGCCAAGGCCGACCCGAAGGTGCGGGCTGCGGCCGTCGTCAACGACGAGGACAACTTCGGCCTCGTCTTCGACAACGTCTTCGCGGACAAGATGGCCGACCACATCGACACCATCGCGGGCATGGGCCGCCAGTACTTCGGCCCCGACAAGGGCTTCAAGTCCAGCCTGGACCGCAGCGCCCGCAAGGCCGCCTGGCGGATGATCCGCCGCGAGGAGGGCCTGGACGACAGGGTCTGATGTGTAGGCCCTGGCTGGATGTGCCGGCTGGGGCGCCCGTTGAAGGACATCGCGAGCACACAGTCGGACCGCGTCCCGGAGTTGGTTGGCGCCCCGAACCTAACCCCGACGCCGTCCACGTGGTTCTCGGCCAGAGTCGCCCACCGCCCGGATGGCCGCGATCCGAACTGCCGGACTGCTTGCAAGCACTCGGACACTGAGGTGACGACATGATTCTCTCTGCCTACGAACAGCGGGAGTGGGACCGACTCCAGAGGCGAAAGGCGGATGCCCTCAACAAGCAGGTGAGGAACCTACTTCCGCAGTCGGCCCGGGACCGACTCGCTTCGCTCGGCCAGAAGGCGATGAACACCCCGGGCGCCGAAAAAGTGGCTGCCACCTACGGCGGAGCCGCAAAGGGTCTCGGCAAGGTTGTGGGAGACACCGCAGGCCGGACAGTGAGCAAGAAACGTGTTGTTGAGCAGTATCGACGTTCCGGCCACGACATCGCCGGGTTGGACGAGATCCGTGAGCTCGACCTGCGCGTCGTTGATGAGGTCGCGAGGCACAACTTGGTTCGGTACGGCCACGCGCTCTCGGCAGCGGCAACCGGCCTCGGATCCGCTGCGGCCGTGACCGGCGGAGAGGTGCTCGTCGGCGCCGGAACGATCGCGGGCGCGGGTGCGGGCGCCGCACCCGGACTGGGGACCGTAGCCGGGGCGATGCTCGCCGACACCGCGATGATGCTCGCCCTCGCCACGCGAACGGTCGCCGCCACAGCTCTCTATTACGGCTACTGCCCGAGCGATCCCGAAGAGGAACTCTTCGTGATGTCCGTGATTGCTCTGGGAATGGCCACGGGCACATCGGCGAAGACGGCCGCGTACCGCGAACTGTCCCAACTCACCCAGTTGCTGGCAAGGAACGCTCCTTGGGCCAAGTTGAACGAGAAGGTTCTTACCAAGATCGCCCAGGCCTTCGCAGCGAACTTTACGCAGCAGCTGACAAAGAAGAAGCTCGGGCAGTTCGTGCCCATCGCCGGGATGGCTGTCGGCGCAGGGCTGAGCTACAGGCACATCGATCGCATCGCTGTTTCGGCGCGCGACGCGTATCGCGAACGCTTCCTGATCGAGAAGTCGGGCGGCGACCTGGCCGGTGACCCGCACTACGGCGACGCCGACCCCGCGCAGGACGATGACGTGATCGGCGTGATCGAACTGCTCCGGGAGGAGGATTCCTTGCCGACGTCTACCCCGTCCGACTCCGGGGACAAGCCGGACAACTGAACTTGTCTAACCGTGCAAGATGTGGGTGACAGGCCACCTGTCGGACTGGGCACCCATGGGGGTTACGACCGTAGGGCTCAGATGGTCTGGTCGGCGGTCAGTACGGCGAACCCGGCCCACGCCTGCGGGTGACCGTCAGAGCCACGTGCCCGTACCCGGCGGACGTCATCACCGTCGACGGCATGCCCCTGGTCCGCCCGTACGTCGTCGAATGGGAACGCGAGCGGGACGAACATGCCCGACCCCGCCTTCAGCGGGAGCGGCGCCGGGCGGCGGTCCTGGCGACGCTGGGGCAGGACTACGTTCCGGTTCCGTGGGAAGTCGCCGTATGAGTACGAATGCGTCTCGTCTGCGCAGCCCCGGCGTCGACCCGGAAACCGGCAAGGAGGCCTTCGCGGTCACGCGCCCCGGCGGTCGTCTTGAGGAGCTGGCCGACGCGCACGCCCTGAAGGCCGCCGCCGTCCTGGTGACGATCGTCGGCGCCGTACTGGAGGTGGGGAAGGCCTCGGACGCCGAACTCGCCGCCTGCGTAACGCCGTTGCATGCCGCGCTCGAAGAATGCGTCGGCATCATCGCGACCGACCGGGCGTGACGACATAGAGGTATTCGGCCTTGAGGCCGGCGGCGCCCGGAGGGTTCGTCCCTGGGCGCCACTGACCCACATCCGCCGCTGCTCCTTGACCTCAGGCCCGTATCTGATCGGCGACCTCAGGTCTGTATCCGGCTGGCACCCTTCTCGTACGCGTGGCGCTCGGCTGCCCGTCTCGCTCCCGGATGAGACCGCGATGCGCGGTCCACGACCGAGCGGCGGCAACCAGGGTGCACGGTGCGGAAGTTCAGCTCCCCCGCGCGGCACGTGGCTCGCCCGGCGGCTTGCCGGGCAGCGGCTCGACGTGTGGGGCATCCTCTACGACTTCGACACGTCGACACGCACCACGCGTTGAACGCTGATCGTCGCCGAGCTCGCCCCGGACCGCGGCGCCCGCAAGGCCGCCTGGCGGATGATCCACGGCGAGGAGGGCCCGGATGATGACGTCCGACTCGTACGCCTCGGCTGGATATGCTGACCGGGCCACCCTTTGGAGGACATTGTGAGCACACAGTCGGACCATGGCGCGGAGCTGCTCCCGCGCCCCGAACGTACCCCCGACGCCGTCCGTGTGGCGCTCGCCCGGATCGCTCCTCACCGCCTGGACGAGATGGAAAAGCACAAGGAAGAAGCACTCGCCGCCGCCATTCGGACCAGCAGGATCGGGCACCTTCAGCACTGGCTGACCCACTGGGCCTCTCAGGTGGAGATCGAGCGTCGCCCCGATCTCTCCGCACGCCGTAGCCATGCTCTCGCCACGATCCACGGCACGACCAGCAAGGACGACCCCGCATTCCGATCCGCCATGGACGAGCTGCGTGCCGTCGAGGATATGGCGACGCAAGAGGTGTCCGAGTGACGTGGAGGTGGGAGTACGACCCCAGCGAGGCGTACGTCATCGGCGGAGCACCGCCGGCGTTCGTCGCCGAGGTCGAGAAAAGGGCTGACGAGCTGGTGCGGGCTGCTGCGGCCTTCTACCTCGACGGAACCCAGTACGAAGGGCTGGGTCCGAAGGGAGATACCGCACATATCGACAGCGGATTCCTCGTCTACCTCATCGTTCCCCGGCACGAGTGCGTATACGTTCGCCAAGTGACCTGGATCTGATCCGGCGGTCGGCCTCCGGCTCGTCGGAGCGGGGGGTTCTTTGTCTCGGCCAACCGTGCAAGACGCGGGTGCCCAGCCGCCAGTGCGACCGGGCTCCCCGGCGATGACGAACGGACGGTTCATACGGTGCGGAGTACGTCCTGCCGACGGGTGGCCAACCGGCCGCCGCACCCTCCCGCCCGTCGTCCACCGCCGTGCCCGAGCCCCTGTCGCGCCGCGACCGCTGGACGGCAGATTGACGCAGCGGCCACACTTGACCCCTGACCGTGACTGTTCATCACGCACACCCGGGGGCAAGGTGCCGCAGGAGGCGATCTCCGACCGTTACGAACTCCTGGAGGAGCTCAGCCACGGCGGCATGGGCGACGTGTGGCGCGGCTACGATGCCGTGCTCGACCGGCCCGTCGCGGTGAAGCTCATCCGGCAGGCGTCGGTCACCTCCCCACAGCTGGCCGAGGAGTTCGCCAAGCGGTTCCGCCGCGAAGCCCGCATCACCGCGCGCATCCAGCACCCCGGCGTGCCGCAGGTGTACGACGCGGTGCTCGACGCGTCCTACGAGCGGCTGTTCCTGGTGATGGAGCTCGTCGACGGCGTACCGCTGTCCGCCTACCTCGACCCCGGCCGGCCGCTGCCGGTCAGCTGGGCGGCCGCCGTCGCCGCGCAGATCGCGACCGTGCTGTCGTACGCGCACGACGTGCCGGTCATCCACCGGGACCTCAAGCCGGGCAACATCCTCGTCGCACGCGACGGCACCGTGAAGGTCCTCGACTTCGGCATCGCGGCGATTCTGCGCACCGACGTCACCAAACTGACCGCCACCGGCAGCCCCATCGGCACCCACCAGTACATGTCGCCCGAGCAGGTCCGCGGCGGACGCATCACCCCGCAGACCGACCTGTACGCGCTCGGTTGTGTGCTGCACGAACTCCTCAGCGGGCGCCTCGCGTTCGAGGCGGAGAACGAGTACCTGCTGATGTACCAGCACGTCAACGCCGCCCCCACCCCGCTTCGACAGCTGCGGCCCGACGTCCCCCAGGCGCTGGAGGAGCTGGTCCTGCACCTGCTGCGCAAGGCGCCCGAGGCGCGGCCCGCCGACACGCAGGAGGTGTACGCGCGCCTGCTGCCGTTCCTCCCGCCACCAGGCGAAGAAACCGGCACATCCGATGCCGGGCCGGCCGGCACACCCGACCCGACAGGCGTATTCCGTCATCCTTTCGCGCCCCGCGCCCGCGCCCAGGCCCCCGCACCCGGCGGTTCGACGCCGACAGCCGTCCTCCCGGGGGCCCAGCCGCCCGTCCCCGCCCAGCTGCGCGAGTACATCAAAGAGGCGTACGCCCACTCCGACGCCCTGCTGGAAGAGGAGCGGTTCGCGCAGGCCGCCGAGGTACTCGGCGAGGTCATCGAACCCGCGGCCCAAGCCCTCGGCTCCGAGAGCAAGCAGGTTCTGGCGCTGCGCCGCCAGCGAGCGGCGATCCGCCTCCTCGGCGGCGACTACCGGGCCGCCCTGCCCGAGTTCGACGCCCTCGCCGACGCGTACGCCCGCATCGCCGGACCCACCAGCGAGCAGACCCGCGCCTGCCGCGCCCAGGCGGCCCGGTGCCGCGCCGAACTCGGCCAGGTCACCGACGCGCTCGCCGCGCTCCAGGGCGTGCTGAACGTCGTTCGGGCCGTCGACAGCGACGTGAGCGAGGAAGCAGTGGAACTGCGGCACAACATCGGGATGCTGCTGCTCGCCCAGGGCCGGGCCGTCGAAGCCCGGCAGGTCCTCGAACCGCTCCATCAGGACATGTGCATGGTGTTCGGCCCCGCCGACGAGACGACCGTCGAGATCGCCGAGGCACTCGCGGTGATCCGCCTCGGCCTCGACGGTTCCGCTTCCTGACCCGTCCTCCAGGAGCGCATTGTGCTGCGTCAGCATCAGGGATCCCGCCAGGCTCCGCGAGAACATCAGGCAGGCGCACAAAGACGTTCTGCTCGTGGAGGAGCGGTTCTCCCACACTGCCGAGGACCTCAGCGACATTGTCGAGCCGACCGCCGCGGCGCTCGGCAGCTCGGCCTGTGCATGGAGCGTGCCACGGTCCGCCTTCTCGATGGCGACTACCGCCGCGCCCTGCCCAAGTTCGACGCCCTCGCGGGCGCCTTCTCCCAGCTCCCCCTTTCCCCTCCAGCAGCAAGGCTTAGGTGACATGTCTGATTCCGCCACCGGTCCCGCAGAGGCACAGTCCCGCGCCCGCTACCTGCTCGACGGTCGGCGGGTGACCATCGCCGACCTGCTCGGCAGCGGACTGCTCAAGGAAGGCGCGCGGCTGCGGTTCGTCCGACCCCGCGTCGGCGAGTCACACGAGGCCGCGGTCACACACCGGGGATGGATTCGGCTTTCAGACGGGGAGGAGTTCCGTTCGCCTTCCAAGGCCGCCATGGTCGCCGTCGGGAACGGAACGTTCGACGGCTGGGAGGCGTGGCAGGTCGACGACGGCAGATACCTCACACAGTTGCGTCAGGAACTGCTCGACAGGGCGGCCGAGGAGGCCGACCCTACGGCACCGGAGAAGGAGCACCAGCAGACATCCGTGTCGCCCAGGGAGCGGCACGCGCGGCTGAAGGAAGCACGTGAATGGGCAGAGACAGGGAGTCCGTTGTCTCTCTCAGTTCAGGAGTTGCTGGCCTGGTGGGGCGCGACGGGCCGAGGCGCCGTCAACGACCAGATCCAGGCCGAACTTGCCAACCACAGCCTGATCACCTCGCCCGAATTCGACAAGGTGTCCCTGACCGCGACAGTCCGACTGGTCAAGGCTGCGGAAGAGCAGACCGAAGACATTCCCCTCGCCGGATCGCCAGTGACGCCCGCGACGCTGGCCGGAGTGTCCCAAGAGCTGGATTCACGCGAGACGGGATTGACCGTCGGCACCCTGCCGTCCGCCCTCGCCGGCATCGTCAGTGTCAAGCCGACGGCCACGTTCGAGGAGGTCATCACGCTGATGGTCCTCCACGACTTCTCCCAATTGCCCGTCCTCGCCGGTCCGCACAACCTGCGGGGATCCGTCTCGTGGAAGTCCATAGCGCGCGCCCGCCATGCCGACCCCGGCGCCCACCTCTCCCAGGCGATCGTGGACGCACGCGACGTCCGCTACGACCACGACCTGATCGACGTCCTGCCCACGCTGGTCGAGCACGACTTCGTACTCGTCAGGGATCAGCACAACGCGATCGCCGGGATCGTCACCGCCGCCGACGTCGCCCAGGCCTACGGCGAACTGGCCGGGCACTTCCTCCTGATCGGCGAAATGGACCGCCGACTGCGACAGGTCATCGCGGGGGCCTTCACCCTGTCCGAGGTCACCGGCCTGTGCGACCCCGCGGGTGAACGCATCGCCTCTTTCGGGGACATGACGGTCGGCGACTACCAGCGGGTTCTGGAGAACCCGGGACTGTGGCAGCAGCTCGGATGGCCACTCGACCGCAAGGTGTTCATTGCGCGGCTGGAGGAGATTCGCCGGATCCGCAACAACGTCATGCACTTCAACAGCAGTGATCCCCTGCCGAAGACGGACGTCGACAAGATCCGGCATCTGAACAAGCTGCTGAGGGAGTACGGAGAATAAGCCTGCCTACCCGCTACTGGGTTCCACAGCCCGCGCCAAGACGAGCCCTCGACTGTCCACGGATGTAAAGCTGCGCCGATTCACGAGTTCAGCGAGCCTGATCGACCGTGCCGTGAACATACTGCCGCCCCCGCTCGGTCGTCGTAGCCGGGCGGGGGCTTCTGTTTACGCATAGCTCTGCACACGCCGCGACGGCTGTGTATCGTCCTGCGCTCGGGGCTGGGAGACTGGGGAGAGGAGGTGGTAGCCGTGGCTGGCAGCAGTGAAGAAGTGCGCTTCAGCGTGCCGCTGTATACGCAGGCCGAGGCCGCTGGCTACCTGGACATGGCACCCTCGACCTTGCGTAGATGGGCCAGGGGCTACCACAACAAGTTCCTGGACCGCCCAGACGTGTTTGGTGAACCCTTGATCACTTACTTGGGTTCCCCTCATTCGCCGCATCCGTCGATCCCATTCATCGGTCTGGCGGAGGGTATGTTCCTGTCCGCGCTGCGTCGAGCGGACGTGCCGCTGCAGAAGATCAGGCCGGCGCTTGAGCTCGTCCGGCAGCAGCTTGGAGTCCAGCACGCCCTCGCTTCACGCAGGCTGTACGTGGCGGGAGCTCAGCTGCTGTACGAGATCGGCGACGATCTGGGAGGCGACGACAAGCGGGAGACACGCAAGCTGATCGTTCTTAAGGATGGTCAGTACGTCTTCCGTGAGGTGATCGACCGATACCTCACCCGGCTCGAATACGATGACTCAGGCAACGAGTACGCCCGAAAAATTGATCTTCCCGGTTACGAGGTCGCGGACATCACGGTGTTGCCGGGAGTGAACTTCGGCCAACCGTTCTTCACCAAGACCGGTACCCCCCTGTACGTGGTGCAGCGTGACCTGCGCGCGGGCGAGTCCGTCCAGGACGTCGCTGACGACTATGGGCTGTCAGTAGATCAGGTCGACGAGGTACAGGAACGGATCGAACGCGAGGCTGCATGACCACAGCGGGGGGATTGCGTCTGTTCCTGGATCGGAGCACGAACGCAAAGCGGTTCGCAGAAGCCGCTCGGGCGCTGTGCCCAGACGTTCAGACCATCGGCGATCTCTACGGCGTCATACCCGCTGAGGCGGTCTTGGACGAGCAGTGGATAGCGGACGCAAGCGCCGCCGGCCGGATCTGCGTTGGGGCAGACCAGCGCATCCTCAGCAACCTGCTAGAACTCGAAGCGATCATCAATCACTCGGCTCGGTATCTCGTCTTTGCTGACAACAACACCCCCACCCGGCTGCGAATTGCCCACTTTCGAGAGCTCTACACCCAGCTTGAACCCCTCGCCGACATCCCGGGCCCGTGGGTCTACAAGCTGACGAGGGGCGGCCTGCAAGAGGTGAAAGGCGATGTACTGCGCGTCCGCCTGGCTCAGGCGCGTGAGCGGCTGTTGAAACCGGGCTTGAAGTCTTGACCAACGCCACCGATGCCTTGGTGGCTTCACCGATGAGTCTTGGCCCCACCCAACAACTTGGGTTCTAGAGGCAACGCCGTTCAGTTAGGGCGGGTTCGGTGGTGTCAAGGGCTGCTCGTGAGCATGGTGACGCTGATGGTGGCCTTGTAGGTGGTGCGGTCGATGG
>NZ_JBFAJD010000069.1:0-31165 GCF_040655035.1 Streptomyces sp. NPDC050549
TCGGCCGCAGCGCCGTCGTGGCTGGTCGCGCAGTTCCCCGCGCCCCTTTGGGGCGCTGCCGAACCGCAGTCGACTTCACCAGGTCCGCTTAGAAGCGACGCAGTCAGATCGTGGCGGTGTCGATCACGAAGCGGTAGCGGACGTCACTCGACAGCACCCGTTCGTACGCCTCGTTGATCTGGTCCGCGGAGATCAGCTCGATCTCGGCGCCGAAACCGTGCTCCGCGCAGAAGTCCAGCATCTCCTGGGTCTCCCGGATGCCGCCGATGCCGGAACCGGCTAGGGTCTTGCGGCCGCCGATCACGGAGAACAGGTTGAGGGAGACGGGCTCCTCGGGGGCGCCCACGTTGACCAGCGCGCCGTCCGTCTTCAGCAGCGAGAGGTACGCGCCGAGGTCGAGCGGCGCCGACACGGTGGAGATGATCAGGTCGAGGCTGCCGCGCAGTTCCTCGAAGGTCTTGGGGTCGCTGGTCGCGTAGTAGTGGTCGGCGCCGAGCTTGAGGCCGTCCTCCTTCTTGCTCAGGGTCTGCGAGAGGACGGTGACGTCCGCGCCGAGCGCGTGCGCGATCTTGACGCCCATGTGGCCGAGGCCGCCCATGCCGACGATCGCGACCTTCTTGCCGGGGCCGGCGTTCCAGTGCTTCAGCGGGGAGTAGGTGGTGATGCCGGCGCAGAGCAGCGGGGCGGCCACGTCGAGGGAGATGCCCTCGGGGATACCGACGACGAAGTTCTCGTCGACGACGATCTTCTCGGCGTAGCCGCCGTAGGTGGGCTCGCCGTCCTTGTCGAGCGCGTTGTACGTGCCGACGTTGCCGCCGGTGCAGTACTGCTCCAGGCCGGCCTTGCAGTTGTCGCACTCGCGGCAGGAGTCGACCATGCAGCCGACGCCCACCCGGTCGCCCACCCGGAACTTGGTGACACCCGGGCCGACCTCGGAGACGATGCCGGCGATCTCGTGGCCGGGCACCATCGGGAAGATCGCCTCGCCCCAGCCCTCGCGGGCCTGGTGGATGTCCGAGTGGCAGATACCGGCGAACTTGATGTCGATCAGGACGTCGAACTCGCGGACCGCCCGGCGCTCGATCGTGGTGCGCTCCAGGGGAGCCTTGGAGGCGGGGGCTGCGTAAGCGGCGACTGTGGTCATGCCGGAACACTCCTAAGAGGGGATGTGCGCCCGGCTGCCTTCCGGCCGGACACGCTGAACAGCCTGCCCGAACATCCGGAGGCCACCCAGGCCACGCTTCTGCGTACGTCCGCTGTGCCTACCACCAGCGAGGTCAGGCTCATGGACGTACGACCGGGAATACTGGAGCGCATGGACGAACAGCCCGAATCCGCCGCCGAGCCCCTGGACCCCGGCCGGCCGCTGGACCGGCGTGCCGAGCTCAGCGAGTTCCTGCGCACCCGGCGGGCCCGGCTGAAGCCGGAGGACGTCGGGCTGCCGGACTTCGGGCGGCACCGCAGGGTGCCCGGGCTGCGGCGCGAGGAGCTGGCGCAGCTGGCGGGGGTGTCGGTGGCGTACTACACGCGCCTGGAACAGGGCAACGGCCGGAACGTGTCGGCGGAGGTCCTGGACGCGATCGCCCGCGCCCTGCGCCTCTCGGATGCCGAGTCCTCGCACCTCACCCACCTGGCGAAGCCGAAGCAGCACAAGAAGAAGTCCTCGGCCCCGGCCCAGCATGTGCGGGTGCCGCTGCGGCAACTGCTCGACACGATCGACACGGTTCCGGCGTACATCACGGGCCGCCGGACGGACATCCTGGTGTGGAACCGGATGGCCGCGGCCGTCTTCGGCGACTGGTCCGAGCTGCCGCCGCAGGATCGGAACTGGGCGCGGCTGGTGTTCCTGCGACCCGAGTACCGGGATCTGTTCGTGGAGTGGGAGCAGAAGGCGGCGGACATCGTCAGCATGCTGCGGATGGACGCGGGCTGTCATCCGGACGACCCGCGGCTGTCCGCTCTGGTGGGCGAACTCTCCGTGAAGAGCGAGGAGTTCAGGCGGCTGTGGGCGACCCACGACGTCAAGGAGAAGACCTACGGCGTCAAGCGCCTGCTCCACCCCCTGGTCGGTGACCTCACCCTGCACTTCGAGGGTTTCCAACTGTCGGACGGCACCGAGCAGGCCCTGATCACCTATCATGCGGAGCCCGGCTCCCCGTCCGCCGACGCCCTTCGCCTGCTGGCGAGTTGGGGCACGGACGCGACCCGGGCGGGGGCGTCGGCCGACCGTCCCGGGCTCACTCCGTGACACCGAGGTCGGCACGCATCAGCTGCCGCATCGCGGACAGCCGGGGCACGACCTCCTTCAGGTCGAGCAGGGTCTGCTCAGCGCTCTCGCTGTCCTGGGCCAGCCCCCGATCGAGCCGCTTGACGGCGGCGTCGATGTCCGCGAGAACCTCGTTCACCGCACGCGACGCGTCCAGGACGCGCTCGGGCACGACCATCTGCGCCTCGGCGTAGCGGTCCCGGTATTCGCGGCGCGCCTCTTCCAGCTGGTCGCGTTCCAGTTCCGTGTAGACGCCGTCGCGGATGCGGTGCAGGGCGTCCTTGAGGAGTTCGTGGAACTGGCGCGAGGAACGGTTCATCGCCGTGTACGCGTCCCGGCGCTCCTCGAACAGCCGCCTGCGCTCGGCAACTTGGGCATCCTCGGCGCGCTGCCGAGCCGTGAGGCGCTGACTGAGAACGGGCGCGAAGAGCGTCCCGAGCACACCGACGACGGCGGTGATCATGGCGGTGACGGCGGCGGTCATGGGCTGACCCTATGGTCCCCCGGTACGGCGCGGTCACCCCTGATACGGCGGCATCGATCCCCAGCTCCAGCGCGGCACCGGCTGTTCCGCCGGCGGCTGGGCGTCCGGGCCGGAGAAGTACACGGCCAGCCGCGTGCCCCACTCCACATACGCGACGAACGCCGAGCGGAACTCCGCGTCCGTCGGCAGGCCGGCGTCGTCCGCCGCGTCCTGGACGAGATTGACCCAACGGCGGCGCTGGGGCTCGGTGATGTGCTTGCCGAAGTGTCTGGCGACCATGTGGCCGTGGCCGCCCCTGGTCTCGGAGTAGGCCGCCGGGCCGCCGAAGACCTCGGCCACCCAGAGGGCGACGTGCGCGGCGTGCTCGGGCGCGAGGTCGGCGAAGAGGGGGGCGAGGAGGTCGTCCTTGAGCACCTTGTCGTAGAAGACCTCGGTCAGCCGGGAGAAGGCCTCCGCGCCGCCCGCCCAGTCGTACAGGGTGGGGACGGCGGACCCGTCGCCCCGCACGTCGGTCGGCCGGTAGTGGCGCATCTCCTCGATGTCCTCCACGTACGGGCCGATCTCGGCGAGGAACGGCGGGAACAGGTCCGACCTGCGGAAACCCTCCAGATGTGCCTCGGTGGACGTCCAGGTGATGCGGAGCACGAAGTGCTCGGGGTCCTCCTCGCAGCGGGACAGTTCGTACGCCACGCACTGCGGGGCCGCGGCCAGTTGGCGTGCGGCACGGGTGTAGGCGGCCAGAAACTGCGCCGACCGCTGCTCGGGGATGCGGTACCGGATGTACTCGACGCTCTGGGCTGTCATGGGGTCACAGAAGCACGAAGGGCCCGCCGGAAGCTGCACTTCCGGCGGGCCGTTCGCTGTCGGCCTACTCAGGCCGTCCACTCGGGTACTAAGCGGACCTGGTGAAGTCGACTGCGGTTCGGCAGCGCCCCAAAGGGGCGCGGGGAACTGCGCGACCAGCCACGACGGCGCTGCGGCCGAAAACCGACCTCTAACGCACATCCAGCGAAGCGCTTAGTGGCTCACTTGGCGTAGTACGCGTTGTAGATCGAGATCGTCGACTTGTTGCCCTTCTTGTCGGCGATCTTCGCGTGGAAGGAAATGGCCTTGCCCTTCGCCGGGTTGGTCACCGTGATCCTGCCGTTGACGACGGTGAGCTTCTTCCAGGTCTGGCCGTAGTCGTACGACACCCACACGCCGAGCGACTTGAGGTTGCGGCCGGCTGCCGCGCCCTCGACGGTGACGGGGAAGGTCACCTTCTTGCCGGCCTCGACGCGGCTGTCCGGGCCGGTGACCGCGTGGAAACGGGCCGTGGAGACCGGGAGTTGGGCGACGGTGGAACCGGACGGCTTCTTCGAGGAGAACGTCCAGCTCGCGTCGATCCGGGTGGAGGCGGCGGCCACCTTGACGCTGCGGATGACCGAAGTGGTCAGCTTGTACGAGGCGTTGGCGGCCGGGACCTTGAACGAGGCCTCGCCGAACAGCGGGTCCTTGTTGGAACCGACCTTGCTGCCGTTGCGGTAGAGGGTCGTGTTGACCGAGGTGAACGTCGACGAGCCCGGGTTGCCCTGGGAGTCGGCGAACAGCGGCACCAGCCCGGAGATCTCGTTGCCGCTGCGGAACACGCCGTAGTCGGCGGTGAGATGGGGGCCGAAGACCGCCGTGTTGAAGGTCTTGGAGTAGGTCCGGCCGGCCTTGAAGGTCTGCAGGTCGTTCAGGGTGTAGTAGGCCTCCGGGATCGGGAAGCCGTCCGCGTCGAGCCCGCCGTCCTGCTCGAACTCCAGCCCCCACTGCGCCCCGTTGATGGTGGAGACGTACAGAGTGCGGGTGCCGGGCAGCTTCTGCTGGACGCCGGTGGCGGAGCCGCCGATGCCGTCGGGCAGAAAGCCGAACGCGGAGACCACACCCGTCTTGCCGCTCGCCGCGGCACCCATGTGGGCCTTCACCGTGGCGAGTTCGGTCGCCTTGTAGTGCTTGGTGTAGCCGGTGGCGAGCTGCTTGACCTTGGCCGCGGTCGTGGTGTCGTACTGCTCGTCGGTGCCCTTGACGAAGTGTGCGTCCCACTGCTCCGTCAGCGAACCGTCGGTGATCTGCGGACCGAGGTGCGCGGTACGGAAATTGTCGTACGTCTCCAGGAGCCAGCCGAAGGAGGCGCCCCCGTCGTCCGTCTCGACCAGGTAGCCCGGTGACGCGAAGACCGACTTGACGCCGGTGCCGGGCACCGTGATGTCGACCGGCTTCGTCGTGCGGGCGTCGACGGTCACCGTGGTGTCCTTGCTGATGTCCAGCTTGGGCCGGGCGAGCCAGTCGGCACCCTTGGTGGCGTCCTCCGGGTCCACGAAGATCCCGGTGTCGAGGACGTAACCGCCCTTGGGGACACGGACCTTGACGGTGCCCGAGGCGTCGTAAGGGCTGAAGAACTCGCCGTTGCCGAGGCCGGAGACACCTGCCACCGAGGCGTCGTAGTAGGTGGCCGGGGTGCCGTCACGGTTGACGAACTTCAGTGTCAGGTCGTACGACTGCACCTCGCGCACCACGGCCGCGGCCGTACGGACGCTCTGCCCGCCGCCCGTGGCCGTCACATACGCGGAGTAGGCGCCGTCGAGCGTGCCGCCGAGCTTGGTGTTGACGGTCAGGCCCACCGAGGCCTTGCCGCCGGCCGGAACGGTCACCTTCGTGGTGCCCAGCTTGAAGAAGCCCGAAGGGGCCGTGTGGCCCTTGGGGTCGGTGGCCGCCACCGCGAGGCCGAGGGTGACGTCCTTGGTGCCGAGGTTGCGGTAGGTGACCTGCTTGGTGACCGGGGTGTCGTCCGTGTGCGGCCACTGCTGGACGCCGAAGCTCTCGGAGACCGGGTCGGCGATCACGTTCTGCTTGATGGCCCTGTCGACGGCGATACGGCCCGAACCCTGCTGGAACGGCGTGTAGTTGCCGCCCTTCGCGGACCCGGTCAGCGCGCCCTTCAACTCGGCGTAGCCCCACGTGGGGTGCTCCTGCTTGAGGAGGGCGGCGGCGCCCGCGACGTGCGGGGTCGCCATCGACGTACCCGAAATGGTCAGGTAGCCGGGCGGGTTCTCGCCGACCTCCTGGTCGATGAGGCTGCCGGGCGCGGCGGCTGCCGTGATGTCGACGCCGGGCGCGGTGACGTCCGGCTTGATGGCGCCGTCGCCGAGGCGCGGGCCGGTGGAGGAGAAGTCGGCGAGCTTGTCGTTGCCGTCGACGGCTCCGACGGTGATGGCCGCGTCCGCGCTGCCGGGCGAACCGATCGACTCCGGGCCCTCGTTGCCGGCCGCGATGGCGAAGAGGATGCCCTTCTCGGCGGAGAGCTTGTTGACCTCCGCCTCCAACGGGTCGATGCCCGGGGTGTCCTGGCCGCCGAGGCTCAGGTTGACGATGTCGGCGCCCTGCTGGGCCGCCCACTCCATGCCGGCGAGGATGCCGGAGTCGTCACCGGAGCCGCTGTCGTCGAGGACCTTGCCGCTGAGGATCTTCGCGCCGGGCGCGACACCCTTGTACTTGCCGTGCGACTTCGCGCCGGTACCCGCCGCGATGGACGCGACATGCGTGCCGTGCCCGACGCGGTCCTTCGTGTCGGTGGAGGTCGAGAAGTTCTTGGCCTCGACGACCTGCGTCTTCAGGTCCGGGTGGTCGGCATCGACTCCGGTGTCCAGTACGGCGATCTTGACGCCCTTGCCGGTGTAGCCGGCGGCCCACGCCTTGGGGGCGCCGATCTGCGGCACGGACTTGTCGAGGCTGGCCTTTCGGACACCGTCGAGCCAGACGTGCGCGATCCCGGAGGCCGTGCGGTCGCCGTTGGTGACGGCGTCCCACAGTTCGGGGGCGTCCTGCTGCGGGGTCTGGACGGCGTCGGCGTTCAGGGTCTTCAGGGACCGGCGCAGCGTGCCCGTGTCGCGGACGTCGGCCCGGGTGGCGGTCGCGGCGCCCTGGTAGCCGACGATGACCTTCAGGCCGGTCTTCTGGGAGGCGCGCTCGGCGGACTTGTCGAGTTCGGTGATGTCGAAGAGCCGCTGGTCGAGCTTGCCGCTCGCGACCAGGCGGGCGGCGTCGGCGGGTATGACGAGCGTGTGCCCGGCGATCTTCCGCACCTGAACCGGTATGTGCTGACGGCCCTTTGCGGGCTCCAGGCCCACGACCCGGCCCTTGGCGTCGACGGTGACGCGGTCGCCGGTGATCAGGGTCAGATGATGTTCGCCGGCCAGCCGGACCCGCTCTGCACCGGCCGTACGCAGCACGGAGCCGGTCGTACTCGGCGCGCCCTGTTCGGACTTCGCCGACGCCGGGCTGGTCATGCCTGCGGCGAGGGCGACGGCGGCGGCCGTGGCGACACCGGCCGCGCATGCTCTCTTCACTTGTCTGCGCAAAACTCCCCCTGGAGCTCAGGTACCGGGCGAATTTCCCCACTCGCCCGGCCGGGGGACAATTCGCACACCTGCGCGTACACCCCCCGGAACACGCAGTATGCCGAGGGGTGATCAACCGCTCAAGAGATGAGAGGAGGGTAAGGGAGTGCGGCCGGAGAATGTTACGAGCCCGCGTGAACTCCGTTACCCAGTCGCCGGGTTCAGCCCGCGAGAACTCCGCTAAGGAGTCTCCTGTCCCACCGAACTCCCTTGCACAGCACAGGAGTTACTTGGACCCCGCGTTCTCCTTCACCGTGATCTTGCCCTTGCGGATGGTGGCGAGACGCGGCGCCTTCTTCGCGATGGCGGAGTCGTGGGTGACCATGATGAAGGTCAGCCCGTGCTCCTTCCACATGCGCTCCAGTACGTCCATGATCTCGTCGCGCATCGACTCGTCGAGGTTGCCGGTCGGCTCGTCGGCCAGCAGCACCTTGGGCTGCTTGACGAGCGCGCGGGCGATGGCGACACGCTGCTGCTGGCCGCCGGACATCTCGCCGGGCAGGTGCCCGAGCCGCTCGCCGAGCCCGACCGACACCAGCGCGTCGGCGGCCCGCCGGCGCCGCTCCTTCGCCTTCACGCCCAGCGGTACGAGGGCGGTCTCGACGTTCTCCTGCGCGGTGAGCGTCGGGATCAGGTTGAAGGACTGGAACACGAATCCGATGTTCTCGCTGCGCACCTTGGTGAGCTTGGCCTCGGACAGCTTCGCCAAGTCGACGCCGTCCAGGACGATTTCGCCGGCGCTGGGCCGGTCGAGGGCGCCGATCATCTGCAGCAGCGTCGACTTGCCGCCGCCGGTGGGGCCTTGGATGACGAGGCGGTCGCCGTCGCCGATGGTCAGGTCGATGCCGTCGAGGGCGTGGACGACTTCCTTGCCCCGCGAATAGAGCTTCGTGACGCCTCTGAGTTCGTACATCGTGCAACTCCTGGAGAAGTAAAGGGGGTTGGGGCCCGTCCGGTGCGACGGGCCCCAGTGCCGGGCGGTGACTGCCGTACCGGTGCGGGCTACTCGACGCGGCGCAGGGCGTCCGCCGGGCGCAGCCGGGAGGCGCGCCAGCCGCCGAAGGCGCCGGCGATCAGGCCGCCGGCGACGGCGAGGCCGACCGCGAGGGCGATGGTGGTGGCGTTGACGGGCGCGGTGAGCGCGACATCGAGCGTCTTGGCCGCGGCCTGCCGGCCGGGACCGCCGAAGCCGCCGCCACCGCCGGGGCCGCCCGCCCGGGCGCCGCCGCCGGCCGAGTTGCCGAGGGAGGCCGACAGGGTCGGGCTGATCGCGGTCACGACGTACGCGCCCGCCAGGCCGAGCGCGATACCGAGGACGCCACCGACCAGACCGTTGACGACGGCCTCGCCGACCACCTGCCGGGTCACCCGGCCCGACTTCCAGCCGAGCGCCTTCAGCGTGCCGAACTCGCGCACCCGGCGGGAGACCGCGGAGGAGGTGAGCAGACCGGCGACCAGGAACGCGGCGATCAGGACCGCGATCGACAGCCACTTGCCGACGCTGGTGGCGAGGGAGGACGCGGTGGACAGGGACCCGGAGACGGTGTCCGCCAGGTCGGCGGAGGTGGTGACCGTCGTACCCGAGACATTGCTCGTGATGGTCTTCTTGACGGCCGAGATCTGCTTGGAGTCGGTCGCCTTGACGTAGATCGTGGTGACCTTGTTCTTGTCACCGCTCAGGGTCTGCGCCTGCGTCAGCGGGATGTACAGGTTGGCCGCGGCGTCACCGCTGGTCGCGGTCGCGATGCCGATGACCTTGTACTTGACGCTCTTGATCGTGACCGTGGACCCGACCTTGAGCTTCTTCTCCTTGGCGTACGCCGAGTCGGCGACGACGACCTTCGCGTTGCTCTCGGAGGTGGTGAAGGTCCGGCCGCTGGTGATCTTCGAGGAGGTCAGCGGGCCGAGCGCGGGCTTGGTGACGTCCGTGCCGTACACCGTGTACGCGTTGATGTTGAAGTTGGCGCCGCCACCGGTGACTTCGCCCTGCGGCGCGCCGGTGCCACCGCCGCGGTTGCCGCCACCTCCGGTACCGCTCCCCTGGTTCTGCTGGAACTGGCCGCGGGTGAACTGGCCGTCCACCTTGACAACGTTGAGGCTGAGCCCGCCGACGGCGTCGGACACCCCCTTCTGCCCCGCGACCTTGGTGACGGTGGTGGAGGCCAGCGTCGTGAAGCCCTGGACCATGACGCGGTCACTGCTCTGCGTCTTGCTGTCGTCGTTGTTGTTGGCGTCGAACTGGAACCGCGGCTGCTGCGAACTGCTCGCGCTGGCCGTGGCCGCCTTGGTGACGGTCATGTCCGTGCCGAGTCCGTACAGCGACTGGAGGACCTTGTCCTGCGCCTTCCCCATGCCGGAGGACACGGAGTTGACCACGATGACCAGCGCAATGCCCAGTGCGAGGCCGGAGGCGACGACGAGGGCCGCTTTTCTGCGGCGGCGCAACTCGCGCCTCAGGTAGGTGAAGAACATGGCCCGCAAGCTAGGTACAGCGCGTGATGATGCCATAAGGCCGACATAAGAGAACGATGAGAAGGCTGTCCGTGGGCAAGGAATGAGCCCGCGCGAGGCTGTCAACAGGGCTGCGCAATATGCCGTTCTACGGCCTTTGCGGCGCAGGGCGGGACCCGTCGCGGGTATCCGCGTTGCCGTACGCGATGTGCTGGTGTGGTGATTTCGCCCATGTCTGATCGCGGGGGAAGCGACACGGAAACGGGCGGCGGGGCCGGAGGCATACGACGGTCCCGGCTGTTGGATTACGCGGAGATGATCGAGGCGTCGGCACCCGCTGCTCCAATCATCGAACCCGAGCCCCTGAACAGCGACGTCGTCGCGCGGGGGCGGCACGAATTCGCGGTGCTGCTGGGCGAGTTCCGTCGTACGGCGGTACTGGTTCCCACGGACGCGGACGACTCCCCCTTGACCGGCGATTTCGGCGGTATCCGGTGGATCTACGCGTTTTCGAACGAGTCGGCGCTGGCCCGGTTCGCGATCGCGAGGGGCGAAGGCGGCCGGGAGTGGCCGTATCAGCGGCTGCTGGGAGCGAGGTTGCTGGACGCGGCGGTGCCCGCTGTGGGTGTGCCGTGCGGAGTGGCGCTGGATGTGGGCACCGAGGGCGAGGGTGTGCTGTTTCCGCCGGTGGTGGGGATCGTGCCGGAGGCGGCGGCCGTGGACGCGGAGGCGGCGGGGACGAGCGGGGACGGGGAGACGCGGGCATGAGCGGGAGCAGCGGCGAGGACATCAAGGCGGCCGGACTCGACGAGATCGCCCAGGGGATCACGCTGGCGCTGGGCGAGTTGAAGGCTCTGGGCGTCGACAGCCTGGCCGGGGCGGGCCGCGGCTTCGCCGAACTCGGCTTGTCCGGACTGGAGTTGGGCCACGAGAGTCTGCTGTCGGACTTCACGTCGTTCTGCGAACGCTGGGAGTGGGGCGTGCGCGCGCTGGTGATCGAGGGCAACAACTTCGCGACGGGCGTAGGACTTTCAGCCGGCACTCTCTACGAGACGGACCAGTACGTCGAGGGCGCGATGAAGATCGCCGTGAACGCGGGCATCGGCAACCCGTACGCGTCGGAGGACGAGGTCGCGCAGCAGGGCTGGGGCGACCTGCTGCGCAACAACGAGTACACGGGCGGTGTGGACTACAGCACCGAGTCGGCGGCCAAGGCGATGGACAACACCGAGCAGGCCTACAAGGACGCGGCGCGGGATGTGATGACCTCGCACACGATCGGCCCAATGGGCCTCAACCAGGCGAACGTGGCGGCGGCGGCCGGGCTGAGCGGAGACGAGTACAACGACATCCTCGACGGCCCGTTGGGCCCGTCACGGGAGGAGCGGGCGAAGACGGCTGAGCAGCAACAGGGCGGGGACGCGGGCTGATGGGGTTCGACGATCTGGTCAACTCCGGGCTGGGCAAGGTCGGCGATGTGGTCGACGCGGGCAAGAAGTTGGTCGGCGAGGGTGTCGACAAGGGCACCGATCTCATCGGGGAGGGCCTGGACCAGGTCGGCGCCCACCGTTACGCCGTCGTGGTGGAGAACGCCGGTGACCGGATCGCCTCGAAGCTCGGTGCCACGCCGGGCGAGAAGCAACTCGGCGACACCGACCTGGCGTCGGACCTGGTCCACGGCGACCCGAAGGCGATCAGGGCGGCGGCCAAGCACCTGGCCGACTTCTACACCGCGTTCGACAAGGTCGGCGACGGCATGCGGAAGCTGAACTCGCGGTCCTGGCAGGGGGAGGCGGCGAATGCCTTCCGCGAGAAGTTCGCGGTGCACCCCACGAAGTGGCTCCAGGCGGCCGACGCCTGCGACGAGGCGGGCAAAGCGCTGTCGTCGTACGCGGACACGGTGGAGTGGGCGCAGGGCCGGGCACGGGACGCGATCGACCTGTACGGGCCTGGGAAGAGGGCGTCGGACGCGTACAAGGCGGAGTTGAAGAAGGACGCGTCCACGGCCGAAGGCAAGAAGAAGCCGGAACCGTCGACGGACCCCGGCGCGGCCGCCATGACCCGCGCCCACGAGATCCTGACCGAGGCCCGCCGCCAACGCGACGAGGCGGCCCGTACGGCATCCGGCGCGGTCCGCAAGGCGCTGGCCCACGCCCCCGCCGAACCGCCCCCGCTGGACCAGTTGAAGGCGGACGCGGTCGACGGCGTCCTGGCCGCCAACACGGAGATCCTGCACTTCGGCGGCGGCGTGGTGAAGGGCACGGCAGGCATCCTGGACTTCGCCCGCGGCCTCAACCCCACGGACCCGTACAACATCACCCACCCGGCCGCGTACTTCCAGAACGTCAACATGACCCTGGCGGGCCTGGTCTCGACGGCCGCGCACCCCGAGCGGGCCGCGAAGACGATGCTGGACGACTTCATGAAGGACCCGGCGGAGGGGTTGGGGCGGCTGGTCCCGAACCTGTTCGGGGACGGGGCGGGGTTGGAGGCGGGGCTGGCACGGCTCGCGGCCAAGGAGGGACTGGAGGGAGCTGCGCAGTCGGGCATCCGCCGAACGGTGGAGGAAACGGCCGAGAAGGCGGCGAAGCCGGCGGAGAGCGCGGTCTCGGACGGCCCGGCGAAGGTGACCCGCGAGGAGAAGGCCGTTGAGAGCGTCGGCTCCGACCCGATCGACTTCGCGACCGGCAAGATGTACCTCCCGCAGACGGACGTCACCCTCCCCGGTGCGCTGCCCCTGATCCTCAAGCGACGGGTGGAGTCCGGCTACCGCCTGGGCCGTTGGTTCGGCCCGTCCTGGTCCTCCACCCTCGATCAGCACCTGGAGATCGGCTCCTCGGGTGTCGTCTTCGTCACCGAGGACGGCCTGCTCCTGCCCTACCCGCACCCGGCCCCCGGCCTGCCCACACTCCCCACCCACGGCCCGCGCTGGCCCCTGGCCCGCGAGGACGGCGGCTACACGGTCACCGACCCCCGATCGCGCCGGGTGTGGCACTTCGCCGACCGCACCGAAAGCCTGGCGGTCCTGGAACAGATCGACGACCGCAACGGCAACTGGATCACCTTCGAGTACGACGCCGACGGAACCCCGCTCGCCGTCGTCTCCATGGCGGCCACGAAGTCCGAGTCACGACGGAGGAAGGCCGCATCACGGCCCTTCAACTAGCTTCCACCGGAACCGAGATGAAACGGTACGGCTATACCGACGGCAACCTGACCGCCGTCGTCAACTCCTCCGGTCTCCCCCTGCGCTTCACCTACGACGACGCGGGCCGCGTCACCTCCTGGACGGACACCAACGACCGCAGCTACATCTACCGGTACGACGATGAGGACCGCTGCACGGCCGAGGGCGGCTCGGCAGGCCACATGAGCCTGCGCGTCACCTACGACGACACGGACCCGGAGACAGGCCAGCGGGTCACGACCACGACCACCGCCGCGGGCAACGTCCGGCGCTTCCTCGTCAACGACGCGTACCAGGTCGTAGCGGTGATCGACCCGCTCGGCGCGATCACCCGATACCGACGCGACCGCTACAACCGCCTCCTCTCCGAGACGGACCCACTCGGCCGCACCACTTCGTTCCGCTACGACGAGCAGGGCAACCTGCTCGCCGTGACCCGCCCCGACGGACGCGAGGCACGAGCCGAGTACGACGAACTCGGCCTGCCGGTAAGGCTGGTGAACCCGGACGGCACGACCGTGCGCCAGTCGTACGACGACCGCGGCAACCGCACATCGGTGACGGACTCCCAGGGCCACACCACCCACTTCACGTACGACGAGGCGGGCCACCTCACTTCGGTGGCAGACCCCCTCGGCCGGACAACCACGATCCGCTGCGACCGCACCGGCCTCCCGCTGGAGACAACGGACTCGCTCGGCGGAGTCAGTCGCTACGAACGTGACAGCTTCGGCCGACCTGTCACGCTCACGGATGCGCTGGGCGCCACAACCCGCTGGGAGTGGACGGTCGAGGGCCGGCTGTCCCGCCGCACGGCACCGGACGGCACGACAGAGTCCTGGACGTACGACGGCGAGGGCAACTGCACCACCCACACCGACCCGTTGGGCGGGATCTCCCACTTCGAGTACACGCACTTCGACCTGTTGACCTCCCGCACAGGCCCGGACGGAGTGCGCTATGAGTTCGGCCATGACGCGGAGCTCAACCTCACCCAGGTCACCAACCCCCAAGGTCTGAGCTGGAGTTACACCTACGACGCGGCGGGCCGCCTGATCGAGGAGACGGACTTCGACGACCGCACCCTCACCTACACCCACGACGCGACCGGCCACCTGATATCTCGCACGGACACCCTCGGCCAGACGACGGAGTTCGAACGCAACGACCTGGGCCAGGTGATCCGCAAGAACGCAGCCAGGCCAAGTCACCACGTATGCCTACGACATGACGGACGGCCTCGCCCAGGCAACCGGCCCGGACACCACCCTGACGATCCTGCGCGACCGCCACGGCCGGGTCCGCTCGGAGACGGTCGACGGCCGCGAACTGACTTACGTGTACGACGAGTTCGGCCGCCCCACAGCCCGCACGACCCCGTCCGGCGCAACCACGACGTGGACGTACGACGAGTCCGGCCGCCGCACCGGCATGACGGCCTCGGGCCGCTCCATCGACTTCACGTACGACGAGGCGGGCCGCGAACTGGCCCGCCAGGTGGGCGAGATACTCACCCTGGAGCACACTTTCGACACGGTCGGCCGCCTGACCACCCAATCGGTAGTCGGCGCAACGGGCACCTCCCTCCAACACCGCGCCTACAGCTACCGAGCCGACGGCAACCTGACCGCGATCGACGACCAACTCTCCGGCACCCGCAGCTTCGACCTGGACGCGACGGGCCGCGTAACGGCGGTCCACGCGGCGAACTGGACCGAGACGTACGCGTACGACGAGGCCGGCAACCAGTCCCGGGCATCCTGGCCGAAGAGCCACCCGGGCCAGGAAGCAACAGGCACCCGCGAGTACACCGGCACCCGCATCACCCGCGCGGGCAACGTCCGTTACGACCACGACGCACTCGGCCGCATCACCCTGCGCCAGAAAACCCGCCTCTCCCGGAAACCGGACACCTGGCGCTACGAGTGGGACGCGGAGGACCGCCTGACGTCGGTGACGACGCCGGACGGCACGCGGTGGCGCTACACCTACGACGTTCTCGGCCGCCGCGCGGCGAAGCTCCGCCTGGCCGCGGACGGCGAAACGGCCGTAGAGAAGGTGCAGTTCACCTGGGACGGCACCACCCTGTGCGAACAGACCACCACGTCCCCGGACCTGCCCAACCCGGTGATCCTGACGTGGGACCACCAGGGCCTACGCCCCATAGCCCAAACAGAACGCATCACCACTGCGGACGCCCCACAGGACGAGATCGACGCCCGCTTCTTCGCCATCGTCACCGACCTGGTGGGCACCCCCACCGAACTCATCGACGAACAGGGCGACATCGCCTGGCACACCCGCACCACCTTGTGGGGCACGACGGCCTGGGCGGCAAACAGCACTACTTACACGCCACTCCGCTTCCCGGGCCAGTACTTCGACCCCGAAACGGGGCTGCATTACAACTTCTTCCGGCACTACGACCCGGAGACGGCGCGCTATCTCACGCCTGACCCTCTCGGGCTCTTGCCAGCCCCCAACCCAGCCGCCTACGTCCCCAACCCGCACACGCGGTCCGATTCCCTGGGACTTGCGCCGGATTATCCCGGCGGCGAAGATTCTCGAGGCACCTTCGACTTCAGGGAGCCCAACCCGAATTACCCGCCCAACAGCGCGGCCACCGAGGCCATGAGGTCCGCTCCGACTGGCGGAAATATCGACTGTTCAGAAATAGCCGAATATATCCTCAGGAGGACCGAAGGAGACGGGAAGATCATCAACTTCACTGCGCACAACGATCCCGTCATCAACATACCCGAGAATTCAGGTAAGGTAGTCACGGAATATCGCTATCACGATGTCTACACGGATGGGCGATACGTGTACGACCCGGCAATGAGGTCAACTCCCATTCCATACGGGGACTACGAGCGGGCTATTCGACTACTGAACCCCGGCAAGAAACTCCTCGTCCAAGACGGAGGATATTCGGGACCCCTCTGGTAATTCGAGAACGGAATCTGGCATGTCGGCTCGAAGTGTGCAAGCAATGCAAGCACTCAGCAGGTTCGGAGAGCTTTCCTGGTTTGGGCTTCCTTCGGAGTCTCATCCCGTATACGGCTACTTTCAAGTACCGTACATGAAATGGCGTTACACATCTCCCCGGGAAGGAGTTGCGCAGCTCGTAGAACATAGCGTGACCGAGATCCCTACCCAAGTCGAGTGGACACTCGATACGACACGGAGAAATTGGATTCTACTACCCACCAGGATTCTGCGCGAAGCCCGAGGGCTTAACGATCCAGATTTCGCCGAGGTCGTTGACAAAATTAACCTGCACGATCAAGAGTTCTGCCTTAAGGCACTCTCGGACTTCAACCTCATCATCCAGCAGCTGCAGCAGATTGAGGGCTTGAGGGACGAAGGGTCGTGAGAACAAATGCCAAGAGGCCGTGAGCGAGGTCAGCAACCAGTCCACCGGGTACTGCCCGGACACCGGCTCCTGGCCGGCAGTCGCCCGCGCTCTGGACGACGTGGAACTCGTGCGGCCCTCCGGCTTCACCCACGAGGTGGTCTTCCGGCGGTGCCCCGAGTGCCAGGAACACAACATCGTGCGCGAGGACGACTTCGTCTGCGTCTTCTGCGACAGCGACCTGCCCGCAGCCTGGAACGTGGATCCCACCGGGTGACAGCCGGAGGGCCAAGTCGGGCTTGCTGCGGGCGCCGTAGCCGGTATGGTCGTAGACGAGGAACGAGCCCCCGCCACGGCCGGATACCGCGACAGGGGCTAAAGCTCGGCCAGGAGCTTGGTGGGAGGTCCCTAATCCTTCTGGGGATCTCCCGCTACTTGCTGAGCCACCAGAGCCACCACCTCCTCACGTGCTTGGCCCACGATTCCGGCAGCAACCGGGTGAGTCGACACACAGGAGTCAGCCTTGGCTTGGCATGACGTCCCATAGGGTGCGCCTCCCTTTCCATAGGGAGGCGGCCTTTTTTCTTTACCCGGAACCGCCCCGCTACGGGCCGGGCCCCGAGGAGAGGGGCCCGGAACAAGGGAGGCGCACCCGAGGTACGTCACGTTCCGTATGCTAATGCCAACTCTCCGCCCCCATGGACCACTTGACTTCCGCAACGCAAAAGGCGGCCGCCCCGCCAGGGGCAACCGCCTTCAAGCGAACCAGAGTTGACAGGTCAGGTCAGACCGCCGAACCCGCCTTCCACTGCGCCCAGTCCATGTTCCAGCCGTTGAGGCCGTTGTCCGGGGACACCGTCTTGTCGCCGGTGTTGGAGATGACGACCACGTCACCCACGATCGAGTTGTTGTAGAACCACGCCGCCGGCATGTTCTTGTCGCCGGCGCCCTTCACGTCCTGGAGGCCGACGCAGCCGTGGCTGGTGTTGACGCTGCCGAAGACCGACGGCGAGCCCCAGTAGTTGCCGTGGATGAACGTGCCGGAGCTGGTGAGGCGGATGGCGTGGGGGACGTCCTTGATGTCGTACTCGCCCTTGCCGTCGTCGTCCGTGAAGCCGACCGTCGCGCCGTTCATCCGGGTCTGGACGAACTTCTCGGACATCACCATCTGGCCGTTGTACGTGGTGTGTTCGGGGGAACCGGCCGAGATCGGGATGGTCTTGACGACCTTGCCGTCCTGTTCCACCTTCATCTGCTTCGTCTTCGCGTCCACGTACGAGACCTGGTTGCGGCCGATGTGGAAGGTGACCGTCTTCTGCTGCACGCCGTAGACCCCGGAGGCACCCTCGACGCCGTCGAGCGCGAGCTTCAGCGTGACGGTGGAGTTCTCCTTCCAGTAGTCCTCGGGGCGGCAGTCCATGCGCTGGGTGTTGAACCAGTGGCAGACGACTTCCTGGCCGCTGGTGGAGGTGACCGTGATGCCCTTCTGGACGGCCGCCTTGTTGGTGATCGCCTTGTTGAAGTTGATCGAGACCGGCATGCCGACGCCGACCGTGGAACCGTCCTCGGGAGTGAAGTTCCCTATGAAGCTGTTGGCCGGGGAGACCGTGGTGAAGGAGGCGTTCTCGTGGGCCGCCAGACCTGCGGAGTCCTTCGCGGTCGCGGCGACCTTGTAGGTCGTGGAGCGCTCCAGCTGGGCGCTGGGCTTCCAGCTGAGCTTGTCGGCGGAGATGGTGCCCGCGACGGCCTTGCCGTCCGCCGTCGTCATCGTCACGGCCGTGAGCGTGCCCTTGCTGACGGTGACCGTGGCCGAGTTGTTGATGGAGGCGTTGTCCGAACCGTCCGCCGGTGTGATCTTGATCTGGGCCTCGGACGACTTCTTCGCCGCCGCCTCGTCGGCCTTCGACTGTGAGCTCTGGCTCGAGTCGCTGCCGGACGACTTGTCGTCGCTGCCGGAACACGCCGTGAGCACGAGCACACCGCCGAGCAGTGCGGACGCGGCCACAAGACCCCTGCGCCGCTTACTGTCCGTCATCACACGCTTCTCCATCGTTGCCGAATCACCAAAAACCCGAGCGCCCCGTTAAACAGTTCTTAAGAATCCAACGCTACGACTGGTGCGTCCCGTTCCGCTTACCCACCATGTGTGGGGCACACCACGTCCACTGTGACGCCCGGAACCGTTGAGACGACGAAACCCCGGACAGCGGTTGCCGCCCGGGGTCACACGCTCCCGCGCACAACTCAGCCGACCACTGCCGTCCCGTCTGCTTCCTCATCGCCGTCGACATCATCCTCGTCGAGGTCCCAATCCGGCGAATCCGGGTCGTAGTCGATCTCCTCACTGCTCCATGAGGCCTGGGCCAGTTCGACCCCGGGCATCTCGCCGACCAGGTCGAACGGGTCCACGAGATAGGCGAGGGCCTCGGCGGTGTCTTCCGTCACAGCGCTCTCGGCGTGCACCCGTTCGTCACCGGGCAGTTCCGGATCGTCGGCGATCTTGGCCAGCGCGGCCTTGGTCACGGCGTCCTCGTTCTCGACCTCAAGAACGAGTTCGACACGAAGGCGTACAAAACGTGATGTCTCTGGAGTGGTCATGCCGGGAGCGTACGGCCCACAGCTCCCGTGACTTTCCCACGACCCGCAGAGTTCATTAGCATCGCTCCACACGGCCAATTCGCCAGCGCCACAAGGGGATCGATATTCCGTGTCAACCGCTCGCCGAACGATGCTGACCGCCACCGCCGCGGGCACCCTGCTGGGCGCCCTGTGGTTCGTCCCCTCCGCCAACGCGACGGTGACCGACCAGGTGAGAGTGGAGACTTCGGCGACGCCAACCTCCCAGGTCACCCAGCAGGCAAGGGTGACCTCGTCGGCCGTCACCACCTACTCCGACGACACCCAACTCGCCGACACCGGAAGCCCGGACACCACGCCGTACATCGTCGGCGGGACCATTTTCCTCGGTCTCGGCGCCGGTTTCGTGGCGTATTCGGTGCGGCGGGAGCGCCTCGGGTTTTAAGTTGCTTGACTCTTACTTGACTCAAGCTTCATAGTCCGCTCATGAAGAGATCATCGGGCATACGGCTGTGCGCCACCGTCGCGGTGGGCGCGCTGTCGCTGGCCCTCATCACCGGCTGCTCCGACGGCGGTTCGGACACCGCGAAGAGCGCCGACGCCAAGAGCAGTGCCGAAGGCACCACCAAGAACTCCGCGAAGGCGCTCAGCGCCGCCGAGTTGCAGAAGCTGGCCCTCGTGAAGGGCGATGTCGCCGGCTACGAGGTCGGGTCGGTCGGCAAGACGTACCCCGCGACCAAGAGCGCCGTCACCGTCGACAAGGCGCAGTGCCGCCCGCTGGCCTGGGCCATGGCCGGACAGGCACCGGGCGACGCGGCCACGGCCACGAACAGGCTGGTCACCGAGGCGAAGAAGACCTCCGCCACCCCGTCCAAGTCCGTGGAGGACCTGAGCGAGGAGGAGTTCGAGGACGCGTTCGGTTCCGCCCTGGACCGCACCACCACCGTCGTCGGGCTGTCCTCGTACGACGGCGACGGCGCCGAGAAGACGTTCAAGGCCGTCTCCGACGCGGTCAAGAGCTGCGCCGGCGGCTTCACCCTCCTCCCGGGCTCCGACGGCACGAAGTACACCGGGGTCGCGGCCGAGAAGGCCTCGGACACCGGCGACGAGTCGGTGGCGTTCGGCGCGAGCGCCGTGATGGAGGACACCGGCGGCAAGACGGGCACTGTGCACACCGAGGTGGTGCGGCACGGCAGCACCCTCGTCACGTACTACACGGTCAACCTCGGCGCCCTGATGTCGCAGAAGGCCTACGCCATCCCGGCCGCGGTGGTCACCGCCCAGTCCGCCAAGCTGAAGTGACGTACGGGGCCCGGCCGTTGCCAAGGCCGGGCCCCGACTCCCCTACTGCAACGGCCCGGTGACCTTCTCCACGGATTCCACGACCTGCCCGTCGCGCACGAACGCCTCCGCCGCGGCCAGGTCGGGAGACAGGAACCGGTCCGGCCCCGGACCCTCGACGCCCGCCGCGCGTACGGCGTCGATGACCGCCCGGGACGCGGGCGCCGGGGACAGACCTGCGCGCAACTCCACCGCGCGCGTGGCCGCGTACAGCTCCACCGCGATGATCCGGGTGAGGTTGCCGACGGCGGTGCGCAGCTTGCGCGCGGCCGACCAGCCCATGGAGACGTGGTCCTCCTGCATGGCGGAGGACGGGATCGAGTCGGCGGAGGCCGGTACGGCCAGCCGCTTCATCTCGCTGACCAGCGCGGCCTGCGTGTACTGGGCGATCATCAGCCCGGAGTCGACACCGGCGTCGTCGGCGAGGAACGGCGGCAGCCCGTGCGAGCGGTTCTTGTCGAGCAGCCGGTCGGTACGGCGCTCGGCGATCGAACCGAGGTCGGCGGCGGCGATGGCGAGGAAGTCGAGGACGTAAGCCACGGGCGCGCCATGGAAGTTCCCGTTGGACTCGACCCGACCTCCCCCAGAGCCAAAAGCCTGGGAGGTGCCCCCAGGCAGCACAACAGGGTTGTCGACGGCGGACGCCAACTCCCGCTCCGCGACCAACCGGGCATGCGCGATGGTGTCCCGCCCGGCACCCGCGACCTGCGGAGCACACCGCACCGAATACGCGTCCTGAACCCGGGGAGCATCGTCCTGGTGATGCCCGGTGAGCTCCGAACCGTCAAGCACGGCAAGCATGTTGGCGGCGCTCGCGGCCTGCCCGGGATGCGGGCGGATGGCGTGCAGCTCGGGCGCGAGCACCTTGTCGGTACCGAGCAGCGCCTCCAGCGACAGCGCAGCCGTGACGTCGGCGGACTTGTAGAGCATGTCGAGGTCGGCGAGCGCCATGACCAGCATGCCGAGCATGCCGTCGGTGCCGTTGAGAAGGGCGAGGCCCTCCTTCTCCCGCAGTTCGACAGGCGCGATCCCGGCTTGCGCCAGCAGCTCACCGGCGGGCCGGACCACCCCGTCCGGGCCTTCCGCGTCACCCTCGCCCATGAGCGTGAGCGCGCAGTGCGAGAGCGGGGCGAGGTCACCGGAGCACCCGAGAGAGCCGTACTCATGCACAACGGGGGTGATCCCGGCGTTGAGCACATCGGCCATGGTCTGGGCGACCTCGGGCCGCACACCGGTGTGCCCCGAGCAGACGGTCTTGAGCCGCAGGAACATCAGGGCCCGAACGACCTCCCGCTCCACCCGCGGCCCCATCCCCGCGGCATGCGAGCGGACGATGTTGCGCTGCAGCTGGGCCCGCAGCTCCGGGCTGATGTGCCGGGACGCCAGGGCCCCGAAGCCGGTGCTCACGCCGTACACGGGTTCCGGTTTGGCCGCGAGCGCGTCCACGATCTCGCGCGCCGCCGCGAGCGCCGCGAAGGCCTCGCCCGAAAGCTCGATCCGGGCGCCCCCACGCGCCACGGCAAGAACGTCGGACGCGGTGACCCCCGACGTCCCCACCACCACAGTGTGCATATCCATATTCAGGAGCGTACGCATTGAATGCGGCAGTGTCACTACCGGGGGGCCGGTTGAACCCTTACAGATAGGTCACTGGGCCGAGCGTCCCGGCAGCCGTGTACGGCGCGAAGGCGACGCGTCGGGCGGTGTCCGCCCGCAGCGGTCGGCGCGTCAACACCGCCGCAATCTCGAGTGACCGATTCCGCGCCGTTCCGAGGACGGATACCCCCCGACACGGCGCCGACCCACAACGAACCGCACGCGCCCCACCCCTCACGCCCGCCGCCCCCGGAACCGCCGCCGCTCCGCCGGCATCTCCGGGGTCGGCGAGTCCGCGAGCCGCACCACCGGATCGTCCGGGCCGTCCCGCCCGGCAACTACCGGCCAATCTGCGCGCAGCGCCTTCGCACGGTACTGGGCCGCGTCCGCCAGCCGGAACAGCCGGCGGCCGGACCGTACCGCCCCGATCGGGTCCTCGGTCGACGCGACCCCGCAGGCGACCCCCTCGCCGAGCTCCAACTCGGCGGCGCGGCGGCACAGTTCGCCCGCCGCGTCGACCACCTCGTCGGCGGGCGGCCCGACCGCGAGCAGACAGAACTCGTCCCCGCCGAGCCGCGCGGCCAGCGCGCCCGGCAGCATCGCCCCGCACAGCGACAGCACCGACCCGAAGCGTTCGAGCAGCCGGTCACCGACCGCGTGCCCCTGGGTGTCGTTGACGCGCTTGAGTCCGTTGAGGTCGCACACGACGAGGCTGACCACGACCCCGTCGCGCCGGTGCCGCTCGACCGCCTCGTCGAGCCGTACGTCGACCGCACGGCGGTTGGCGAGACCCGTGAGCGCGTCCGTGAACGCCAGCCGCCGCGCCTCCTCCAGCCGCTCGGTCTGCGCGATCCCCGCCGCGACGACGGACGCCAGCACGGTCGCGAAGTCGGCGTCGGCCCGGTCGAACACGGTCGCGCCGACCGGCCGCGCCACATACAACTCGCCCCAGGCCCGCCCGTGCAGCACGATCGGGGCGACCACACAACATCCGCGCCTACGACGCCGTAGCGCCGCCACGCGCTGGTGGCAGTAGCCGGGGCTGCCCGCGGCCGGGCCCTCGGCGGTCTCGACCCAGGCGTTGGGCTCGCCGCCGCCGGCCCAGCGCTCGTGCAGGAACTCGGTGATCTCGGGGAACTGGTGCACCGGATAGGTCTCGCCGTCCGGGAACTCCTCCTCGCCCGCCGCCCGCTCCCCCACGTTCACGAGGACCCGCAGCCGGCCCAGCTCCCGCTCCCACACCGACAGCGCGGCGAAACTCCCGTCCAGCGCCCGGCACGCCCCGGCCGCCGCCGCCCGCCAGGACTCGCGCGGGGTGTGCGCCGCCGCCATCCCCTGCGCGAGCTCCACCACGGCGGCCAGCCGCCTGTCCTCACCCATCACCCCAGGCTAGGGAGGTTTGGCGCATATCGGGACATTGATGCGGCGAACAGGTGTCTACGCGCGACAGCCGCCCCTACTCACCGGGCCACTGCGGCTTCCGCTTCTCGTTGAACGCCGCCACGCCCTCCGCCCGGTCCCCCGAGAACGCCACCGACCGCCACGCCGCGTCCTCGACCTCAAGGCCCGCACGCAGGTCCAGCCCGTGTCCGAGCCGCAGCGCCCGCTTGGCCGCCCGCAGGCCTACCGGCGAGTTCGCTGCGATGCGGGCACCCAGGGCGAGTGCCTCCTCGCGGTCCCGGCCGGCCTCCACCAGGGTGTCCACGAGCCCCAGTCCCGCCGCCTCGGACGCCTCCAACCGCCGTGCGGTGAAGACGAGTTCGGCCGCCCGGGCCGCACCCACCCGGCGGGGCAGCAGCTGCGTACCACCGCCGCCCGGGATGACGCCCACCGACACCTCCGGCAGCCCCACCACGGCCGTGGCGTCGGCCACGATCAGGTCGCAGGACAGGGCGAGTTCGAAGCCGCCGCCCAGCGCGAAGCCGTGCACGGCGGCGATCGCCGGCATCGGGAGTTCCAGGACGCCGGTGTACGCGCCCCGGGCGACCGGCCGCTGCCGTACGAGCTCCGCGTCGGTGAGCGAGTTGCGCTCCTTCAGGTCGGCGCCGACGCAGAAGGCCCGCTCGTGCGACGAGGTCAGCACGGTGACGCGGACGTCCCGGTCCGCCGCCAGCGCCGTACAGGCCGCGGCGATGGACCCGGCCATCGCGGTGGAGACGGCGTTCATGGCCTTGGGCCGGTCCAGGACGAGTTCCGCGACGTGGTCGTGCCGCCGCACCAGCACGAACTCCCCGAACCGTTCCTCGCTCATGACACCCTCCTGGTTAACGTGGGTTAACAGAACTGGTCCCGATCATCGCACGGGCCTTCCCCGTTCGGGTGACATCCCGCCCAACTCCCGCCGCACCGCCCGGAGAAGCGCATAACGTGCGTCCGCCACACGACAGGGGAGGGATCGTGACGACGACCACGAAGGCGGAGCCGGCCGAGGCCACCGCGGACATCGAGCCACCCCTTCCCCGGACCACGCGCGGCCGGCACCGCCGCCCCCGCCCCCGCAAGGTCCTGCTCGCCGTCGGCGGACTCGCCGTGGCCGCCGGGGTGCTGAGCCTCGTACGGCTGACGCCCGACTCGGGGGTCGGCGGGGTGGGCACGGCGGAGGCCGAGCCGAGCCCGGACGTGGACGCGGAGCAGAGCGCCGGGCACCCGGCCAACGCCGCGGCCACGATCAGCGCCGACCCGACGGCGATCCCCTCCGCGATGCCCTCGGCCACCTCGGTGATGGGCGGCGCGAGCGCGACCCCGACCACCGCCTCCGGCGTCGTACCGACTCCGTACACGACGGCGGCACCCACGCCCCTGCCGGAGACGACGACGGCGCCCGACACGCCACAGCCGCAGGCACCGGTCACGGCACCGGGCCCCCCGGCTCCCGCGACGAGCGCCGCCCCGGAGCCGACACCCACCCCGACCCCGGGCCGGCCCGCCGACTCCCCTGCCCCGGCGCCGAGTCGGCCGAGTCTGTGCGTGCCGATCATCGGGCTCTGCGTGGACCCGCTGGTCCACCGTGACTGAGCGGAAAGCCACCCGTTTGTGGACGGCGTGAGACTGAAGACATGAACGCATCGGACACCACCCTCGCCAGAACAAGGACCTTGTGCGCGCGTTCATCGACGCACTGTTCACAAAGGGCGACCTCGGCGCGGTCGACGAGTACCTCGCCGAGGACTTCGTCGACCACGACCCGCCGTTCAACGGGCCCGGCGACCGCGAAGGCTTCCGCACCGCCGGCGCGCTGTTCCGGGAGGCGTGTCCCGACTGGCACAGCGAGCCGGACCTGCTGACCGCCGAGGACGACCTGGTCGTGGAGCACTTCACCGCCGCCGGGACGCAACGCGGTGAGCTGCTCGGGGTGCCCGCCCCGGCCGAAGGCCGCCCCCTGACCCTGCACGGGACCAACATCTTCAGGATCCGGGACGCCCACATCGTGGAGCGGTGGAACCGGCCCGACGAACTCGGCATCCTGCGCCAGTTGGGAATCGCCCCCTAGCAAAAAGCTCCGAGGGCTACGCCGGGGACGAGTCCCGGCGGGTGAGGAGCCAGGGTTCGACCACGCCCAGGCCGCGCACCGGGCGCTGCCACATCGGCTGGAGCGCGAAGCGGTACGTCGGGGGCTCCTCGCCCTCCTTCTCGGCGGTGGCCGCGGCCTCGGCGGCCTCCGCCTCGGAGGCGGGGGCCTCGCCGCTGCGGATGAGCTCCTCGGCGAAAGCGCTGTCGACGAGGACAGCGTCGCGGGGAGCTATCGAGGTCAGGCGGGAGGCGAGGTTGACCGTCGTGCCGAAGACGTCGCCCATGCGGGTCGTGACCGTGCCGAAAGCGATGCCGACGCGGAGTTCGGGCATGGTCTCGTCGTGGGCCATGGTCTCGATCAGGCGCAGCGCGATCTCGGCGGCGACCCCGGCGTCGTCCGCGGAGAAGAGAACCTCGTCGCCGAGGGTCTTGATGAGCCGGCCGCCGCGCGCGGCCACCAGGTCGGCGGCGGTGGTCTCGAAGGCCTCGACGAGTTCGCCGAGTTCTTCTTCCTCCATGCGGCGGGTCAGCCGTGTGAAGCCCACCAGGTCGGCGAAGCCCACTGCCAGGCGCCGGTCGACCATCTCCTCGTCGTCACTGGCCTGGACGACCCGGCCGGCCGAGGCGGCGAGCTGGCGCCGCCAGACGTAGACGAGGAACTCCTCCAGCTCGGGCAGCAGCAGCTCGATGATCGGGTACGTCACCTCGGTGCGGGACATGCCGGGCTCGGGCGGCTCGGTCAGGCCCTCCAGGAACGAGTCCATCTGCCAGCCCGCCAGCCGGGCTGTGGTCTGCCCGGTGGAGCGGGCCACCTGCACGGCCATCGCCTCGCTCAGCAGCCCCGCCTCGACCAGACCGGCCAGGCGGCGCAGCGCGAGGACGTCCGCCTCCGTGAACGCCTTGGCCTGGCCGACGTCGGCGAAGCCCATGGCCCGCCAGAAACGGGTGGCCAGCTCCATGGAGACACCGGCGGTACGGGCCGCCTGGAACGGCGTGTAGCGGCGCTCCGCGCCCAGGATCAGCCCTTCGAGGCGCAGCGCGAGGGGGTCTTCGCCGGGATCGGCGGCATAGGGGTCAACCCGGCCACCGGCGGCATCGGGGTCCACCCGGCCGTCCGCGTCCGCGCCGGAGCCCGTGTCGTCGACGGTCACGCCTGCTGCCCTTCCGATCTGCCACGGTCAGGTATCGACCGGGCCCAATGCTACGGCAGGTGTGGGCCAGCTCACTCCGTGAGTCACGTGGACAAAGCTGTCACAAGAGCGGTCGGGGTCACGCGGGGCGCAGGTGCACGATGTCGCCCGCCCCTACGGGTTCCTGCACTCCGTCCTCCGTCGCGAGGACCAGCCGCCCGTCCCCGTCGATCGCGACGGCCTCCCCGGTGATCGACCGGTCCCCGGGCAGCTCGGCCCGGACGACCCGGCCGAGCGTGGCGCAGCCGGCCGCGTAGGTCTCCTGGAGGCCGCTCACGGCCGGGTCCCCGCCCGCCTCGCGCCACTTGTCGTACCACTGCTCCAGGGACCGCAGAACCGCCCGCAGCAGGGGATCGCGGTCCGTGGTGACGGCCCCGGCCAGGGCCAGGGAGGCCGCCTGGGGCACGGGCAGCTCGTCCTCGCGCAGGGTGACGTTGATGCCGACGCCGATGATCACGGCGTCGTCCCCGGCGCGCTCGGCGAGGATGCCGCCGGCCTTGCGCTCCTCGCCACCGACAGTCACCAGCAGGTCGTTGGGCCACTTGAGTGCCGTGTCGACGCCGGCCGAGCGGGACAGGCCGGTGGCGACGGCGACACCGGTGAGCAGCGGGAGCCAGCCCCAGCGGGACACGGGGACGTCGCCCGGCTCCAGGAGGACGGAGAAGAAGAGCCCGGAGCGGGCCGGTGCCGTCCACTGCCGGTCGAGCCGCCCGCGCCCGGAGGTCTGTTCCTCGGCGACCAGGACGGCACCCTCGGCGGCCTTGCCCGCGGCGGCCAGCGCGACGAGGTCGGAGTTGGTGGAACCGGTGGACTGCACGACCTCCACACCGGTCCACAGCCCGCCCTCCCGGACGAGCCCGCGCCGCAGCGCACCAGGGTTGAGGGGCGGCCGTTCCAGATCGGACCAACGGCTGCTGTTCTCGTCTGAGGCATCTCGCGGCGTCATGCAAGCCACCCTAGGTGTGTTGTACGCCGCACTGCCGATCGGTAGGCCCACCACTACTCTACGAATGAGTAACCGTCCCCCCTTTTGAGCAGGCAGGGAGCCGTAATCCCGATGTCCGAGCCGGAAGCGTCTCAAGAGATCGACATCCACACCACCGCCGGGAAGATCGCGGATCTTCGGCGCCGCACCCAGGAGGCGACGCACGCGGGCTCGGAGCGCGCGGTCGAAAAACAGCACGCCAAGGGCAAGTTGACGGCCCGTGAGCGGATCGACCTGCTCCTCGACGAGGACTCCTTCGTCGAGTTCGACGAGTTCACCCGGCACCGGTCCACCGACTTCGGCCTGGAGAAGAACCGCCCCTACGGCGACGGTGTCGTCTCCGGCTACGGCACGGTCGACGGCCGCCCCGTCGCCGTGTTCTCCCAGGACTTCACGGTCTTCGGCGGCGCCCTGGGCGAGGTCTACGGCCAGAAGATCGTCAAGGTGATGGACTTCGCGCTGAAGACCGGCTGCCCGGTCATCGGCATCAACGACTCCGGCGGCGCCCGCATCCAGGAGGGCGTGGCCTCACTGGGCGCCTACGGCGAGATCTTCCGCCGCAACACCCACGCGAGCGGTGTCGTCCCGCAGATCAGCCTGGTCGTCGGCCCGTGCGCGGGCGGGGCCGTCTACTCCCCCGCGATCACCGACTTCACGGTGATGGTCGACCAGACCTCGCACATGTTCATCACCGGCCCCGACGTCATCAAGACGGTCACCGGCGAGGACGTGGGCTTCGAGGAACTGGGCGGCGCGCGCACCCACAACTCCGTGTCAGGCGTGGCCCATCACATGGCGGGCGACGAGAAGGACGCGATCGAGTACGTCAAGCAGCTGCTGTCGTACCTGCCCTCCAACAACCTGTCCGAGCCCCCGGCGTTCCCGGAGGAGGCGGACCTCGCCGTCACGGACGAGGACCGCGAGCTGGACACCCTGGTCCCGGACAGCGCGAACCAGCCGTACGACATGCACACGGTGATCGAACACGTCCTGGACGACGCCGAGTTCTTCGAGACGCAGCCGCTGTTCGCGCCGAACATCCTCACCGGTTTCGGCCGGGTCGAGGGCCGCCCGGTGGGCGTCGTCGCGAACCAGCCCATGCAGTTCGCGGGCTGCCTGGACATCGACGCGTCCGAGAAGGCGGCGCGCTTCGTCCGCACCTGCGACGCGTTCAACGTCCCGGTCCTCACCTTCGTCGACGTCCCCGGCTTCCTCCCGGGCGTCGACCAGGAGCACTACGGCATCATCCGCAGAGGCGCGAAGCTGATCTACGCGTACGCGGAGGCAACCGTCCCGCTCATCACGGTCATCACCCGCAAGGCCTTCGGCGGCGCCTACGACGTCATGGGCTCCAAGCACCTGGGCGCCGACCTCAACCTCGCCTGGCCGACCGCCCAGATCGCCGTCATGGGCGCCCAGGGCGCGGTCAACATCCTGCACCGCCGCACGCTCGCCGAGGCGGAGGCGGCCGGCGAGGACCTGGACTCGGTGCGCGCCCGCCTCATCCAGGAGTACGAGGACACCCTCCTCAACCCCTACATCGCGGCCGAGCGCGGCTACATCGACGCGGTGGTCCTCCCCTCCGACACCCGCCGCCACGTCGTACGGGGCCTGCGCCAGCTCCGCACCAAGCGCGAGTCCCTGCCCCCGAAGAAGCACGGCAACATCCCCCTGTAAAGGAGCCGTTGTGACGATCAAGGTCGTACGGGGCAACCCGACCCCCGAGGAGCTGGCCGCCGCCCTGGCGGTGGTCAGGGCCCGCGCCGCGGCGGCGACATCGACGCCACCCGGCGCACCGAGGCAGCGGGACGCGTGGTCCGACCCGGCACGGATCGCGGGCGCGAGGCTGCCCCACCCGGGCCCGACTGCATGGACCCGCACATTCTGGCCGGGCTAGGGGGATCCACTTGAGGGGCGCGGGGCCGTGTCCATATGCGGCTCCGCCGCGTGGGCGCACGGAGCGACAACCCCGGGCACCAATTTGAGTACCCGTACTCAGGCGGTGCCCCCCGCCAAGCCCCACGCTGGTGACATGCTGTGGTCCGACCCTGACAACGAGCCTCCCAAAGAACTGCGGGAGACAGAGCTCATGTTGCGGCGGCTCGGAATACTCATGGCACTCGCGATGGTGCTGGCGATGATCGTGATCGGGCTGTCGGGCTGAGGCGAGCGCCGGGGGCGCCGCCGATACCCTGGCCCCATGACAGATCAGCCGCGCCGCCGACTCGTGCTCGCCTCCCAGTCCCCCGCCCGGCTGGGCCTCCTGCGCCAGGCGGGACTGGACCCCGAGGTGATCGTGAGCGGGGTCGACGAGGACGCCGTCTCGGCCCTCACCCCGGCCGACCTCGCCCTCGCCCTCGCCGAGGCGAAGGCCTCTGTCGTGGCCGCCCGACCGGAGGTGCACGGCGCGCTGGTGATCGGCTGCGACTCGGTGCTCGACCTGGACGGCGAGTCCCTCGGCAAACCCGCCGACGCCGAGGAGGCCACCGCCCGCTGGAAGTCGATGCGCGGCCGGGCCGGCACGCTCCAGACCGGCCACTGCGTCTACGACACGACGAGCGGCCGGTACGTGTCGGCGACCGCGTCCACCGTGGTCCGCTTCGGCGAGCCGACCGACGCCGAGGTCGCCGCGTACGTCGCCTCGGGCGAACCCCTTTACGTCGCCGGGGCGTTCACGCTCGACGGCCGTTCGGCGCCGTTCATCGAGGGCATCGACGGCGACCACGGCAACGTGATCGGCATCAGCCTGCCGCTCGTTCGCCGGCTGCTGGGCCAACTGGGCGTCGGCATCACGGAGTTGTGGACGCCTCGAGAGGCGTGACCGGGCTCAGGAGGGGCTGGGGGCCGGCGGCGGAGTGACCGGCGCCGGGTCCTTGTCGGGCTGCTCGGGGGCCTTGGGGTCCGTGGGGTCCGTGGGGTCGTCCTGCGCCGGTGCGGCGTCCGAGGGCCCCTCCAGACGGTCGTAGGTCATCAGAAGCAGGACGACGAGGCCGAGCACCACCACCATGAACACGAACGCGACCTTGTTCACCACCATGGCCCACGCGAACGCGCCCAGCAGTCCGTGCACCACGGCCACGCTGATCAGCAGGATGCGGCCGAGGCCGGCCGGGGCCCGGTCGCGCACCGCGACCAGCAGGGCGACCAGGGCGCACAGGAGGAAGTAGAGGCCGAAGAGGACTCCGCCGACCTTGGAGGAGACGGACATCGCGTCCGGGTCGATACCGGCCAGGGACATGTTCTGGCGGTCGGCGACGATCCCCAGGAACCAGTTCAGCGCCGCTACGCCGAAGGCCTCCACGAAGAGGACGACCGCAAGGATCCATGCCACCGGCCTGCGCACCACCGGCCCCCACCCACTCTCGACCACCGCTCGACCAAAGTTGCCGTGACCCCAAGTACGTTCGAGGCACAGTGAACGCTACTAACGGGTAAACCGCGGGACAAGGGTTGTGGCAGGGGCAAAGAATCATTGGGCCATTCGTAGGGACTCCACAAAGAAACGGCGTGGCGCGCGGCACGCTCTCACAGAGACCTTGACCACACCGGAGGGCTAGGGTTTTACGGAGGAGTCCTGCGTACCGAGGTGCGACAAGGGATTTCGCGGGTCGAGCGGGCCTCGTATCACGCTCCGTGTGGGCAAGCTCACCACAGGGGACGGGTCGATGCGCCGTGTCGGCAGTCCCTAAACTCGGCTTGTTTCAAGGAGGGAGCCTCAATCGTGCGCAAGGTGCTCATCGCCAATCGTGGCGAAATCGCTGTCCGCGTTGCCCGGGCCTGCCGGGATGCCGGGATCGCGAGC
>NZ_JBFAJD010000070.1:0-30280 GCF_040655035.1 Streptomyces sp. NPDC050549
CCCTGCTGCCATGCGTCGGCCCTCACGCGATCACCCGATCAGGAACCCTGTTCGACCGGCCCAGCCTCGTGATCGATAAGCGGATGACGTCTAAGGACCATTCGGGACGTGATCCCCGAGACGAGACAGGCCCCGCCTGGCGTCGCCAGCACAACAGCTTTCATGTCCTCAGCCCGCCGGCAGGGGCCGACCTCTCAGAAGATCGCGAGCCGTGAGCTCTCAAGCAGACCGAGGTCCCTACCGGTCGCTGGAGACACGAACGGCTCATGAGATGGCGTGCCTGGAGCACTTCTATTAGAGCGCCGCGTGCTCCGCAGGGAGTTGACCTGCGCATACGCGCACCCACCGATTCGAGGAGAGGCACCTTGACCCGAGTGTTCTGCGGCATCGACTGGGCGGAGGGTCACCACGACATAGCCCTCGTCGACCAGGACGGCGACCAGTTGGCCAAACTCCGGATCAGCGACGACTACCCGGGCCTCTGCGCTCTGCTGGAGCTGCTGGCCCGCCACGGCGACAGCCCGGATTCCCCGGTCCCGGTCGCCATCGAGACCCCGCGCGGCCTGCTGGTCGCCGCCCTGCGGGCCACGGGCCGCAAGGTCTACGCGATCAACCCGCTTGCAGCGGCACGCTACCGGGACCGCGGCAGCGTCTCCCGCGCGAAATCGGACGCCGCCGACGCCCGCATCCTGGCCAACATCCTGCGGACCGACATCAAGGCCCACCGCCCGCTCCCCGCCGACAGCGAGCTCGGCCAGGCCGTCGCCGTGCTCGCCCGCGCCCACCAGGACGCGATCTGGGACAAAGGCCAGCTCGTCAACCGACTCCGCTCCCACCTGCGCGAATACTTCCCGGCCGCGCTGCTGGCCTTCCACGGCACCGGCAAACTCGGCCTCGATTCCGCCCACGCCCGCGCCGTCCTCACCGCCGCACCCACCCCGGTCGCAGCCGCCAAGCTGACCCGCACCCAGCTCCGGGCACTCCTCAACCGGGCGGGCCGGCTTCGCCGCTCCGTCGACGAGCTGGTCGAGCGCCTGCGGGAACTGTTCCGCTCGGAGCAGATGCGTCAGCTACCACTGGTTGAGCAGGCCATGGGCCAGCAGACCGCGGCCCTGCTGCAGCAGCTCGCTGCCGCCTGCACGAGCGGAGACGACCTGGCCACAGCCACCGAGACGGCGTTCCTGTCCCATCCGGACGCTCAGATCATCACCAGTCTGCCCGGTCTGTCGGTCGTGTCCGGCGCGCGAGTCCTGGCCGAGATCGGCGACGACCCCACCCGGTTCGCTGACGCCAAAGCTGTCAAGGCCTACGCCGGTGCCGCACCGGTAACCCGCGCCTCGGGCCGCAGCCACATCGTGGTGGCCCGCACCGTCAAGAACAGACGCCTGGCCGCCGTCGGCTACATGTGGGCCTTCGCCGCCCTGCGCTCCTCCGAGCCACGCACCCACTACGACCGCCGACGGGACGGCGGCGAACGCCATACCCCGGCTCTGCGGAACCCGTTCAACAAGCTTCTCGGCTGCCTCTACCACTGCCTTCAGAATCGCACCCTCTACGACGCCGAGAAGGCCTTCCCAGCGCCTCTCGCACTCGCCGCATGACCGCTGCACCTGACCCACCAACGACATGAGATGTCTCGTCCACCCCGCCCAGACGCCGCTGACGCTTCTTGACCAGCTGAGGCTCGAACGACCCGGCCCGGTCCCGCGGCACAGCGATCTCGACCGGCCCCGACTCGGTGATCACCGTCTTGGACCGGTGCCCGTTGCGGTAGTTCTCCCTGCCGCCCTCGGCCCGCTCACCGGGCTCGTGCCCCAGATGATCAGTGAGCTCGCCCTCCAGCGCGGATTCCAACACCCGCTTGGTCAGCTGCTGCAGGAGGCCACCCTCCCCGGTGAGCTTCACGCCACCGGCCTGAGCCCGGGCAACCAACTCGGCGACCAGCCCGTCATCCACGGCACTCGTCCCACTCACAGAGGCCTTCCCGGCCTCGGTGTCACTCGTCACGTCAGTCATCAACTGTCGCTTCCAGCTCGGGAGTTACACCACTCACCGTACAGACCCTCACCCGGCATCCACCAACCGCTGAAGCTCCCGTTCCGCCTCACCGAGCGCGGCCTGCACCCGCTCGGCCTCCTCCCGCAACCGTGCGATCTCCTCCCGGACCATCTTCTCCCTGGCCTCCAGTAGACCGAGTACCGACGCCACCAGCGACCTCCACGAGCCAGACGAGCGGACGAACCACGCCCATCTCTCCCGCCACGAACGAGAGTTCATGCCCACCCACCCGAACTAAACGATCGCGTCCGGAAAGCGGATGACGTCTGAGACCACGCAGGCCATGCCGGTCCGATTCCGCCAGGCGTGCTCGGTGCCGCGCTGAACGACGATGTCACCCTGCCTCATGATCGTCTCGCCCGTTTCGAGCAAGAGGCAGGCCTCCCCGGAAATCACGGTGACAATGAGGCTTTTCCAACCTTCCCACGGGTTGGGGGCGGTTGGGGTGACAGGACGACGAAGCTCCTGGCAGATGGGTTGTCGACCAAGACCAACCTTCTCCGCCAGGAGCTTCGCCGTGCTTGACCACCCGTCCGGGCTGGATCTGTCCACTTCAGCGCTACGGTTGCCGGGCCGGGAACGGGCAGCCGAGCGGAAGCGGATCGGCACACGCCGGCGGCGGCAGACCTGCGGCTGGCAAGCCCTGCTCGCCCTGGCCCACCTGCGCTGCGGCCACACCTTCGCAGCCCCTCGACCTGCTCGGCGGACGTCACGGCGGCGCCGGCTCCGTTGAGACAGCGGAACCGGCGTGCGAGCAGCTCGATGACCACAGCCCTGCCCCCGGTCGCCGCATCCGACGAACGCCGGATGTACCGGCCGTGCACCCGCCCCGATGCCGTGGCACAGTGCGGACATGCCGCAGATCGGGCTTGCGTCGCCTCTATGTCTTCGATCTCGAACATCGCGCCCTTCCAAGGGCCTTGGCGGTGGCGGCCTCGACTCGGGCGTCGTACGCGCGCATCTACGTTATGCATACCTGCCGCCTGCGAGCTGTCCCGCATCGCGCCGTACCGGACGGTGGCCGGACCTCGGATCAGCGTCTCCGACGAACACGCCGGGGACCGGTGGCACCACCCCCCCCAGATCATTTCCTGCGACAGGGGGACACAGTCATGCCGAGCCCGGAGGCCAGTGGCTCCGTTGCGGAACCGCGGAAAACCTGACGGGGGCGGCGCACGCCGCTGACGAATGCCGGCCTGTGAGCGCCGTGCGGAACGCGCTCTACAGCGAACCGGCGCCATCGGCGGTGGCGGGTACGTCGGCGTCGGTGCCACACCCCGCGGCCTGGCCCTCGGCGCGGGTCCCGGTCTCCACCGCCGGTGCCAGGAAGGCGGCGCACACAACGCAGGCCAGGACAACGAGCATGGCGGGACGCAGGCCGACCTGGCCGCCGAGAAAGCCGAGTCCGGGCGGTCCGACGAGAAACGCGACGTAGCCGATGACCGCCACGAGACTGACCCGGGCCGTCGGGTCCGGGCCGGACTCCCCGGCGGCCGAGAGGGCGAGAGGAAAGCCGAGCGATGCACCCAGTCCCCACAGCAGTACGGCAGTTCCGGCCAGGACAGCGTTGTCGGAGACGATGACGACGAGGAGGCCGAGCGCACCGGAGAGGGCACTGGCGCGCACGACGACGGTGCGGCCGAAGCGGTCGAGGAAGAACGTGCCCGCGAAACGGCCCAGCGTCATCGCGGCGGCGAAACCGGCGTACACGAGGGAGCCCGCCGTGGCATCCATGCCGTGGCCGTCGACCATCAACAGCGGCAACCAGTCGTTGGCCGACCCCTCGGCCAGCGCCATCGCCAGCACGATCGCGCCGATGAGCAGCAGCCGCCCGTCCTTCCAGACCGCCGGGCGATGCCTGCCGACACCCGCTTCATGCGCCTTCTCGGGCGCGGCGCGGCCGGTGCCCTCCGGGATGGCGCGCATCGCGTAGAGGAGGAGGCCGGTGGCGAGCAGGACGACCGCAGCGAGGTGCCAGTGCACCGGTACACCTGCCGCCGTCGCCGCCATGCCCGCCCCGGCGCCCAGTACGGTTCCCAGGCTGAAGCAGCCGTGCAGCGCGGGCAAAGTGGTCCTGCCGCCGAGCCGCTCGACGTCCGTACCGTCGACGTTGACCGCCACGTCGCCGACCCCGAGCCCGGCGCCGAAGGCGCACAGGCCCGCGGTCACCGTCCACACCGACGTCAAGGCGCTCCCCCAGCAGATCATGGCCATCCCCGCGATGAGGAGCCATGTCCCCCAGACGATGACGGGCCGGGTCCCGAACCTGGACACCAGTCGTCCCGAGCAGGAGATACCCGCCATCGAGCCGAGCGACAGCCCGAACAGCACCAGCCCCATGTGCGCGGTGGAAAGGTCCAGCCGGTCCCGGATCGCGGGCGTGCGTGTCACCCAAGAGGACATCGCGATCCCGGCCAGTAAGAAGAGCAAGAACAGGGCGTGACGACGCCCACGCACGACCCGGTCCATGAGAACCCTTCTCCGTCCGAGGTGGGACGGTTTCCGGCCGGGCCTCGACACTTCACCCAGCTCAGTTAAATGTACATGCCACTTCAGCGTAGGAGAAAGCGCTTCCACATCGATGCGCGGGCGCTCTACGAGGCGGATCCGCGGGAGTCGTCCGCCGGAGTCTCCCAGCGTGTGAAGGCATGCACGCGACTCTCCAGCCCCTGCGGGTTCGGGCCGTAGACGGCGAGCATGCGGGCATGCTCCGGTGCCCAGTAACGGCCGACACTTCCTGCCGGCACTCGGACGACGTCACCTGTGACAGCCTCGACGGTCTCGCCGTCGCACGCGACGAACAGGTGGCCCTCCAGCACGTAGTTGAACTCGTCGTGGGGATGCTCGTCCGTCCACGACTCGCCCCGGAGTTCCCACTCCATGAGGGCGACTCCCGGCCGAGGGCCCTCGCCTGGTGGCACGAAGGCGTGGCCCTTCGGCCGTCCTTCCCGGCGGACGAGGGGGCTGGAGGCGTACTTCCGCAGCGGCATCGTCGTCTCCTCAACCCGTCGTGAGTTCGAGCAGGGCCAGGGTCGCGCTGTTCGCCTTCTCGGCCAGCGGTGCAAGCGATCGTCGCTTGCCGTCCCACATGGCCCAGCGGTTCGCGCCTTCGAGGACCGTCATCACGAGCTTGACCTGCTGCACCGACTTCCCGAAGCCCATGTCCTCGGCCGCGGCCCGGTAGAGCGCCTCGTACAGATCGACCCAGGCGTCGACCTCCTCACGGAGCGCCGACGGGAGGAAGTGGACAACCTGGTCGGTCGCCACGAGCAGATCCCACAGGTTGCTCTCGGGAAGCTCGATCTGTCGCGTCAGGTGCACGTGGACCATCCGGCGCCAGCCCTCCCTGGGGTCCGGGACGCCGCGCACCTCGTCGAGCAGGGCGATGCCGAACTTGTAGAAGTGCCAGCGGAGGGACTCGGCCACGATCTCGTCGCGGCCGTCCGGAAAGTGGTTGTACAGACTCGGGGCCTTGATCGACATCTCCTTGGCGATCATCCGCATGGTGACCGAGTTGAACCCGTTCTCGGTGGCAAGCCGGAGGAAGGCCTCCAGGATCGCTCTGCGGGAGGCGCTCTGGCGACTCCAGTCGAGCTCGCTGAGGTGCTTGTCGAACTCCTCGACGGCGAGGGGCCACCGATTCTCGGTCACCGACTCCTCCTTGGCCTGTGTACAGCGCGGGAAACTACCTTACGTTAGTCAGTCTGCGAAAACACCGCAGTAGCGAAACTACCGTACGTTAGTTAGCCTGAGGTATGCCCGCTCAGACACACCTCGCCGCCGCCCTTCGCACCGCCGGAGTCGAGTTCGACGACTCGCCGCTGACACGAGCTCTGTACTCGTCGGACGCGAGCCTGTACCGCGTCGTCCCGTCCGCAGTCGTGAAAGCGCGCGGCGAAGACGACGTGATCGCGGCCCATGAGGTGGCGCGTGAGCTGCGGATACCAGTGACCATGCGCGGCGCGGGTACCAGCATCGCCGGCAATGCGGTCGGCAGCGGCATCGTCGTCGACACCCGCCGGTTCAACCGGGTGCTCGACATCGACCCGGTCGCGCGCACGGCGCGCGTGGAACCGGGGGTGGTGCACGCGGATCTGCAACGCGAGGTGGCCCTCTACGGGCTGCGCTTCGGACCTGACCCGTCCTCTCACAGTCGCTGCACGGTCGGTGGAATGGTCGGCAACAACGCCTGCGGGTCGCGAGCTTTGGGTTACGGCCGGACGGTGGACAACGTCGAGTCGCTGCGCGTGTTGTACGGAAACGGAGAACTCGCCCTGGAGCAGGGCGGCTTGGCCGCCGGCGACAGGGCGAAGCGGCTGGCGGCCGTCGGCGACGCCAACCTGGCTCATCTGCGTACCGAGTTCGGCCGTTTCGGCCGCCAGGTCAGTGGCTACGGACTGGAGCACCTGCTGCCCGAGCGACGCCGCGTCGAACGGTTCCTGGTCGGCAGCGAGGGGTCACTGGCCACGGTCCTGGAGGCGACCGTCCGCCTGGTGGACAACCGCGTCGAACGCAAGCTGTTGGTGCTCGGGTACCCGACGATGGCCGACGCGGCCGATGCCGTACCGGCGTTGCTCGCGGCGGTACCCGGTCGGCTCGTCGCCTGCGAGGGCATGGATTCGCGCATCGTCGATCTGGTGCGGGAGAAGGGCTCCGCTGTGCCCGAGCTGCCAAAGGGGAGCGGCTGGTTGTTCGCGGAGGTGGCGGGCGAGGACGCGGCGGATGCCGTACGGCGGCTCGTCGCTGTCGGCGCCGCACTGGACACCAGACTCGTCGACGACCCCCGTGAGGCGGCCGCGCTGTGGTGCATCCGTGAGGTCGGCGCCGGGCTCGCGGGCCGGTCCCTGCCGACGCCGGCATATGGCGGCTGGGAGGACGCCGCCGTTCCGCCGGAGCACCTCGGCGCGTGGCTGCGCGACTTCGAGGAACTCCTGCGGGCACACGACCTTCAGGGCATCCCGTACGGCCACTTCGGCGACGGCTGCGTCCACTGCCGCATCGACTTCCCGTTCCGGCCCGGCGATCCGGCCTCGGCCAAAGTCTTCCGCAATTTCATGACCGCCTGTGCGACACGGCTGCGCGACTACCGGGGCACCCTGTCGGGAGAGCACGGTGACGGCCGGGTCCGCGGTGAGCTGTTGCCATTGATGTACGACGAGACGTCCCTCGCCCTTTTCCGGCAGGTGAAAGCAGTCTGCGACCCCGACAACATTCTCAACCCCGGCATCATCGCCGAACCGGTTGCGATCACCGACGACTTGCGGCCGGTGCGGCCTCAGGCGCCGGTGCGTCCCGGTCTGCGGCTGGTGCACGACGCCGGGGACCTCGGTGCCGCCGTGCACCGCTGCACAGGTGTGGGGAAGTGTGTGGCACCGAGGACCGCGGGGGTGATGTGCCCTTCCTATCTCGCCACGAGCGACGAACGGGACTCGACCCGCGGTCGTGCCCGGGTTCTGCAGGAGGCGCTCGACGGTGGGCTCCTGCAAGGCGGTCTGAAGGACCCGGCGGTGGCCGATGCGCTCGATCTGTGCCTCGCGTGCAAGGGGTGTTCGAGCGACTGTCCCAGCGGCGTCGACATGGCCACGTACAAGAGCGAGGTGCTGCACCAGCGGCACGACGTCGCCGGGTTGCGCCGCCCGCGGTCGCACCTGTTCCTCGGACAGCTCCCGAAATGGGCGCGGCTCACGGCACCGTTGGCGCGGCCGGCCAACCTGTTCCTGCGTGCCAGACCGCTCGCCGCTCTGGCCAAGTGGGCCGCAGGCATCGACCACCGGCGGTCCGTACCGGAGTTCGCCTCGCCCACCCTGCGAAAGGCGACGGATGCGCCCTACGTGGCAGACGCCTCGCCCGATGTGTGGATCTGGGCCGACTCCTTCACCGACCACTTCTTCCCGAAGTCCGGTCTGGCGGCGATCCGATTCCTGGAGTCGCATGGCCTCACGGTCCGTGTCATCCAGGAGGACGCCTGCTGCGGCCTGACGTGGATCACGACCGGACAGCTCGACCGGGCGCGGACCATCGTCGACCGGACTGTGCGGACGATCGCGCCCTACATCCGGGGCGGGGCCCCCGTCATGGCGCTGGAGCCGTCGTGTCTCGCGGCGTTGCGCAGCGACGCGAGAGAGCTGTGCGACGCCGAGGAGGCGGACGTGGTGGCGTCAGGGCTGCTCAGCTTCGCCGAGCTCGTCGAGCGCCTCGACCTGCCGCTGCCCGACCTGACCGGGGTGGAGGTGGTCGCTCAGCCGCACTGCCACCACAGCGCGGTCATCGGCTGGGACACCGACCAGCGGCTGCTGGAGAGGGCGGGCGCGACCGTGACCAAGGTGCAGGGCTGTTGCGGTCTGGCCGGCAACTTCGGTGTGGAGAAGGGGCATTACGAGGTCAGCGTCGCGGTCGCCGAGACGCACCTGCTGCCGGCGGTGCGCGCCCACGCGGACGCGGTGTTCCTCGCAGACGGCATGTCCTGCCGCGTCCAGCTCGACGACCTGGCCCAGGTACCGACCCAGCACCTGGCCGAGCTGTTCGCAGCCCGCGTCTGAACCCGACTCCCCCGCTCCTGCCCCGGCGACATGTCTGCGGAGCCGACCCGAGGGCTCGGCTCCGCAGACATGCGACAGGACGGGTCAGTGGATCTCGTTGCGCAGGGCTCCGACCTTCTCCAGGACGACTTCGACGTTGTCGCCGGGGCGCAGCCACAGGGGCGGATTCCGCTTGGCGCCGATGCCCTCGGGGGTGCCGGTGGCGATCACGTCGCCGGGGCTGAGGGTGAGGAACTGACTGATGTAGGCGATGATCCCGGTCACCGGAAAGATCATGTTCTTGGTGTTGGAGCCCTGGACCCGGGTGCCGTTGACGAAGGTCTCGATGTCCAGGGCCTGTGGGTCACCGACCTCGTCCAGGGTGACGATCGCCGGCCCGAACGGCGTCGCCCGGTCCACGGCCTTGCCCGCGAGCCATTGAGTGCCGCGGTACTGGAGGTCGCGGGCGGTGATGTCGTTGAGGACGGACAGCCCGGCCACGTACGACAGGGCGTCGCTCTCGTCCACGCGGGCACACTCCCTGCCGATGACGACGGCGAGTTCACCCTCGAAGTCGAGGTTGTCGGTGACATCGGACCGGTCGATGGCGTCGTAGGGCCCGATCAGACTGCTGGCGAACTTGGCGAACAGATCGGGATGGGCCGGCAGGGCACGGCCGGTCTCCCCGACGTGGTCCGCGTAGTTCAGGCCCACGCACAGGACCTTGAGCGGGTCGGTGACCGGTGGCCCGAGCACCACGGAGTCGAGGCTTCCCACGGGGTCGAGGGCTCCGCCGTCGAACACCGTTCCGACGGCGACGGCGATCTGAGCCAACTGTCCGCCGTGTGTCTGGAGAAACGCGCGGACGGATGGCAGGTCCGTGGAGGTGCGGCAACCTGCGGCCCAGAGCGCGGAGTTGAGGTCGAACACCTGGTCGCTGTCGAGAAGGCCGGGCTTCCAGCCGGTCCGGGATTCGTAGGAAACGAGCTTCACGTCATGTCCTTCAGGGTGAGTCGTAGGGCGGTGTGTGCCGTTCGCAGCTGCGCCCTGCCCGCCGGGGAGGGTTGCGGGCAGGGCGCCGTATGAGGGCCGAGCAGCCGTCAGGAGAGACGGATCATCTTCTTGTTGGCGAACTCGTCCAGGCCGAGGCGGCCGAGCTCACGGCCGATCCCGGACGCCTTGACGCCACCGAACGGCAGGTCGGGCTGGCTGCGGATGAGGGTGTTGAGGCCGACCATGCCGACTTCCAGGCGCTCGGCGATGTCCGCGGCCAGGTCCTCGTCACGGGTGAACACGGCGGACCCGAGACCGAACCGGGAGTCGTTCGCGAGTTCGACGGCCTCCTCGACGGAGTCGACCCTGTACAGGACGGCGACGGGGCCGAAGAGTTCCTCGCTGTGGGCGCGCATGTCCGGGGTGACGCCGGCGATGACGGTGGCCGGGTAGAACGCGCCGGGGCCCTCGGGGACCGCACCACCCAGGTGCAGCTCCGCGCCCTTGGCTACGGCGTCCTCGACCTGCTCGGCGATCTCCTGTCGGCCTGACTCGGACGCCATCGGGCCGATGCGGGTCCCCGGGCTCATCGGATCTCCGGTGTTCCACTGCTGCGCGCGGTCGAGGAACCCTTCCAGGAACCGGTCGTAGACGTCGCTGTGGACGATCAGGCGCTTGGAGGAGGTGCAGGACTGGCCTGCGTTGCTGAACCGGCCGGTCGCGGCCAGGTCGAGGGCCAGGTCGAGGTCGGCGTCGGGCAGGACGATGAAGGGGTCCGAGCCGCCGAGTTCGAGGACGCATTTCTTGAGATGCCGGCCGGCCTGTTCGGCCACGATCCGGCCTGCTTCCTCGGAGCCGGTCAGTGAGACGCCTTGCAGGCGGACGTCGGCGATGAGGGCGCCGATCTGCGCGGACGACACGATGAGGTTCTCGTAGACGCCCTTCGGGGCGTTGGCGTCGGTGACGGCGGCGTCGATGAGAAGTGCGGTGCGGGTGCAGGAGCGGGCATGCTTGAGAAGGACCGTGTTGCCCAGCAGCAGGTTGGGGGCGACGAACCGGGCCACCTGGTAGAGCGGGAAGTTCCACGGCATGATCCCGAGGACGGGGCCCGTGGGAGCCGTTCGGACGACGGCACGTCCCCCGGCCCCGACCTCGATCACCTCGTCGGCCAGGAGCCGGGCGCCTGCGGTGGCGTAGTACCCGTAGATCGATGCCGCGAGGTTGACCTCACCCTCGGCCTGGGCGAGCGGCTTGCCCATCTCGGTCGCCATCGCCTCGGCGAGTTCGGCGCCGCGCTCGCGGTGCAGCTCGGCGATACGGGCCAGCACGGCGACCCGGTCCTCGACGCCGGTGCGGGCCCAGTCACGGTAGGCGTCGGTGGCACGGGTGAGTGCCTCCGCGACCTCGGTGTCGGTCATCAGCGTGTACTCGGCGAGCACCTCGCCGTTGAGCGGCGAGATCGTCTGGTAGGTGGGCATGGCTTGCTTCTCCAAACCGCTTGCGGGGGTGGGGGTCAGACCGCGGACGGGACGCGGACCTCGTAGCTGGGGTATCCCTGGGCCGCCTCGGCCTCGGAGATCGCGATGAACCGGTCGAGACCGCCGACGTAGAAGTTGGCCGTCCGGGCCTTGCGCTTGCCGGGGATGTTGTTGCCGAAGATCCACGAGCCGGTCTCCAGGAACAGCGAGCCCTTGAGCGCGTCGAGGCAGGCCTGGAGCCAGTTCTCCTCGGCCTCCTCGCGCAGCCAGATGGAGGCGCCGGGAGTGTCCTTGACGCTCTTGACGGCCTGGGCGATCCACTTGGCCTGGACGCCGATGGCGGAGGGGTTGTTGACGAACGGGCCGTTGGGTCCGAGGACCATGAACAGGTTCGGGAAGCCGGACACGGTCATGCCCATGTGGCTGCGGGGGGCGTCGGCCCAGTGCTCCTTGAGGGTCTCGCCTCCGATGCCGCGGATGTCCATGTTCCGGTAGCTGCCCTCGACGGCGTCGAAGCCGGTGGCAAGCACCAGGACGTCGAGTTCGTGGAGGGTGCCGTCCTGAGTGACGACGCCGTCGGCCACGAACTCCTCGATGGGGTTCTCCCGGGTGCTGACCAGGGTGACGTGGGGCTGGTTGAAGATCTCGAAGTAGCCGGAGTCGCAGATGGGGCGGCGCGCGAACAGCTCGGTCGGGGTGAGCTTGCGGGCCGTCTCGGGGTCCTTGACGATCTCCTTGATCTTCCGCTTGATGAAGTCGGCGGCGAGCTCGTTGGCGGCGCGGTCGCTGGTGACGTCGCAGAAGGTCTCGTTGGCGAAGGTGTAGTTCCCGCCCTTGCGCCAGGCCCACTCGAAGATGGCCTCGCGCTCCTCCTCCGAGACGCTCCAGATGCTGCGGGTGGTCTCGTCGACACCGAAGCCGATCTTGGAGGTGCGGAACTCCTCCCAGCGGTCTTCGCAGGTGGCCTTGAACTGCTCCAGCTCGGCCTCGGACCACTCGCGGTTCCCGGCCGGGACGGTGTACTGGGCGGTGCGCTGGAAGGAGGTCAGGTGGGCGACGGTCTTGGCGGCCTCGGTCATGAACTGGATGCCGGTGGAGCCGTTGCCGATGACGCCGATGCGCAGGCCCGTGATGTCGAGGTCCCCAGGCCAGTCGGCGGTGTGCACGATACGGCCCTCGAACCGGTCGATGCCCGGGAAGTCGGGGACGTTGATCCGGGAGAGCAGGCCGGCGGCGGTGATGAGGAAACGGGCATGGAACTCGCCCCTGTCGGTGACTACGCGCCAGCGCGCGCTCTCCTCGTCGAAGGCCGCGCTGACCAGCGTGGTCTCCAGCTGGATCCGGGAGGGCAGGTCCCAGAAGTCGACGGCGTCCTCGACGTACTGGCGGATCTCGGGGCCGGGGACGTAGCGGGTGCGCCAGTCGGTCCGCTGGAACAGCTCGCGGTCGTAGGGCAGCTGGTACATGAAGCTCTGCGTGTCGGAGAGCGCGCCGGGGTAGCGGTTCCAGTACCAGGTGCCGCCGACCTTCGGTGCCTTGTCGATGGCGATCGCGTCGATCCCGGCGTCGGCGGTGAGGGTACGCAGTGCCATGACGCCGCCCATGCCGGTTCCCACGACGAGTGCGTCGATCTGACGCACGGTTTCTTCGCTGCCCATCTATTGCTCCTTTGCGAGATCTCGCGCACAGAAAAGCGACTCGGCCGGCAGGGACAGCACACGCTTGAACGCGTTGTTCTGTTTCACCGAGGTACCGGAAGTGAGTCACGTGCGTTTTCGACAACGTGACGTTACGTCCAGGAAATCCTGGTCGCCAGATGTAATTGATGCGAAGGCGGCGGACGATTGTTCCCGCAATTGAAATGATCAATGCGGCTACGCGGGGTTTCAGGCGACGGCGGTCGGGCGCGCTTGATCCAGACACCGGCGCAGGTGTCCGAGCGCGGCCTCGACGGGCCGGTCCGCACACCCTGACCGCCACGCCGCACGCAGGTGGACATCGGGCACGAGTTCGCATTCGCGTCGGGCCAGTGGGATGAAGACGACGTTGGGATTGGCCGTCGACCGGGACACGGAGCGCAGCGCGAGATGGCAGCCGACCTCGGCTCCGACCAGCGCCAGGCAGGACGAGGTGTCGGGAGCGAACTGGACGTTGTTCACGCCCCCGGCGCCGTGCGCGTACCCGAGGCGCCACAGCCGGTCGGTGGTGACCGACCCGGTGGCGTAGGGCAGGGAGACGAACGGCTCGGAGGCCACGTCCTGGAAGGAGACGACCTGCGAGCCGGCGAGCCGGTGGGTCCGGGGCATGGCGACCACTAGGGAGTCGTTGATCAGGACTTCGCTGTCGAGGCCGGGGGGCAGGTTGTCGAAGCGGCCGAGTCCGACGTCCACCTCTTCGTCCAGCAGGCGGCGGATCGTGGGCCTGGAGACGGCCTGGGAGGTCAGATCCAGGCGGATGCCGGGGTGGTCGGCGCGCATGCCACGCGACAGAGCGGCGACCAGGGGGTGCGCCGCGACCCCGCAGAACTCGACCCGTACGGTCCCGGACTCGCCGGACACGGCGGCACTGACGGCGGCTTCGGCGACGGCGACCGCCGCGAGGACCTCTCGGGCCGGCTCCATGAGGGCCTTGCCAGCGGCCGTGAGAGAGACCGAGCGGGTGTTGCGCTCGAACAGGCGGCTGCCGAGCTCCCCCTCAAGGGCCTGGATGGTCCGGCTCAGGGGCGCCTGGGCCATGAAGAGCTGCTCCGCCGCGCGACCGAAGTGCAAGTGCTCGGCGACCGCGAGGAAAGCCTGAAGTTGTCGCACGTTCACGGTCGTACACCTCCGGTTGTGACGCTCGACACCTACCATAGGCTAACGTCCGTTAGTTAGCTAGAGTCTCGGGGCAACGAGATTGATCCGGTTCCGACAACACACCGTTTCCAGTTCGGATGTATTCCGACTTCACCGCACGGGACCCGTTGACTGCCGGTTCGGCGGTCCTTACGTTTCATTTCACTTTCCCCGCGAACAGCTTTAGGCGGCCGTTGAAATGTCTCTTGCAAGCATCACCGAATTTCCGGCAGACACCGGCGAACATGCCGGCGGTCTACTCCTCGTCGGTCCTCAGCAATACCCGAACCTGGAGCGCGAGCGAGCACTGGCCGAGGAGTTCGGGCTGGACTTCGCGGTGGCACCGGACCGGCAGGCGTTCCGCGACTCGATCCCGGAGGCGACCGTCGTGATGGTGACCCCGTACGCGCCGGTGGAGGCCCAGGACTTCGCCGCGATGAAGAAGTGCATCGCCGTGGTGCGGTACGGGATCGGCTACGACAACATCGACGTGGCGGCCGCCCGGACGAAGGGTGTGCCGGTGGCGATCGTGCCAGGTGCGGCGACCGAGGAGGTCGCGTCGCACGCGCTCACCATGGGACTGCTGCTGGCACGGCGCATCCCGGCGGGACAGTCGGCCATCGAGGCCGGCCAGTGGGCGGGCAGCGTCGGGATGGACACGCCACGGTTCTCGCAGCTGGACGTCGCGGTCGTGGGCATGGGCCGGATCGGCCGCCAGGTCGCCCGCTGGTACGCGGCCCTGGGCACGAACGTCCGTGCCTACGACCCGTTCGCGACCTTCGACTCGGTGCCGGCCGCGCCACTGAAGGAACTGCTCGAACAGTCCGACGTGGTATCGCTGCACCTGCCGCTGTCGGCCACGACCAGAAACCTGGTGTCGGCCGAGGTCATCCGGCGTATGCGGCCGCGCTCAGTCCTCGTCAACGTCTCGCGCGGCGGGCTCATCGACGAGACCGCGCTGGCGGACGCGCTGCGCTCGGGCCATCTGGCGGGTGCGGGTCTGGACACCTTCACCACCGAGCCGCTGCCGGCGGATCACGTACTGCGCGGCGTGCCGAACCTGGTGATGACCCCGCACGTCGCCTGGCGGTCCGACCTGGCGATGGACGCGCTCCAGGAGGCCGTCGTGCTGCGCGCCCGGCAGGCCCTGACGGGTCGGCCGCTGTCGGACCTGGTCACCTGACCGGCTCGGCATCGCGCCGCGGCCACCTCCCCCCCCGAACGTCTGCGCGGGCACTGACGCCGGCGCAGCAGGCTCCACGCGGTGAGCACGTCCTGAGCAGGACGGCATCCGCCGAGAGGCGACACCAACCCCAACCGGCCCCGCGGTAGCTCGGGTGGGCCCCATCAGGAAGAGAAACTCATGGCACGACACGAGCAGGTCCCCACCGTGAGTGGTGAAAGACGAAAGGCGGAAGTCGTGGAGCAGCCGCGACGACTGCGGGGCAACATGGGCGTCGGAGAGCTCGCCATGAGCGTGCTCGCGTTCTCCGCGCCGCTGACGACTGTGGCGGGGTTCATCCCCGTGCTGCTGATGTACGGCGGCAAGACCGGGCCGGCGATCTACATCGTGGCCACGGTCATACTCCTGGCCTTCTGCGTCGGCTTCACCCTGATGGGCCGCACCGTACCCAACCCCGGCGGCTTCTACGCCTTCGTGACACAGGGCCTCGGCCGCTCGGCCGGTCTGGGCGGCGCGTTCCTGGCGACGTTCGGCTACTTCATGATCGGGTTCTTCGCCCCGCCGTTCTTCGCGATCACCATCCAGAGCTACGTGGAGAAGAACCTCGGCGGTCCGCACATCGGCTGGGGCTGGTATGCGCTGGCGATCGTCGCGGTGACCACCGCGCTGGCCTACCGGCGCATCGACCTCTCGGCGAAGGTACTGACCGCCGTCATGGCGCTCGAAGTCGTGGTCGTCGTCGTCTTCGACATCGCGTCGTTCGCGCACGGGGCCCCGTCCGGCACCGGAGGTGCCTCGCTGGGCCTGCCATGGGTCACCGACCCCAACCTCGGTCTCGCCCTCCTGTTCGTGGTCGGCAACTTCTTCGGCTTCGAGGCCACCGTCATCTTCCGCGAGGAGGTCAAGGACCCCGACCGGACCATCCCCCGGGCCACCTACCTCTCCGTCGCGGGCGTCGGTGTCTTCTACGCACTGGCCGCATGGGCCTACATCGCCTCCACCGGTGCCGACAAGACACAGTCGGTAGCCACGGCCAACCTCGGCGGGCTGTTCACCGACTCGATGGCCGCGCTGGTCGGCAAGACCGTGGTGGACGTCGTCACCGTCCTGCTGATGACCTCGATCCTGGCGTCGATGCTGTCCATCCACAACGTCGCGGCACGGTACATGTACTCCCTCGGAACCGACAGGGTCGTGCCGAAGGCGCTGGGCAAGGTGCACCCGAGGCACGGGTCGCCGTACGTGGCCGCGTCCCTCATCGGTGCGCTGTGGGCGATCGGAGTGGTCCTGTTCGTCGCGCTGGGCAGCGACCCGAACGTCCTGTACGCGCGTGCGTCCGGCATCGGATCCTTCGCGATCCTGCTGCTCCTGTTCGCGGCGAGCGTGGCGGTGTTCTTCTTCTTCCGCCGCAACCCGTCCTCGGAGCCCGCATGGAAGACCGCGGTGGCACCGCTCGTGTCGGCCGCCGGTATCGGCGTGGTGGCGTACCTCGCGGTGGCGAACTACTCGGACCTGCTCGGTGGCTCCGGCGTCGTCACGTCGTTCTTCCTGTTGTTCACCTTCGCCCTGTTCCTCGTCGGGATGGTCCACGCGCGAGTTCTGCGCGGTCGACGCCCCGAGGTCTACCAGCGCATCGGCCGCCAGGAACTGTGACGGCTCTCCGCTGACGGCGGCCGACCTCAGCCAAGCGATCACGTCCTTCGCGAGACCGAGGTCGGCGCCCTCTGTGCTAACTATCGTTAGTTAGCTATCGTTGATCACGCCTGTCGAACCCCTTCCGCAGCAACTGAGGTAGCCATGAGAACACCGGCAGAGACAGTGCCGAACCGGTCGGCCGGCGCCACCGGCGAGGCAGTCCCGTTCCGGGTCGCGGTCGTCGGCGCCGGCCCCAGCGGGTGTTACACGGCCCAGGCTCTACGCAAGTCACAGCCGGACGTCGAGATCGTCGTCCTCGACTCCCTGCCGACGCCCTTCGGGTTGGTCCGGTACGGCATCGCACCCGACCACCAGGGCGCCAAAGCCGTGTCGCGTCAGTTCGAGCGGGTCTTCGCACAGCCGGGAGTGGAGTTCGTCGGAAACGTGTCCGTCGGGACCGACGTCGGCTTCGAGTCGCTTGCCGAGAACTTCCACGCGGTCGTACTCGCCACCGGGCTGGGGGCGGACCGGCGACTGGACATCGACCAGGATCCGGACGTCCGGGTCGTCGGCGCCGGAGACCTGATCCGGCTCCTGAACTCGGACCCGGACGCCCGCCTGCGGCACCGGTCGGACGGGCTCGACAGTCTCGGCTCCGAGGTGGTCATCCTCGGCACCGGAAACGTCGCGGTGGATGTGGCACGACTCCTGGTCAAGTCCGACCTCGACTTCATCGCGTCCGACATCGACGACGACGCTCTGCGCGCGGTGACACCGGACCCCGTCCGGACCATCCACATCCTGGGGCGATGTCCGTCACATCTGGCGAAGTGGGACGCGTCGATGGTGAAGGAACTCGCCCAGGTCGTGGGTGTCCACGTGAGCGTGGACGGCGCACCTCTCTTCGGTGAGCCCGCGGTGTCTCCGCGGACGACGGTGGACGTGCGCTTCGAACGGGTCCCGGCCTCGATCCGTCGGCACGACGGTCGGATACGCGTGACGACGCACCGCGCCGGTGACATCGGTACGGTCGACCATCTCGACGCCGACGCCGTCATCACGGCACTCGGGTTCGACTCCTCCGCGACACACGCGGCGCGGTTCGACGGCCTCCAGGCGCCGAACGTGTTCCGGGTGGGCGGTCCGGCCACCGGACGACTGGGCAATCTCGCGGAGAACCGGAAGCTCGCGGCGGACACGGTGAAGGACATCCTCGCCTTCCTCCGCGGCCGGGAGCACCGGCCCCGTGCGGGCCTGGACGGTCTGCGCAGGCAACTGCCCGCCTCGGCGGTGGACTTCGAGGCGTGGCGGCGCATCGACGACGCAGAGATCCGGCGCGCCCGACCCGACAGATGCCGGACCAAGTTCACCACCAGGGACGAACTCCTCGCCGCGGCGGCGGATTCCGCCGTCCTCCCTTCCACACCGCTGGCCACGACCGGGCCATCGACAACCCAGGAGAAGTGACATGACCGTCGTACACGTCCTGTTCGGAACCGAGTCGGGCAACGCGGAGATGGTCGCCGACGACATCGCCACCGCGTTCGGCGAGCAGGGATTCGAAGCCGTCACCTCGGAACTGACCGATGTCGAAGTGTCCGACCTGGCGGCCATGGAGATCGCCGTGTTCGTGAGCTCCACCTACGGGGAGGGCGGACTGCCGGAGACGGCGGCGCCCTTCTACGACGCGCTCGTCACGGAGCGCCCCGACCTGACCGGTGTGCGGTTCGCCGCGTTCGGCCTGGGCGACAGCGTCTACGAAACGTTCAACAACGCCATCGAGACCCTCCGTACGGCTCTCCTGGAACTCGGCGCGGAGCAGATCGGGACCACGGCCAGGCACGACGCCGCTTCGACGACCCCGGCCACCGACCTCGCCGAAGCCTGGGCCCGCGACCTCCTGACCCTTGTGGCCGCCTGAACCCGCCCCCGCCCGACCAGATCCGAAGGAGTGACCATGAGCTTGACCATCGAGGACGCCGGAGCCCTGTTCCCGTGGAACGAAGAGGGGTTCCGGGCCGATCCGTACCCGGCGTACGAGCGGGCTCGGGCGATCGCGCCGGTGCACCGGACGACGGAGAACACCTACGTGGTACTGAACCACGCGGACACCATGCACAACGCGAAACTTCCGTGTATGCGGATCGCGGAACCGCCGTCCTTCGCCGTCCCCGGCGCGCCGCCGCACCCGTGGACCGCTTTCGACAACACGGTCCTGTCGAAGGACGCGCCCGAACACACCAGGATGCGGCGGTTGACGAACCGCTGGCTGACACCGAAGAAGATCGGCACCTGGGCGCGGCTGACGCATGACTTCACGGTCGAGGCGCTCGACCGGCTCAGCCCCGGCGAGGTGGTGGACGCCCACTTCGACCTCGGCGTACTGCCGACCCATCTGACGATGTGCCGCATCCTCGACATGCCCGTGGGGGATGTGGAGGGGATGTTCTGGGCGCTGTGGGACGCGATGCTCATCAACGCGACCGCGCCGGGAGAGGGCATCCACGCCAGGTCGCTGGCCGGCATGAACTTCATATTCGCCGAGACCGAGCGGTACGTGCGGGAGAAGCAGACCGCCGAGGAGGCCGGGAACGGCTTGGTCGACGAACTCCTCGCAGCTCACGGGCGCGGTGAACTCACCTGGCGGGAGGTCCTGGAGACCACGGTGCTGCTGTACATGTCGGGCGGCCCGAACCCCGCCTACCTCATCGGCGCCGGATTCAAGCTGTTCGCCGAACGACCGGACCTGATGGCGGAGTTCGGCCGGCGGCCCGAGATCCGGGACGCCTTCATCAATGAACTGGCACGCCTGAACCCGGTGGAGCTCATCATCACCCGCTTCCCGAACGAGGACATCGAGATCCAGGGCGTCCACATCCCCGCCGGTTCCTGCATCAAGTACCCGATCGGCGCCGCGAACCGGGACCCCTCGGTGTTCGAGAACGCCAACGAGTTCGACTACAACCGACCGCCGGACGCGAGCCGGAACCTGACCTTCGGCCTCGGCACCCACGCCTGCGCCGGACAGCTGCTGGCGCGGGCCGAGACCAGCGCGATCCTCGGCCTCGTCGCCGAGCGGTACTCCTCGGTCGAACTCGCCGGCGCTCCCTTGGAGGTCCGCACCGACCGGCTGGTCGCCTTCGAAAAACTGCCTGTCCGACTGTACTGAGATCGCTTTCGCACCCAGAAATCGCCTTCTTCATACCGAGCTACGTACACAGGCGGCGGTACGGCGCCTCGGGGAAGTACGTGCGCCACTGGGCTCGAGTCAGGTCGGTGCCACCGGACCGGGCACACACCAGGGAGACGGCGCGGCCTGGATCCACCACGTAACGCTGGAGCGGGACATGGGTGCTGCCGGCGTAGAGGGTGCGGCTGTCGGGGCTAAAGGCCAATGCCACGAAGTTAACGCCACGGCCACCACGTCAAGTCCGTTGCCGAGATGGATGGTTCCGGCCCTCCAGGCCGCGGTTTCCCTGATAGGAGAAGGTCGACCAAGACCTTCTTGACCAGGAGACCCGTTGTCGAGTCAGCTCTCCACCTGCACCTTGACCCGTACCACCACTGTCGCAGCGGGCGCCTTCGCGCCTGGTCATCTTGGCGGGCTGACTCAGCACATACCCTTCGAGCTCGTTGATCACGTCCTCGACGAGACCAAGACTGTTCAGGTCCGAGTGCGTACGCTCCCGTCCCGGGTCGGGGTCTACTTCGTCCTGGCCCTGGGGCTTTCCCGTCTCTCATTCCCATGCCTGGTCGGGGGCCTGCTCGAAGGCCCTGTCGATGCGTGGGCCGGCCAGGGAGAACTGGGACCTGGGGACGGCCAGGACATAGCCGACGCCGGATGTCTCCACCATCCGGCGGAAGCGGTTGTCCCGTCCATAAGCGGCGTCCGCCGTGACCCAGGCGATCGGCAGCGGCGAGGCCAGCGCCCTGCGAACGATCGTCGCCGCGAGGGTGTTCTTGGTGGCGAACTCCCGCTGATCGGGGACCTTGGCCGCGCGGCAGCGGTCGCGATCGTCGGTCCAGGACGTGGGCAGGTAGAGCTCGCGGTCCACCAGGGCGCGGCCGGCCGTGCTGGCGTAGGCGGCGAAGACCTCGATCGCCCACCGGCCCTGCGGGACCTCCAGCGTTCCGGCGCCCCACTGTTCCAGGACGGTCCGCATGGCAGCCGCGTCGGACACCCGCGCCATGGCCGGGGCCAGCTACTGGGCGACGTCCGCGGCGCCGTAGATTCGCAGGGCGTCCGCCGCGTCCTCGACGGTCCAGGACCGTAGGACGAGCCGGGGTGTGGTGATCCGGGTTCCTTCAACGACGACACGATGCTCGCGTGCGGTCATGCCGGAGCGCTACCAACCGCTCACTGATCCGTCGCGTGCATCCCTACGAGGTCCAGCCCGGACTACGTGCGGTTCGACCTGCGTGAGCTGCTGGGTGACCGTGCCCCGGTCCCCTTCCTCGTGCTGTCGTCTCCGTCACGTGCCGTCGGGAGATGGCTCCAGCGCGGCGGCGTCGAAGAAGGACTCGGTGGCGAAGAGATGGACGAGCATCGGTTGCAGCGACTCGGCCCAGTCTGTCCAGTCGGCTCCCTCCATGCGCAGGTGCAGCGACTCCGTGTGGGACAGCTGGCTGACCAGGGTCTCCATGCCCGTGTCGTCGCCGACCGCGAGCCACACCCCGGTGTGGTGATCGGAGGCCAGGAGCAGACCGCGCCGGTTCCAGTCCGAGCCGCCGAGGTCAAGGTAGAGGCCGCTGAGCACAGTGCCGTCGGGCCACGACGGCAGGACGGACACGACCCCGACGTCCAACAGCACGAAGAGCCTGCCGGTTTCCTCCAGCGCGGGCAGCCAGGCGGACTGCCAGCCACGGTCGAACAAACAACTGGCGGCGACACAGTGCAGCAGCGGGCCACGGTCCGCCCAGAGCTCCGCCAGCCGGTGGAGATCGGCCGGCTCCCGCAGCAGGGTGTGCCATACGGCGTCGCCTCCCGCTCCGTCGTCCGCCACCGCACGGAGGGCAACGGCGGGTCCCTCAAGGCGGGCGAGCGTCTCCTCAGCCCTGGCGTCGAAGGCGTAGCCCTCCAGGAGTCGTGCGGGGAGGCGGACCGCGGTCACCAGGGACGGACGGCCCGCGATCCGCGCGCTCGCGTCGATGACTCTGACGACCTCTTCGGGGTCCACGTCGGGCCCCAAGGTGATGAGTTGGGCGGCCCTCGGCTCCGGCACGATCCAGTGGCGTGCCTGGCGGACGAGCGAGGCCTCGAACGTGGCGTCGTCGACGTGCGGGATATCCGGTGGCTGAACGCGCACGGGGGGACCGTCGGGGTCGTCCGCCTGGATTCGGTCCGCCAGTTCGACGGCCTCCGCACGCCCGCCGAGGAAGGGCAGCACGGTGGCCCCCATGCCCCGCAACTCCTCCGCTACCCTGCGGTAGATGAGGTCCTCCCACCGTTCCCAGGCGTCGTCGAAGGCGTCGGCCACGGCGGCGGACGGATCGGCTCCGGGCATGTCGGCCGTCAGCGCCTCGTCTCCGAAGGCAGTGGCGACCTCTTGGTCGACGGCCTTCGCGGCCGCCCCCATGAGCGCGCCACGGTCGCCGCGCAGCAGCCGGTTCCAGCGCCCGTCCGGCCGGTCGACCTCGCGCAACAGGCTGAGCATGAACCCGTCTGGCCATGTCTCCGACAGCCGTTGCAGGACCGGCGTCTGCATGCTGGCCCGGGCCAACGCCGAGACGGCCAGGGCCTGTCGGTGCGGTCCGGTCACCTGCGCCACCGCGGCGGCCGTACGGACGTACAGGGGCTGGTAGTCCGGGTAATGCTCCAACACGCGTTCCGCCTGCGGGAATCGGCCGGAGACCGCACTGACGCTCATAAAGGTGGCGAAGGACTCGTGCACGGTCCGGCAGGCGTCACGCAGGGGCAGACCGAGCGCCTGCCACGGCCTGTACCGTGCGGACAGATGCAGCGCGATCCCCCAGGTGGTGCTGTCGTTCAGCATCGCGTGATGCGCTTCGTGCGCGTGCAGCACCCGGTCGCGTACTCCGTCCTTGCCGTCGCCGCGCAACTCGAACCGGCGGGGGCGGTACGCGCCCGTACTGCCCGTCAAGCCGTCGAGGAAGAAGGCGAGATGATCCTCGTCCCACGGGTCCTTCTCGTTGCCGTCGGGCCTGGCGTCACCGGTCATGATCCACTCGCACGGTCGTCGGGATGCGGGGTGTGCAGCATCGAGGTGAGTAGGGGGTACACGTCCCGCACCGCGGGCTGGTCGCAGCGGCGGGCCAACACGCGGGCGAGAGCCAGGAGATCGGTCCGTATGCTCCAGGAAGCGGTGGCGGCGAAACCGGGGAGGAGCTCACGCAGCAGCGCACAGGCGTGGTCGATGTCCCCCGCGGCCGCCCGCGCGAGAGTCTGCCGGGTCTCCCAACGGGTCTTGAGCCGACGGGACTCGTCGGGTATGGCGCTCAGTTCCCGGTCGAACATCTCGGCCGCCTCGGCGGGCCTGCCGAGGTCGTACAGGCATCCGGCGGTGGCCAGCGACACCGGATCCCCGCCGCTCGACGTGCCCAGGACGCGGGTGGATTCGTCGCCCGCCGAGTCGTCGAGCAGGGAGCGTGCCCGGTCCAGCGCGTGCCGGCACTCCCCGTAGGCGCCGGCCAGTGCGTGTCCCTGTGCCTCGCGCAGGGCGGCCAGTCCCCGGACCCGGGGGCCCGCCGCAGGTGCCGTCTGGGCCCGCTGGGCCAAGGCGATCGTGGCCAGGGCGTCGCCGGCATTCATCCTGATCAGGGCGTGGCGGACGAGTCCGTAGGCGGCGAGTTCGAGGTCACCGCCCCGTTTGGCGAGGACCACGGCCCGGTCGGTCCACCACATCGCCATGTCGTCGCGTCCGGCCTCCTGCGCCATCCAGCCCGCGTACTCGGCATAGCGGGAGGCAAGCAGGTAACTCTCCGACCGCCAACGGCCGTCGGCGTGTTCGGCGACCGTCTCGAGGGTGTGGGTCTGGGCGATGAGCGAGGGCAGGACGGCGGCGGGACTCGCCCGCTGGCCCAGGCGCCGCACGAGTGGGAAGAGTTCGGCGAACGTGGACACCATGGTCTCCGCGTCCAGCCCTTTCGGTGTCGACGCCCCGGGGGCCGCCAGGCCGAGCGACAGCAGGGAGGCCGCGCCGATGCCGACCGCCTGCCGCCGGTCGGCGGGTTGAAACCAGATCGAACCGCCTCGCCCCATGCCCATGATCCATATCTCGTCGTCGTTGCCTGCGTCGGCTTCGAGGCCCGCGTGGATGTCGAGGCCCACGATGCTCTGGATGCCGGGCGCCGGAGCCGTCGGTCCGGCGTCGGCGCGGTCCGGGGGAACGAGGGCGGCCAGTTCGCCCTCGGCGCCCAGAGCCGCGTCGCAGCGGCGGGCCAGCGCTGCCGTGGGCCGCCTGCCCCCGGTCTCCACGCGGCTCAAGTAGCCCTTGCTGTAGTGGGTTTGGCCGGCCAGCACGGCCAGTGACACACCGGCCGCCATCCGGCGCTGCCGAAGCGCTGGTCCGAAGGAATCCCTGACGTCCACGACGGCTCCCGGCTCACGACGAGGCGTCCCCGAGCCAACGGCGGGGAAGCGGCCCTTGGGATTGCGCCGCCGTGAACACGGGGTGTCGCTGAACGGTGACACAAAAGATCTCTCCGGACAAGACGCGCTCGACGGCCGGTTCATCGGGAGTCGGACCGCGATCCGCCGCGCAGCAGGAGCCACAGGGCGATCCCGCCGAGGACCACCTCGGTGCCGTGGCCCGACCGTCCCGCGTAGGTGAACAGGGCGACCAGCTGGTGCGCGTTGACCAGCCACGCCACTGTGGCGATCAGGCCTTTGTTTCCGCTCGGGATCCGTTCCACGGAGCTGCCACCTCCCCTGGTGAGTGTCTTCAGCGTCTGCTCCCTCCGCACTCGGCTGAAGGGGTTGCCAATCGTCAGGCCGGACTGGCAACAGGCAACACCGGGCAACGGCTTCCAACCCGCCGGCAATAGCGGATCATTGGAGGTGATGTGCCACTACGAGCAGCGTTCGCCGAACTCGATCCGACTCGATGCGAGGTGCCGTCGGGGTGACCGGAGTCTTCATCAACTACCGCAACTCCGACGAGCCCTACGTGGCCGTACTCATCGACCGGCTCCTCAAGGAGCGGCTCGGCCCCGACAACGTGTTCCGTGCCAGTCGCTCCAACACTCCGGGCAGGGACTTCCGGGACCAGATCCTGGGCCGCCTCAAGGAGTGCGCCGTACTGATCGCCGTCATCGGCAAGAGCTGGCTGGACACCCGCGACGCCGAGGGCGCACGGCGCTTGTGGCAGCCGGAGGACTGGGTACGCCGGGAGATCGAACTGGCCTTCACGGAGGGCTTGCGCGTCATCCCCGTGTACGTCACCGGAGCGCCCGCCCCACAGGCCGAGCAACTCCCGCCGGAAATCGCGCAGTTGGCTCACCAACACGGCGTACGGCTGCACCATCGCTCCGCCGACACGGACCTGGAGCGTCTGGCCGCCGTAGTGGAGCGGTGGGTTCCGGACCTCCGGCTGGACGTGCTGCTGGAACGCCCTCCCGCCGCGCCTCCCTGGGGTCTGCCCAGCGCCCTGCTGCGCCCCGAGCATCAAGTCGTCCCCTTCGAAGAACCCACAGGTCGGCGAGGGTTGGAGATCCTGCTGGATTGGTGCGAGGGGGCCGCGTCGGCTTCTGTGCTGCTGCTCACTGGGGGCGCGGGGCAGGGCAAGAGCCGGCTGGCTCGCGAGGTGTGCGAGCGACTGCGGAGCGAGAAGTGGACGGCGGGACTCGTCGCTCCGGGCACCCCACCGTCGGTCCTGGAGCGGATCCACGGTCTGGTCCGGCCCACCCTCCTCGTGTTCGACGCCGCCGAGTCGCGCCAGGAGGAACTGTCCGCCGCCTTCACCGCCCTGGCCCGGCGGCCCGGTTCGGCGCCGCCGGTACTGCTGCTGCTGCTCGCGCGCTCGGGCGGGGACTGGCTCGACCAGATCCAGGTCGACGACGACCGGGCGGCGGATCTGCACGGCCGTGTCAAGACCGTGTCGCTGTCCGCGCCGGACTTGGAACAGGCAGCACGCGAGCGGGAGTTCGCCCGGGCCATGGACGTCTTCGCCACCCGGCTGAACATCGCCCTGCCCGCGGTCCCACCGCCAGCCCCCGCACCGCAGGCCTTCGAGAGCCCGCTGGATCTGCACGGCGCCGCGCTGGAAAGTGTGTTGGACCTGAACGGAGGCCGGGTGAACGGTTCGTCAGGGGCGCGGCCCGACGTCTTCGGCCGCCTGCTGGATCTCGAACGCGGCTACTGGCGGCGCACGGCAGAGGCGTTTCAGCTGGCGCCCGCGGATCCCGGCCGGTTCGACCAGACGGCCGCCGCCGCCACTCTCTTCGGCGCCGCCGACCACACCGAGGCGGTCAGGACGTTGGGCGCGCTGCCGGCGTTCCGTGGGGCCGAGGGGTGGACAGTGGAGAAGTACATCGGCTGGGCCCAGTCGATGTACCAAGGGGCGGCCGCGCTCAACGCCCTGCGGCCGCGCCGGCTCGGCGAGGTCCAAGCCGCGCAGGTGGTGATCCGGTACCCGGACTTCCTGGAGTGTCTGCGGTCGGTGTCCGACACCCAGGCCGTCAGGGCCCTCACCCTCCTGGGGCGCGCGATCGCCCGTGATCGCCGTGTGGAGGGCCGTATCGCGGCTGCCCTGCGCACCGAGCCGGGCCGATTGGCACCGCTGGCGCTGGACGCCACGCTCGCCCTGGAGGAACCCGCCGCGTTCGTCGCAGAGATCGCCGCCACGCTCCGGGACGCCGAACCGGCCGTGCTGGAGCGGGCGTTGGCGGCGCTGCCCCAGCGCAGCATGGTGCTGGCCAAACTCGCGGCGGACATCACCCGGTGGGCACGCACCGCGCACCGCGCCCGCGCCGATGGCGATCCGCGCAAGGCCGCGCTGCTCGCCCGCCGGTTCGCCGGGCGCCACAGCTATCTGGGCGCACACCTGGAGGAGGCGCTGGCGGCGGCCGAGGAGGCGGTCGGCCTCTACTCCTCGCTGAGTACCACCGATCCGGCGCTCCTGCCCGAACTCGCCGAGGCACAGGCCGTTCTGGCCCTGTTGCTGAGCGACACCGGCCGGCACCCGGAAGCCCTCGCCGCGGGCGCCGCCGCCGTGGAGCGGTACCGCGCTCTCCCGCCGAGCACCGATCGACGGCATACGGCGGGACTGGCCACCGCCCTCAACAACCAGGCCATCCGGGCGGGCCGGCAGGGCGACCCGGTGACCGCGCTCGCACACGCGCGGCAGGCGGTGCGGCTCACCGGCACGCTGGTCGAGGCCAACCGACCGGCCCATCTGTCGCTACGCGCCGACGCGTTGGACACCCTCGCCACCCTGACGACCGACCGGCAGGAGGCGCTGGAGGTCGGCGCGCAGGCCCTTTCCCTGCGCGAGGAACTGGCCACCGCACGCCCCGACGCCTATGAGCCGCAGCTCGCGGCGACCTCGTACAACCTCGCCCTGCTGTCGGCGCGGGCAGGGCGTCCCACGGACGCCCGGGAGCTGGCGGCAGCGGCGCTCGTCCACTACGAGCGGGTCGTCGAACGCCATCCCGGGCGCTTCGAGGGGGAGTTGGCCCGCGTACGCCGGTGGCTCGACCGGCCGTACCCGACGAAAGGCAGCGCAGAACAGTGACCGACGACTCGATCGACGCCCTCAAGAAGGCCGCCCAGGTGGACGGTGACCTCCTGCACCGCGCGGAACTCGAGCGCATCGCCGCCACGGTGACGACCGTGGACGACGGTGAGTTCATCCACGCGGTCACCCGCGTGTGCGGACTGTCGTGGGAGAGCGGACGCGAACACACGAAGGAGCGACTGGAGCTGACCGACGACCGGAGCTGGGTCGACCTCGGCACACCAGGCAACCGGGAACGGCTGCTGCAAGCGGTGTTGGCCGCGGCGATCGTCGGCTCCGGCGCCGTGTCGGACACCACCTCGGTCACGCTGGCGGCCCGTTGCCTGCCCGCGGTCGCGTATCTGCCGGCCAGTTCCGTCACGGCGGGAGAGGCGGGACTCCGGCTCGAACTACGGCTGCGCCCCGGGCCGTTCGTCCTCCCCGACGATCTCGTGACGCAGATCAACGCCGAGGACTTCAGGGAGTTCGGCGAGGAACTCGCAGCGTCCGTGCTCCACTCCCCCTTCGCCGCGCGCAGCGGCACCACGCTGAGCGTGCAACCGCCGTCGGCCGCCCGAGACCGGAACTGAGACGTCGTGCCGGTTCGTCGACGATCGTCTCATGCGGAAAGGAGTCCCGGTGGACGGCAACCTATCGCATGTCCTGGGCCTGACCAGTCCGGACGCCCATGTCATGACCGGCTCGTACACCTACAGCGGCTGGAACGTGGTCCACATAGCCGGGACCGGCCTCCTGCACGCCATGATGCCCACCCAGCACGAGGCGGAGCATGCCGCGCTCAATGCCTCCAGCGCCTGGGGCACGGCGCTGCTCGCCTTCCATGTCGCCCACCTCAAGACCGGCGATCCGACATACCTGGACACGCTGAGAGAGCTGGTCGAGCGCTGTCGTACCACCCATGAGGCGTACGCCACCCACGCCTCGGTCTTCGGAATCTGCTCACGTTCCGAACTGACGCCGGACGAGCTGCTCGCCGGCTATCCGGAGTACGTCCGCTTCCATGAACTCGCCCAGCGGACCGGCCCGGATCCGGAGTCGCGCCCCTACTGGCACGGCGTCGCGATCGACAGCGCGCTGATGGCGTGCATGCAGACGCCGATCCTGGACCGGCTGGCCGAGTACGGCTTCGCGGGATTCTCCCCGCCCGCGCGGGTCCTGCGCGACTCGGACAGTCCCGACGCCCGTTTCCGCGCCCTGCGCGGGCAGAACACCGTCCTGTGGACGGAGTTGGAACGGATGCTGGCCGACGCCCTCGGCTCCGAAGTGTGGGAGCGGTTGCGGCACACAGCCACCGCCGACATCAAGGGCGTCGGCGCCTTCGGCACCGAGGTCTGGGACCAGCTCCAGGCGGTCACATTCACCACGGCGTCCAGCGCGCTGCGCGAACTGGGCTTCGCCACACCGACGATCGAGAATATGATGGCGGCCAGTGAGGAGACGTTGAAGGCACTGCGCGGGGTCGTCCCGGAGGCGGAGCGGATCTTCGTGCCGCCCGGCAGTTTCCGCACGGACGCGTTGAGTCTGTTCGAGCTGGAGAATCTCACGCTGCGCACACCCCGCCCGGCCAGGGTCCGGCGCTGGGCCGACCGCGGGGTCACCGCGCTGACATCGGGCGCGTCCCCTCGTACGCATGTGTACGTCTGCGTCCGCTCCCTGGAACGCCTGCGGGTGCAGTTCAACCTCGACATCGGCCATCTCACAGACCTCGCCCCCCTCACTCCCGTGGTGGCCGTCCTGGTGCCGGCGGACGAGCGCACCGGGCGCCCGGTGGAGCTCTTCGTCGTCGACGACCCGGGGCAGCTCGCCGAGATCCCGGCGGCGGGCACCGACCTAGGCGTCGTGGTGAACTACTCGCTCGCGTGCAGCCTTCAGAGAGCCTGGGCCGCCACGTGGCTGCCGAGGCTGCGCACGCTGGGCGAGACGACGGCGCTGTTCGACACCCTCCCCCGGCGTACCGTGCCGGTCCTGCTGGAGTCCGGTCATCCGCTGCGGTACGCGCTGATCGCCGTACGTGACGAGGAGCACGAGTCCTTCGTCCTATGTGTGCGGCTGGGCGACGATCCGCTTCTGCTGCTGCCATGCGGCTTCGCCGCGGGCCAGGCGATGGCAAGCTGGATCCACTACGCCTCGGGCGAGCGGCTGCGGTCGGATCTCGCCGTGCTCGGCCGCGACGAGGAGCATCTGGTCCCCGTCGTGGTCAGTCATCTCGTCGGCGAAGAAGCCGTCATCGGCTTCTGGGCGGCCTGACATGGGTACCTCCTCGGGCGCCTTCGACCACGACGGCTGGTGGATATCCCAGCCCGGCGACGATCCCAGGAGCACGCAGTTCGCGTCGGCGCACGAGTCCCACCACAAGCAGCTGCAGGATTCGACGAGTTACGGCGCTGTCGCACGTGTCTACCACGAGCTGGGCAAGGCCACCGGGCAAGTGCGGTACGGGGAGTTGGCCGGGCTGCTGACCCGAGCGAGCACGAACGTGCAGGAGGCCTTCGCATCCTGGCTGCCCGCCACCGCGCTCGCGTGGACGCGCGCCGACCTGGTGCGCGGATATCCCGAATACGGGCCACATTACGACGCGTTGGAGAGCCTGGTCGGCGGGATCAAGAGCCCCTATCTCCGTTTTCACGCCGCGCACACGCTGTGCCGCGCCTGCATGCAGACGACGGCCATCGCCACCGCGCTCCACGCCGGTCTGCACAACTTCTCGCTCGCGGCCATCCGTGACCGTGATCTGCCCGACTCCCGGTTCGCGTTCCTCCGCAGACGCCCGACCAACTGGGAACAGGCCGTGATGAGGGGCCTCACGTTTTCCGGACAGGCTTCTGACCGTTTATTTCACGCGGCGATTCGCAACTTCTCATACTCGGCGTGGACTTCGCGCGGAGGG
>NZ_JBFAJD010000071.1:0-29880 GCF_040655035.1 Streptomyces sp. NPDC050549
CAGTCATGGAACGTGGACTCCATCGGACCCGCCGCCACCGAACTCAGGAAACCCTTCGTCGGCGAACCACCGTCGATCCACCCCTTCCCGGAAGGGGTGGCATAACCGAACCCGAACGTCTTGTCCAGGAACGCCCACAGGAAGACGAACCCCGTCAGCAGACGCAGCGACGCGAACGCGTAGGCACGCACCGTAGTGGTCTCCGTGGCGGCTGCCGTCACGGCGCCCTCGGACGCGGACCCGTTCCTGCGGAACGTCGGCAGGTGGAAGCCTGAGGTGCGGTGCGGGTGCTCGTGCACAGCCATGATCGTTGTCCTTTCGAGGTGTCGGATCGTTCGTTGCACCGCTCACTCTGGTGCGCCGGGACGTCCGTCACCTGATGCCGTTGGTCCGCCGATGGCGGGCTGAACGGCCCCTTCCACAGGGCCTGTTGGGCCTCCGTCAGGACAGGCTCCGGTCAGCGCACGGCCCATGGGGAGCGGGCCGGGGCCCCCGGCGCCGGAGTGGTGGCTGTCGATGCCGTCCGGCTCGCCGACCGGCCGTCAGTACGGTTGCCGTGAACGCCGGTACGGGGCGGACGACTTCAGGCCGTGGCGGGAGCGCGGCCCCTCCTGCTCGGACGACCGCGCGGGCGACCGCCCGGAGTTCCTCCGGCCGCGGTGGGCGGCCACCGGCACCTTGGCGAACAGGCCCGCGAAGCGAGCGGGACCAGCGGGGAGAGCGCGCGGCCCAGCCGGTCGCCGTCATCCAGTGTGTCCTGTCGTCGGAGGCCGGCGCCGGATCCACGAACCCCCGGCAGACGAGGTCGGGACGACCGCCGCCCCGGGAGGTCGTGGCCGGCGCGGACGCGTCGCAGTAGGTGACCGCATGGTCGGCTGCTGCCCGACCGGCCCCAGGCGCCCGAAGGCCGGGACGGCCAGTCGGACGGCGACGCCGAAGAGGGACAGGGCGATCGCACCGCGTTCCGGGAAACGACGAACCCGCAGGTCACCGTGTACCGGTGACTGCGGGTCCAGCCTTCACGAACGCTGCGTCAGTGGTGGACGGGAGTCCGCCCGGTCGGCCGGTGCGTGTGGACCACCGGTGAGACCTGCGACCGCCGCGGGGTCCGGCGGGCGCGCATCCGCAGCACCAGCGCGTCGAGCGCGGCACCGACCACGACGGTGAGCGCCGCCGCGATCACCAGCAGGACGGCGAACTGCCTCCAGAACTCCGGTGTCAAGGTCGTGCCCACGGTGTCCACCCCCTCGTCTCTGCCGATCTGCCGAGTGCTTCTCTCGGTTTCATCGAACCGCGGGAGACGCGCCGGCACAGGGTGCCGCAGGGCTCCCCCGGGGGCGCCGGTCGGCCCGTTCCGCAGGCCGGGTGGCCCATGGCAGGACGGGCCCCAACGGCACACGCTGGAGGTGGTAGGTCCGCAAGAATTTCTGGAGGCACGCCATGAACGCTTCCCCGGCCACGAGCCTGCCGCGGGCCCTGCCCGCGGAGCACCGTGAACGGCTGATGGAGCTCGCTCGGGAGGTGTCGATCCCGCAGGGCACCCGGCTCTTCGAGGAGGGCGCCCGCGCCGACCGGTTCTGGATCATCCGCACCGGCACCATCGCCCTCGACATGCGCGTGCCCGGCCGCCGGGCCGCCGTCATCGAATCGCTGGGACACAACGAACTCGTCGGCTGGTCCTGGCTGTTCGGCCCGCACTCCTGGCACCTGGGCGCCGAGGCGACGACCCCGGTGCGTGCCTGGGAGTTCGACGCCACGGCCGTACGCACACTGTGCAAGGACGATCCCGAGTTCGGGATGACCATCTCCCAGTGGGTGGGCGACATCGTGGCCCACCGACTCCGCTCGGCCCGCACCCGGCTGCTGGACCTGTACGCCCCGTACGGCAGCGGCGGCATGCGGTGACCACGCCGACGGACCGCCACGAGCGAGGAGTGACCATGCATGGATCACCGCACATCGTGGGCGACGTGATGACCCGCACCGTCGCCACCGTCGTCCGCGGGGCCGCTTTCAAGGACATCGTCCGCACGATGCAGGAGCGGAAGGTCAGCGCCATGCCCGTGCTCGACGCCGCGGACCGTGTGATCGGGATCGTCTCGGAGGCCGATCTGCTGCCGAAGGAGGAGTTTCGCGACAACGACCCCGACCGGCAGACGCAGTTGCGCCGGCTGTCGGACCTCGCGAAGGCCGGCTCGGTGACCGCGGGCGAGCTGATGACCTCGCCCGCGCTGACCGTGAGCGCGGGCACGACCCTCGCGCAGGCCGCGCGGACCATGGCCCGGGCCAAGGTCAAGCGGCTGCCCGTCGTCGACCACGCTGGCCGGGTGGAGGGCATCGTCAGCCGGGCCGACCTGCTGAAGGTGTTCCTACGGACCGACGAGGAGATCGCGGAGGAGGTGCGGCGGGAGGTGGTGGCGTACCTGTTCCCCGGTCCCGCGTCGGCGGTGCGGGTCGAGGTGCGGGAAGGGGTCGTACGGCTCGGTGGCCGGGTACGGGACACCTCCCTGGTTCCCGTGGCCGCGCGGCTCGTCCGAGCCGTCGAGGGAGTCGTGGACGTGGAGTTCGCTCTCGAGGGGCCCGACCGCTCCGGGGAGTGAGAAGTCCGGGCAGCCCGTGGACCGTTGCCCCGCCGGCCACTGACGGCCGGCGGGGCAACGGCGTCTCAGCCGGTCCTGCGCCCCCACCGCGCGGCGGCCCGCTCCCACTCCTCGCCCCACTGGTCGGTGGCCCGCCGCTCCACCCTCAGCCGGATCAGGCGTCCACCCGCGAGCACGAACAGTCCGCCGGCCAGCCCGGCTCCCGTACCGGCGGCCACCACCCGCGCCGTCGCCACGGCCGGGCTCGGGGGCTCGCTCACCAGGCGGCCGTGCCCGTCCGTCCACACCGGGACCGTGCTGCCGGTGTCCGTTCCGGCCTTCACGTCCGCCGTTGCGGTCCGCACGGTGCCCTGCGCGTCGGTCCAGCGCACCTCCGCCCTCACGCGGTTGTAGTCGACCCCGACGCCCTCACCGCGCGGCACGGTGCCGAGGAGCACGGCGGTCGCCGGCCGGCGGTCCGCCGCGTCCCGCGCCTGCGCCGCCGCCACGGCCTGGGCGCCGGCCGCACCGGCCGCGGCCCCGGCGGTCGTCGCGAGCGCCCAGGCGCCCAGCACGATCCAGGCCTCGACCGCGTCGCTGTGCCGACGCAGCTCGTTGCGCCGCCAGCGCCACCCCAGGACCTTCACGCGCTTGATCTTCCGCATCGGTCACACCCCCTCACGGGCATCATGGAGACGAGAACAAGAGGACGGTCCCACCGGGTGACCGCCGCCGGGAGGGGCCGCCCGACCGTCGCGCGGGGGCCGGTGAGGACACGCCGGAAGGACCGGTTGGGCCGGTCGGCCCTAGTACTTCCGGGCCTGGCGCGTGATGATCGTGCTCACGGGTGGTCCGCCGTCCGCTCACACACCGGGGAACGAGGGGTCGAGATGACCGAGGCACGCACCTTCACCGCACAGGATCCGATCCGTGTGTTCCTGCTGGACGACCACGAGGTCGTGCGACGTGGCCTGTCCGACCTGCTGGACGCCGAGGAGGACATCTCGGTGGTCGGCGACGCCGAGAACGTCGCGCACGCGCTGGTGCGGGCACCCGCGGTGCGTCCGCACGTCGCCGTCCTGGACGTGCGCCTCCCCGACGGCAACGGCATCACCGTCTGCCGCGAACTGCGCGACCAGATGCCGGAGTTGGCGGTACTGATGCTGACCTCGTTCGACGACGAGGACGCCCTGCTCGACGCCATCATGGCCGGGGCCTCCGGTTATGTGCTCAAGCAGATCAAGGGCTCCGACCTCATCTCGGCGGTACGGACGGTCGCCTCCGGGCAGTCGATGCTCGACCCCGCGACGACGGCCCGTCTGATGCGCTCGCTGCGCGCCGAACCCGCCCAAGCCCCGGAGATCGCACCGGAGTTGGCGAGCCTGTCCCCGCGTGAACGGGAGATCCTGGCGCTGATCGGGGACGGTCTCACCAACCGCGAGATCGGCAAGAAGCTGTATCTGTCGGAGAAGACCGTCAAGAACCACATCTCCCGGCTGCTGGCCAAGCTGGGTGTCCAGCGCCGGGTGCAGGCCGCCGTGCTCGCCTCGCACCTGGAGCAGCCCGAGTCCGGCGACCGCTCCGGCAACTGAGCCGCGGGCCGGGCCTTCCGGCGCGCTCCCAAGGCCGAACGGCCCCTCCTCCTGGTCCTCCTCGCAGGACCACGCTGGGCAGGAACAGCGAACAGCCCGGCCGCTCTTGGGGGCGGGGCGGGGAGGAGTCCACATGTCCAGCACGGTTCTCGACGTGCCGACCCTGGAGACGCTGATCGCGGCGTCCGTCGCCGCACCCTCGATCCACAACACCCAGCCCTGGCGGTTCCGGCTTGATCCGGACACCGTCACGCTGGAGATCCGGGCGGTCGCGGAACGCGGCCTGCGGCACATCGACCCGTCGGGGCGTGCTCTGCACATCTCGGTCGGCTGTGCGCTGTTCAACCTGCGTGTGGCGGTCCTCCACCACGGCTGGGAGCCCGTGACCCGGCTGCTCCCCCGGCCCCACGAGCCCGACCTGCTGGCCACCGTACGACTCGCCGGAACCGCACGGTTCTCACCGCCGCCGCGGTTGTACGACGCGGTCTGGCGCCGGCACAGCAGCCGCTTCCCGTTCTCCGACCGGCAGGTACCGGCCTCCGTGCTGGCCGAACTCGCCGAGGCGGCCCATGCGGAGGGTGCGGTGCTCGACCTTCCCGGGCCCGCGGAGACCGACCGGCTGCTGCGGCTGACCCGTGAGGCGGAGCAACGCAACTCCACGGACTCCGACCGGGCGGCGGAGAGCCGCCGCTGGGTCCACCCGCCCAACGGCGAGGGGCTCGGCATGCCGCCGGAGTCGGTCGGGCCACAGGACTTCCGGGAACAGATCCCGATGCGGGACTTCGGCTCCCACCGACACCCCATGACACTTGTGGCCCGCCCCTTCGAGAAACGGCCTTCCATCGCCGTCCTGTCCACCCTCCACGACCGCCGGACGGACTGGCTGCGCGCCGGTGAGGCACTCGAACGCGCCCTGCTGCTGGCCACCGCGCACGGCGTACGGGCTTCCCTGCTCCACCAGGCGCTGGAGTGGCCCGACCTGCGCGAGCAGCTGTCGGACAACCGGCGTGCGCACACCCAGATGGTGCTCCGACTCGGCTACGGCCCGCAGGGGCCCGCCTCACCGCGCCGTACCGCGCGTCAGGTCCTGGGGGAGGACGCGGCGCCTGCCCGGCTCGGCTGACGCTACGGCCGATCAACGGGGTCCGGGCCTCGCACGGCGCTGGTCAGGGGCGCCAGGACGCGCCATCCGAGTCGCTCGTACAGGGCCCGGCCCTCCGGCGTCGCGCCCAGCACACCGACTGCGGCGTCCTGTCCGGCAGCGGCGCTGGCGAGCGTGGCCATCACCAGGCGTCCAAGGCCGCGGCGTTGGTGGGCCGGGTCGGTCTCCACCTGGTCGACGACGGCGGTGGAGCCGGTGACGGCGATCTGACCGCGCGCGGCGAAGGCGCCCTCCGCGGTGCGCACCAGGACGCGGGTCACGCCGGCGCGGTTCCAGGTGCGCAGCCGGTAGCCGTCGGGGACGTCGGTGCGGGAGGCGTGCAGTGGGGCCGACATCAGGAAGCCGGGACAGGCTGCCAGGGACCAGCCGGGTGTCAGCCAGGGGGTGAGGGTCTCCGGTGCCAGGAACGCCTTCAGCCGGACGCCCGGGGCGGTGGCGTTCTCGGTGATCTTGCGGACGGTCGGCTCGTCGGCGGTGGTCAGGACGTGGCGCATGACGTGCCGGGGCAGACCGACATCGATGGTGAAACCCCAGGAGCAGGGCGCCGGTTCGGCCGCGCCACGTGAAAGGGCCCAGCCGTCGACCCACGCCGCCACGGCTTCGGCCGTGTTCCTGAAAGACAAAACCCCTCCCCGCGTAAGCGACGAACCTGCATTACGTCTATTACATCAGGAGTGGGGGCAACCCGCGAGAGTCCGTCGTCGACAAGGTGGTGACTTCCGGAACCGGGAATGCCCGGGAGAACGCCGACCGGCGTTCTCCCGGGCGCTGTTCCTGCGACCTTCCGCACGGTCAGCAGCGGACGAGGGCGACGGGGCAGTCCGCCTCGCGCAGCGCGACCTGACAGACCGGGTCCAGCGGCAGGCCCACGAACCCGAACCGGCCGCGCGCCCCGACGACGAGAAGCTGACTGTCGGAGCTGGCCTCGACGAGGGCCCGGCGGGACCGGCCGCGGGGCCGGCGGCACCGCAGGGTGACGTCCGGGTACCGCTCGCGCAGCCCCGCCAGGGCAGCGGCGAGCTCGGCGTCCTCCTCGTCCTCGGTCACGGCGGGGGCGGACCCGCCGTAGGGCCGCGCGGCGGAGACGTTCCGCAGCTGTACGGCCACGAGGTCCGCCCCGCGCGCCGAGGCCTCGGCGAAGGCGAATTCGGCGGCTCCACGCAGCGTCGACGTGCCGTGTACCACGAGCAGCACCGGACCGGCCGGGTTCGGCCTGCCGCGGACGACCAGCAGCGGACCGGACGACCGCGCGGACAGGCGCCCGGCCAGCGAACCCTTGCGCAGGGCACCGTAGCCCTGCGCGCCATCGGCTCCGACGACCGTCAGAGACGCGGTGCGCGACTCGCGCTCCAGCACGTTCTCGGGCTCCCCGACGAGGACTTCGCGCGAGATCCGCACGCGCGGTGCGGCACTGTGGGCGTGCCGCTCCGCCTCGGCCAGCGCACTGGTCCTCGACTCGCGTCCAGCGGTCCCGTCCGACTCCCATGTGGGAATGCCGAACCGTCCCGCCTGGGCCGGCCAGCCGACCACCTGGGTCAACTCCAGGCCGACGCCGAGCCGTTCGGCCGCCTTCGCGGCGGCTTCCACCACCGCCAGATTCGACCGCGAACCGTCCACTCCCACGACCACCGGGCCACTCATCACAGTTCACCCCTCTCCAGGCACCCTCCCTGGCGGAAGGGGCGTTTCACAGGACTCCAGAGTCGTGCGGTCCCCGGCGCGCCCACAGGGGCCGGACGGACCCCGTCGGCCCACCGACCGGCCCCCGTGCCCGTGCCCCTCGGAGCCGCCGGTTCCGCGGACGGCACGGCGACCGGGTCCACACACCGAGGGGCGGGGCGACGGACGGCCTGCGCCGTCGATCGTCGTCCCGCCCCCGGCCTCAGTGTTCGGTGAGCCTGGAACCGTCCGTGCGCAGGACGGCCAGGCGGTTGCGGTACTCCTCCTCGTCGATCTCCCCGCGGGCGAACCGGTCGGCGAGCACCTGCTCGGGCGGGGGCGATCCGAGAGACTGCGGACGCCGAGAGGCGTGGCTCAGATTGCGGATGAGCAGGACGGCGACGGTCACGAGCAGGGCCCACAGCAGGACCGAGCCGATCGACATCGCGAACCAGTCCCATCCGCTCATGCCGTGTTGGTTCCAGTACGTCATCACGGTGATCACATCCTCAGGAGTGCGGAACGACGGCGACAGGGCAGTCGACGTCGTGGACAGCGGCATGGGTCACCGGACCGACGCGGCGGCCGACCGGCCGATCCGCGGTCCGGCGGCCGACGACCAGCAGGCTCGCGCCACAGGCGGCCCGGATCAGCGCGGTCCGGGGCCGGTCCTTGGTCACCGTCTCGACGACCTCGACATCGGGGTACTTGTCGCGCCACAGCCGCAGCGCACCGGTCAGGGCGGCCTGCCGCTCCTCGGCCCGATGCGGGTCGTTGAGCAGGTCGACCTCGCCGGGGCCGAGCCCGAGCACGGGTGTCTGCCAGGCGTGGACGACCCGGAGCCGCGCCCCGCACAGCCGGGCCGCCTCGAAGGCGAACTCGATCACCTCTTCGGCGGGTGAGTCGAGGTCGACGGCCAGGACCACGTCCCGGTACCCGGTCCGCCGGCCGGCACTGTCGCCGGTGGCCGGCAGTTGTTCGTCCGCGGCCTCCTCGCCGGCCCGGACCAGAACGACGGGGACCGTGGCACGGGCCACGACACCCTGTGCGACCGAGCCCACCAGGAACCCGGCGACACCGGTCAGGCCGCGCGAACCCAGCACCACCAGCTCGGCACCTTCGGCCAGCTTCAGCAGAGCCGGGATCGCGGGCCCCTCCACCTGGTCGTCGTACAGGCGCACGTCCGGACACGCGGCCCGGACCCGGTCCTCGGCCTGCTGCAGGGCGCGCCGCGCCAGATACCGCTGGGTCGCGCTGCCGGACTCCCACTCTCCACGACGCGGATGCCAGTCACAGGCGTGCACCAGCCGCAGCGGCAGGCCTCGGCGCAGCGCTTCCCGAGCCGCCCATTCGGCGGCGGCCAGGCTCTCCGGCGATCCGTCCACTCCTGCCATGACGGACGCGAGCATGATCAGCACCTCCCCACACTCGGTGTGTTCCTCGGTGCAAGCGTCGTCCGTCGCGCGCCGGGGCGGGAGGGGCCGCCGGGCCCCGCACGGGACCATCCGGCCCCACCGTCTGCCCGGTCAGCCCCTGGGCCGACGGACACCGCAGCGAGACGCTGGCGGTGACGCCGGAGGAAGGATGCCGTGGCTCCCGACAGGGACGGCATCCGGAGCCCGTCGCGGCCAAGTCAAGGAGACGGTCATGATTCCTCTCATTCTGATCGGCGCGACCGTGCTGGGCGGCTGCCTGGTGTTCGGCTACAACTCGTTCGTCGTCGGCTTCTTCCTGATGGTGGCGGGAGCCCTCGGGCTCATCACCTTCATGGGCACCCGCGGCACCGTACTGCGCCCGGGCGAGCGCGAGGCCGTCATCGAGGAACGGCACTACATCGGCAAGCACGACGACCACCAGCACTACCGGAGTTGACCGCACCGGCCCCGGAAAGGATCGATCGCCATGAATGAAGCGATGTCCGCAGCACATCCGGCCCGGCTGACCGCGAAACTCGATCGGCCCGAGTCCCGCTGGCTGTGGCTGGTGAAGTGGCTGCTCGCCCTCCCCCACTACGTCGTCCTGCTGTTCCTGTGGGTGGCGTTCGTGGGGGCGAGCGTGGCCGCCTTCTTCTCGATTCTGTTCACCGGCCGCTACCCGCGCCCGCTGTTCGACTTCAACACCGGTGTGCTGCGCTGGAGTTGGCGGGTGGCGTACTACGCGTACGGCGCCCTGGGCACCGACCGCTATCCGCCCTTCACCCTCGCCGACGTGCCCGACTACCCCGCCCACTGGGACCTGGCGTACCCGGAGCAGCTGTCCCGCGGTCTCGTCCTGGTGAAGTGGTGGCTCCTGGCGGTTCCGCACTATCTGATCCTGGCGTTCCTGCTGGGCGGGCTGAAGGTGCCCTGGGCCTCGGGCGGGCTCATCACGCTGCTCGTCCTGTTCGCCGGGGTCTCGCTGGCCGCCACCGGGCGCTATCCGCGCGGGCTGTTCGACCTGGTGATCGGGCTCAACCGGTGGGTGCTGCGCGTGGTCGCGTACGCGGCGCTCCTCACCGACGTGTATCCGCCGTTCCGGCTCGACCAGGGAGGTGACGAACCGGAGGTCCCGTCCTGACCCTCCGGGGTCACGGCGGCAAGGGACCTTTGGGCCCGGACAAGGCCCCGTCGGCCCAGGCCGCGGCGTCCGTGTCCGGGCCACTGTGGTGAGAAGAGGCCGACCGGGGAGGCTGCCATGACCGAACACACCGACGGCAAGGGCATCGTGGTGGGCGTAGACGGATCCGAGGCGTCGATGGCGGCGCTGCGCTGGGCGGCCGAGCAGGCAGAAGTCCTGCACACGGGTCTCCTCGCCGTGCACGCCTGGGAGCCGGCCGCGAGCGGACACGCGCCCTACGCTCCGGCGCCCGCTCGTCCGACGGCCGCCCAGGAGCACGAACGGGCCGCCCGGATCCTCACCGCCACCGTGCGCGAGGCCCTCGGGCCCCGGATCGACGGTGCCGTGCGCCACGTCGTGGTGGAGGGGCCGCCCGCCCGCGTGCTGCTCCAACAGGCGCGCGGCGCCCTGCTGTTGGCCCTGGGGCGCAAGGCGCACGGGACCTTCGGGCTGCCCTCGGTCGGCCCGGTGGGCCGGGAATGCCTGCGGCACTCGACGGTTCCGGTGGTGACCGTGCCGGTCACGGAGCCGTCCCGGGAGCCGCGGGAAGCCGTCGACCGGCCTTCGCCGGCCAGGAGCGGTGCCTCCTGCTAGCGCCGTCGGGAAGAACCGCCGGCCCGGACCCGAGGTCCGGGCCGGTTCTCGTGAGCGGAGGGCCGGGAGGGTGCGGGGGTGCCGTACGGGTACAGGGGGTGGGGCCGGTCGGATCCGATGTGTGGTCGCGGTGGCCCACGGACCGGGGTCCAAGGCCCCATCGTCGTACGAGCTGTCACGGACGAGGCTCAGGGCATACGCGGTGGCCGGGTGAGAGGCACCCGGCCCACGGGAATCCAGGAGGCGTCGGTCATGAAGCGCATACAGGAGACCAAGCGCCCCTCGGCCCCGCGTCGGCCCGCGCCGCTCGATCTGCGGACCCCGTCCGGCAGACCCCTCCCGTACTGACCCGGTACCGGGCCGTCACCGCACGAGGACCCGCTCCCCCGAACGCGGCACGACGGCCGTCCAGCCCAGCACCCGGTCGATACGATCCCGCAGCGCCTCGGCCGCGTCGGGTTCGCCGTGCACCAGGTAGGTGGTGTGCGGGGCGGGCGCGCCGCGCAGCCAGTCGAGGATCTGGCCCGCGTCCGCGTGGGCCGAGAAGTGCGGTACGTCGGCGATCTCCGCGCGCACGGGTACGTACTCGCCGAACATCTTGAGCGCCTTGACTCCGTCGACGAGGTCGCGTGCCCGGGTGCCCCGGGCGGCGAAGCCCACCACCATGACGGTGTTGCGCGGGTCGGGCAGCAGGCGCTCCAGGTGGTGCAGGACACGGCCACCGGTGGCCATGCCGGACGCCGAGACGATGACGGCGGGCCCGGTGGTACGCCCGATCTCGATCGACTCCTGGACGGTCCGTGCCGCGAGGAACGGCTCGGGGCTCAGCGCGTCCGTGCCGGTGGCCGTGACCTCGGGGCGGAGTTCGGGGGCCTTGGCGAGGACGGCGTCCCGGTAGACGTCCAGTGCGGCGAGGGCCATCGGGCTGTCCACGTACACCGGTACGGCGGCGGGCAGCGGGCCCCGCCGGCGAAGTTCGGCGAGCTCGTGCAGGACGACCTCGGTGCGGTCGAGGGCGAACGCCGGAATGACGACCGTGCCGCCCCTCCTGAGGGTGCGGGTCAGGACGTCGGCGAAGTGGGCCCGCCCGGCGTCCTCCTCGTGCCGGCGGTTGCCGTACGTCGACTCCATGAGGAGGACGTCCGCCCCGGAGAACGGCTCCGGGGGCCGCAGCAGGGGATGCCCGGGGCGCCCGAGGTCGCCGCTGACCGCGAGGGTGTGCCCGTCCTCCAGGGTGAGCAGGGCCCAGGCCGAGCCGAGGATGTGTCCGGCCGGGTGCAGCGTGAGACGGGTGTGCGGGGCGAGTTCGGTGCTCTCGCCGGTCGGTACCGGGTCGATGAGCTTGAGGGTGCGGTCCACGTCCGATTCGTCGTACAGCGGCTGTGCGGGCCGGTGCTTGGACCAGCCGTGGTCGTTGGCGTGCTGGGCGGCCTCGATCTGGAGCTTGGCGCTGTCGCGGAGCACGATCTCGATGAGGCGTGCGCTGTACTCGGTCGTCACGATGCGGCCGCGGAAGCCGTGCCGCACCAGCCTGGGCAGGTATCCGCAGTGGTCGAGGTGGGCGTGGGTGACGACCACCGCCCCGATGTCGGTCGCGTCGCAGGGCAGCCGCCGCCAGTTCATCCGGCGCAGATCGGCGAGGCCCTGGAAGAGTCCGCAGTCCACGAGGACACGCGCGTGGTCGCTCTCGACGAGGAACTTGCTGCCGGTGACCGTTCCCACGCCGCCGAGGAAGGTGAGCAGTGCGGGTCTGGTGCGGACCTGTGCGGGGCGTGCCGACGCTCTTGCTTCGTCCGGGGTCATGGCGGTCTCCTCGTCGAAGGAGCGGAGATCAATCGTGTGTTGCGGTCGTGCGTGCGGCCGGGGGCCCTGCCCTCCCGGCCGCACGCACGGGGTGCGGCACGGCGCGTGCGCGCGCTCAGCCGTGCTGCACCTGGATGGTCCGGGTGCCTGCCTTCGTCTCGGGCACCGGGACCGTGATGGTCAGGACACCGTCCTTGTACGTGGCGGTGGCCTCGTCGCCCTTCGCGCCGGCGGGCAGCCGGACGGAGCGGGCGAAGCTGCCGTAGCGGAACTCCGTGTGGTGCTTCTGCGTGGTCTCCTCACTGCGCTCGGACCTCAGGGTCAGAACGCCTTCCGTCACCGTGATCTCGACGTCCTTCGCGGGGTCGATGCCGGGAAGCTCGGCCCGCAGCACGTACGTCCCGTCGGCCAGGTGCTCCTCGATCCGGATGGTGTGCAGTCCAGGAACCGTGTGCGTGCCCGGGAGTCCTGTCTCGACCCAGCCGAACAGCTCGGGAAGTGTCGGCCAGCCCGGCAGTCGCTCGATCATGCCGTTCATGTTCTCCCTCCTCTTCTTGGCCACTTCCAGCGTCCCGCGCGTGGGCGGCACGCGCGTGGGCCGACCGGGCCCGTGCTCGACCCGGTCGGCCCTGGCGGCCGGTCACCCGCCGCTTTCAGAAGGGGTCGGGGTCCGGACGGCGGGGCGGTCCCAGGAGCGCGCAGTCCACGTCCACCACTCCCTCCACCGCGCGCACCAGGCGGTTGGCGGCGGGCACGAGGGCGGTGTCGGGGATACGGCCGGTGAGGGTGGCGACGCCGTCGCGCACCTCCACTCGGATCGTCTCGGCCTGCTCCGGGAACAGCTGGGCGACGACCTCGCGGCGGATCTCCTCCGCGATGTCGTCGTCCGCCCGCAGGAACACCTTCAGCAGGTCGGAGCGGCTGACGATGCCTTTCAGCACGCCCTTGTCGTCGACCACGGGGAGCCGCTTGGTCCGGGTCACGGCCATGGTGCGCGCGGCCCGGGCGAGGGTCGCGTCGGCGTGGACGGTGAGGGCCGGCGCGGTCATCAGCTCACCGGCGGTGACGGCCCCGGCCTTCGTCAGGTCGGACAGCCGGCGCAGTTCGGCGTACCGGTCCGGGTCGCCGTCGTGGAAGGCCTCCTTGGGCAGCAGGTCTGCCTCGGAGACCACGCCGATCACCCGCCGCTCGTCGTCCAGGACGGGAAGGGCACTGACCTTCCACTGCTGCATGGTCTTCACGATGTCCTTGAACCCGGCCCCGCGCCCGAGAGCGACGACGGTGCGGGTCATGACATCGCTGACGATGTGCGGCGTGCTGTGCATGGTGTCCTCCGGCGTTGTCACGGGACACCTTCAGCCTCGGTGACGGCAGTACCGGACGCATGGGCCGAACGGTCCCCACCTGGGCCCCGATGGGCTCTCCTCGCGTGGTGCCGTCGGGACGACGCTGGTGGTAGCGGGCCTGCGGACCGGCCCGCGGCCACCGATACCAGGGAGGTGTTGACCGTGCTGCGTCCTGTTGTCGTAGGACTGGACGGTTCACGCGAGAGCCTCGCCGCCGCCGACTGGGCGGCGAGGGAGGCGCTGCGCCGCGGTGTGCCGCTGCGGCTGGTGCACGCGTGGGAGGCGGCCTCGCCCGAACCGTCGACGCTGCCCGAGCTGGAGGCGCCCCGGTTCTGGTCGAGGCGGATCATCCGCGAGGCCATGGACCGGGTCAACGAGCGTTATCCACAGGTCTATCTCAGCGGCGAGCAGATCGCCCGGCCCGCGTCCGACGCCCTCGTGGCGGCCTGCGCGGAGGGCGAGTTGCTGGTGCTGGGCAGCCGTGCGTTCAGCGGATTCGGCGGGTTCCTGGCCGGTTCCGTGGCGCTGGCGACGGTGGCCCGCGTGACGCGTCCGGTCGTGCTGGTCCGGGCCGACGAGACCTCCGCGAGCGAGCGGATGCCCGGCTCCGACGACAAGCCGTCGGCCCGTGAGCCGTACCGCGAGGTCGTGGTGGGTGTCGACACGGCGCACCTGTGCGAGGACGTTCTCGCGTTCGCCTTCGAGAGCGCTGCCATGCGGTCCGCACCGCTGCGTGTGGTGCACGCGTGGACGCAGTCGATCTCGCCCGGGCCCGGCGCGAAGAACACGAGCGCGCAGGAGGAGGCCGAACGCGAGCTGGCCAGGGTCCTCGGGCCGTGGCGCGAGAAATATCCGACGGTGGAGGTCCACGAGGTCGTCGCGAACGACCGCGCGGCACACCTGATCCAGGGCGCTGCCGCGGACGCCGGCCTGCTGGTCGTCGGCCGCCGCAACCGCCCGGCCAGGGTCGGCGCGCACACCGGACCGGTCGACCACGCGGTGATGCACCACGTCCGCTGCCCGGTCGCGATCGTCCCGCACGAGTGACCCCTGCGTCCCGGCCCGGCCGCCTCCGGCCGGACCGGGACGCGGTCTGCCCTCCCCCGCCCACCGGACGGCGTCACCGTGCCCCCTCGGCCCCTGTACAGGGACATTCGGCCCCTGCGGAGTCCGCCCCTCCCCGGGATAGGACAGAAGAGCAGACCGTCCGGAGGGAGTACGACATGTTCCAGGTACGCATCCACGGCCGCGGCGGTCAGGGTGCCGTCACGGCCGCGGAGTTGTTGTCGGTGGCCGCGTTTCTGGAGGGCCGCCACGCGCAGGCCTTCCCGAGCTTCGGGTCCGAGCGCACGGGGGCGCCGGTGATGGCGTTCTGCCGCATCGACGACCGGCCCATCCGGGTGCGCGAGCCCGTCATGCGGCCCGACGCGCTGGTGATCCAGGACGCGACGCTGCTGCACCAGGTGAACGTCTTCGAGGGGCTGCGCCCCGGCGGCAGCGTGCTGGTCAACTCACCGCTTCCCATAGGGGACTTGGGCATCTCGGACGTGATCACACCCGGCCGGGCCCTGACCGTCCCCGCCACGGCCCTCGCCCTGCGGCACTTCGGGCGGCCGGTGCCGAACGCGGTCCTGCTGGGCGGGCTGGCCGCACTCACCGGGTGCGTGTCGGTCGACTCGCTCACGGCCGCGATCCAGGAACGCTTCCCCGGCGAGCTGGGGACCGCGAACGCGGCCGCCGCCCGGGAGGCGTACGACCACGTCAGCACCGCCCAGTGGGAGGAGCAAGCGCATGCTCAAGCAGACTGAGGGCTCGCGGGCGGTCGCCGAGACCGTCGCGTACTGCCGCCCCGAGGTGATCGCGGCCTACCCGATCTCGCCCCAGACGCACATCGTCGAGGAGCTCAGCCGCCTGGTGAAGTCCGGCGCGCTGAAGCCCTGCGAGTACGTCAACGTCGAGTCGGAGTTCGCCGCGATGTCGATGTGCATCGGAGCCTCGGCGGCCGGTGCCCGCGCCTACACGGCGACCGCCAGCCAGGGGCTCCTGTACATGGTGGAGGCGCTCTACAACGCCTCCGGGCTCGGCCTGCCCATCGTGATGACGGTCGCCAACCGGGCGATCGGCGCGCCGATCAACATCTGGAACGACCACAGCGACAGCATGTCGCAGCGCGACTCCGGCTGGATCCAGCTGTACGCGCGCGACAACCAGGAGGCCGCCGACCTGCACCCGCAGGCGTTCAAGCTGGCCGAGGAGCTGTCGCTGCCGGTGATGGTGTGCATGGACGGCTTCGTCCTCACGCACGCCTGGGAGCGCATCGAGGTGCCGGAGCAGGCACAGGTCGACGCGTTCCTGCCGCCGTACGAGCCGCGTCAGGTCCTGGACCCGGACGAGCCCGTGTCGATCGGCGCGATGGTCGGTCCGGAGGCCTTCACAGAGGTGCGCTATCTGGCGCACGCCAAGCAGATGCAGGCCCTGGACGCAATACCGCGGATCGCCGAGGAGTACCGGCAGGTCTTCGGCCGTGACTCCGGCGGGCTGCTCCATCCCTACCGCTGCGAGTTCGCCGACACGATCGTCGTGGCGCTGGGCTCGGTGTTCGGCACCGTGTGCGACGTCGTGGACGAGATGCGGGAGCGCGGGGTGCGGATCGGGGCGCTGGCGATCACGTCGTTCCGTCCGTTCCCGCTGGACGCGGTACGGACCGTGCTCGGCGGGGCCCGCCAAGTGGTCGTGCTGGAGCGGGCGTTGGCGGTCGGCATCGGCGGGATCGTGTCGGCGAACGTACGGACCGCACTGTCCGGGATCCACCTCGACGGGCACACCGTCATCGCGGGGCTGGGCGGGCGGCCGATCACCAAGGAGTCGCTGCACCGGCTGTTCGACGACGCGGTCGCCGGACGTCTGGAGCAACTGACATTCCTGGACCTCAACACCGAACTGGTGGAGCGGGAGTTGGAACGGATGGCGCAGACCAGGCGGTCGGGCCCGTCCGCGGAGAACATCCTGCGCGATGTGGGGAGCAACCGATGAGCGCCGCACCACAGGTCAAGTTCTACCAGGTGGGCAGCTTCGCCGCCGGAAACCGGCTGCTGGGGCCCGAGTTGCAGTCCGACCAGGCCGACCCGGCCCGCGCCAACGCGCTGACCTGCGGCCACCGCGCCTGCCAGGGCTGCGGCGAGGCGCTCGGCGCCCGCTACATCCTGGACGCGGCCCAACGGGCGGCCGGCGGCAAGGTGATCGCGGTCAACGCGACCGGCTGCCTGGAGGTCTTCTCCACGCCCTACCCCGAGACGTCCTGGCAACTGCCCTGGCTGCACTCCCTGTTCGGCAACGCACCCGCGGTCGCCGCGGGCGTGGCCGCCGCGCTGCGCGCCAAGGGCCGCACCGACATAAGGGTGGTCGGGCAGGGCGGCGACGGCGGCACCGTCGACATCGGGCTCGGCTGTCTGTCCGGCATGTTCGAGCGCAACGACGACGTCCTGTACGTCTGTTACGACAACGAGGCCTACATGAACACCGGCGTGCAGCGCTCCGGTGCCACTCCCCCGGCCGCGCGCACGGCCACCACCCAGGCGGTCGGCGAGGAGCCCGGCGCCCCATTCGGGCAGGGCAAGAACCTGCCGCTGATCGCGATGGCGCACGAGATCCCCTACGTCGCCACCGCGACCGTGGCCGGCCTGCGCGACCTGGAGGCCAAGGTGCACCGGGCGATGGGGATGCGCGGCGCCCGCTATCTGCACGTACTGGTGCCCTGCCCGCTGGGCTGGGGCACGGCGTCCCACGACACGGTGCGCATCGCGCGGCTGGCCGAACAGACGGGCCTGTTCCCTGTGTTCGAGGCCGTGGACGGCGAGGTCACCGACGTCACGCCGATCCGGCGACGGGTCCCCGTCGAGGAGTACCTGCGCCCGCAGAAGCGGTACGCGCACCTGTTCAAGCCCGAGGTGCGCACGGACGTCATCGACCGTCTCCAGCGGACCGCCGACCGCAACATCGCCCGCTTCGGGCTGCTCGCCGAGGAGACAGTGCCATGAAGGACAAACCGTTCGCGATCACCCTGGACGTGGGCTCCAGCCTGGCCAACCACACCGGCGCCTGGCGGACCGAGCGTCCCCAGTACGTCGACCGGCTGCCGCCGTGCAACCAGGCCTGCCCGGCCGGCGAGAACATCCAGCAGTGGCTGTTCCACGCGGAGAGCGGCGACTACGAGTCCGCCTGGCGGCAGTTGATGCGGGACAACCCGCTGCCCGCCGTCATGGGCCGGGTCTGCTACCACCCCTGCGAGACCGCCTGCAACCGCGTCCAGGTCGACAACGCCGTAGGCATCAACTCCGTCGAGCGCTTCCTCGGCGACGAGGCGATCAAGCAGGGCTGGACCGTCGAGGCTCCCTCGGCGACGTCCGGCAAGCGCGTCCTGGTCGTCGGCTCCGGCCCCGCCGGACTGTCGGCCGCCTACCATCTCCGGCTCCTCGGCCACGAGGTGACGATCCGTGAGGCGCAGGAGCAGCCCGGCGGGATGATGCGCTACGGCATCCCGCGCTACCGGCTGCCGCGCGAGGTCCTGGACGCGGAGATCGACCGCATCGTGGCGCTCGGAGTCACGCTCGAACTGGACACCCGCGTCGACGACGTGCTCGCCGCCCAGCGCGACGAGGGCTTCGACGCGGTGTTCCTCGCCGTGGGCGCGGGCATCGGCCGGCGCACGTACATCCCGGCCGGCGACAGCGCGAAGATCCTCGACGCGGTGGCCCTCCTCGGCAGCATGGAGGGCGAGGGCCCGTCCCTGCTGGGGCGGCGGGTCGCGGTCTACGGCGGTGGCAACACGGCCATGGACGCGGCGCGCACCGCCCGCAGGCTGGGCGCGACCGACGCCGTGGTGGTCTACCGGCGCAACCGGGACCGGATGCCGGCCCATGACATCGAGGTCGAGGAGGCCCTGGAGGAGGGCGTCCGGATGAAATGGCTCTCCACCATCAAGCACGCCGACGAGGGGCACCTCACCATCGAGCGGATGGAGCTCGACGAGACCGGATTCCCGCAGCCCACGGGCGAGTTCGAGGAGCTGGAGGCCGACACGGTGGTCCTCGCCCTCGGCCAGGACTCCGACCTCTCCCTGCTGAAGAACGTGCCGGATCTGGCGGTCGACCACGGCATGGTCCAGGTCGCCGACGGACTGATGACGGGTCATCAGGGCGTCTTCGCCGGCGGGGACATGGTGCCCGCCGACCGGACGGTCACGGTCGCCGTGGGCCACGGCAAGAAGGCGGCCCGGCACATCGACGCGTATCTGCGCGGGAGTTCGTACGACCCGGGCACCAAGCACGCCCCGGCCGACTTCGAGAACCTGAACACCTGGTACTACGCGGACGCGCCCGCCTCCATGCGGCCACGGCTCGAAATGGCCCGGCGCGTCTCGACGTTCGACGAGGTGGTACAGGGGCTCGACGAGTCCACGGCACTGTTCGAGGCCCGGCGGTGCATGTCGTGCGGGAACTGCTTCGAGTGCGACAACTGCTACGGCGTCTGCCCGGACAACGCGATCACCAAGCTCGGCCCCGGCAAGGGGTTCACCGTCGACCTCGACTACTGCAAGGGCTGCGGGCTGTGCGTGGCCGAGTGCCCGAGCGGGGCGATCGAGATGGTGCCGGAGGAGTGAGAGAGCGAGCATGAGGTGGGCCCCCGCGCTTGGAGCGCGGGGGCCCACCTCGTGGTGCGTCAGCCGACGAACTCGCCGACGGCCGCCTTGAGTTCGGTCAGTCCCTTCTTCGCGTCGGTGAAGAACATGCCGGTCCTCGGCTCGGTGTACAGCTCGTTGTCGACGCCCGCGTAGCCATGCCCCATCGAGCGCTTGATGACGACGATGCTCTTCGCCTTGTCGACGTCGAGGATCGGCATACCGGAGATCGCGTTGCCGGGGCGGCGGGCGATCGGGTTCGTCACGTCGTTGGCGCCGATCACCAACGCCACGTCGGCCTGCGGGAATTCGGGGTTGACCTCGTCCATCTCCTTGAGCTGCGTGTACGGCACGTTGGCCTCGGCCAGGAGCACGTTCATGTGTCCAGGCATGCGGCCGGCCACCGGGTGGACGGCGTAGCTGACGTCGACGCCGTGCTCGGTCAACAGCTTGGCCAGGTCTCCGAGTTCGTGCTGTGCCTGGGCGGCGGCGAGGCCGTACCCGGGGACGAAGATGACCTTGCGCGCGTACGCCAGCTGGATCGCCACGTCGTCGACGGAGATCGCGCGCACCTGGGCGGGTGCTCCGTCCGCGCCGACCGGCGTCGGGGCGCTGTCGCCGGTGCCGAAGCCGCCGATCACGATGTTCATGATGGAGCGGTTCATGGCATCGGCCATCAGCTTGGTGAGGATGCCGCCCGAGGAGCTGACGAGCATGCCCGCGATGATCAGGGCGGTCTCGTTGAGGACGAAGCCCGCCATCGCGACCGCCGATCCCGTGAAGGCGTTCAGCAGGGCGATGACCACGGGCATGTCGGCGCCGCCGATGGGCAGCACCATCGTCACGCCGAACAGCAGGGCGACGACGACCAGCCCGTACAGGGCCGTGGTGGAGTCCGGGGCCAGCACCAGCCAGACGGTGCCGACGGCGAAGGACACCGGGAGCAGCACGTTGAGCAGCCGCGCCCCAGGGAACACAACCGGCGCACCGGACACGAGGCCCTGGAGCTTGCCCGCCGCGACCAGCGAACCGGAGAAGGTGACCGCGCCGATGACGATGCTCAGGGCGCCCGGCAGCGAGACGCGTGCGCCCAGTGCGGCCGGCTGGTCGGCCTGCAGCAGGTCGTTGACCGCGATGAGGGCGGCGGCGCCACCACCAACGGCATTGAAGATACTGACCAGTTGAGGCATCGCTGTCATCTTGACCTCGCGCGCGGCCCACAGGCCGAGCGCGGCGCCGACGAGACCGCCGCAGACCAGGACGAGCCAGCCGGTACTGGTGATCCGGCCCTCGTGGACGACGAGCCACACCGTGGCACCGATCGCGACGGCCATGGCACCGGCGGAGAGCGTGTTGCCGCGGCGGGCCGTGCGCGGGTGGTTCATCAGGTGCAGGCCGAGCACGAAGCAGGCGGCCGCGATCAGGAAGACGTAGTGGACGGCGTTGGAGACGGTGTCCATGGCGGTCACACCTCCGCCTTCTCGTTGTTCTTGGCGGTGGGCCGGGCCTTGAACATCTCCAGCATCCGGTCGGTGACGACGTAGCCGCCGACCACGTTCATGGCGCCGAACACCATGGCCACGAAGGCCAGCACGTATCCGAGCCATGTGTGCGACTCGGCGGCGATGAGCATGGCGCCGATGACGACGATTCCGTGCACCGAGTTGGAGCCGGACATCAGCGGGGTGTGCAGGGTCGCCGGGACCTTGCTGATGACCTCGATGCCGACCAGGACGCTCAGTACGAAGACGGTGATCGCGGTGAGGAGGTCGAGGTTGTTCATGAGGGTGCACCTCCTGTCTGGGACGCTCCGCCCGTCAGGGCGGCCGTGATCTCGTCGGTCGGGTCGAGGACGAGTTCGCCGTCGGGCGCCAGGTGGCGCAGGAGGGCGACGAGGTTGCGGGCGTAGGCGGTGGACGCGGCGGTGGCCATGGCGGACGGCAGGCCGCCGGCGCCGATCAGGGTCACGCCGTTGTCGAGGACGGTGGTCTTGTCGGTCTCGGTGCCCTCGACGTTGCCGCCGAACTCGCTCGCCGCGAGGTCGACGACGACCGAGCCGGGCTTCATCCGCCCGACGACCTCGGCGGTCACCAACAACGGTGGTTTGCGGCCGGGCACTTGGGCCGTGGTGATGACGACGTCGGAGCGGGCGATGTGCTCGTTCAGCGCGGCCCGCTGCGCCTGTTGCTCCTCTTCGGTCAACTCCCTTGCGTAGCCGGTCTGTTCGGCGCCCGGTTCCGGTGCCTGGACGGTCTGGATGTCGAGGAACCGGGCGCCCAGCGACTCCACCTCCCCTCGGGACGCGGGGCGTACGTCGTACGCCGAGACGACGGCGCCGAGGCGGCGGGCGGTGGCGATCGCCTGGAGCCCGGCCACTCCGGCGCCGAGGACGAGGACCTGCGCCGGGCGCATGGTGCCCGCCGCGGTGGTCAGCATCGGGAAGAACCGGTCGTAGGAGTCGGCGGCGAGGACCGCCGCCTTGTAGCCGGCGACGTTGGCCTGGGAGGTCAGCGCGTCCATGGACTGCGCGCGGCTGAGGGTGCGGGGCAGCAGGTCGAGGCTCACCGTGCGGACCCCGCGCCCCGTCAGTTCGTCGACCAGGGCGGGATGGCGGAGCGGTTCGAGCAGGCCGATCACGGTCTGCCCGGTGCGCAGCGCCTCTGCGCTCTCCGGGTCCGGCGGTCCGACGCACAGCACGGCGTCCGCGCGTGCGTACAGCTCCTCCGGGGACACGACGGTCGCGCCGGCCTCGGTGTAGTCGGCGTCGGTGAACCAGGCGCCGGACCCGGCACCGGCCTCGACGAGAACTTCGATTCCGGCCCGGTGCAGGAGGGTTACTGCCTCGGGGACGAGCGCGACCCGGCGTTCACCGGGCGCCCTCTCCCGTACGGCTCCTACGGTGACGGTTCCCATGATCTGCTGCCTCTCCCTGTGGCCCCGGGGTTGCCGGGGTCAGAATTCGAAGACGAGCCGTGCTTCGGCCCGTCCGCCGAGGACCTCGTCGAAGGAGTCGTTGACCTGGTCCAGGCGCCGCGGTTCGGCGATGACCTTGGTGCGGCCGGCCGCGTGCAGCGCGAACACCTCGGACAGGTCCTGACGGGTGCCGACGATGGAGCCGATGACGGAGATCCCGCCGAGCACGGTCTCGAAGATCGGCACGTTGATCGACGCGTTGTCGGCGGGCAGGGCGACCATGACCAGTCGTCCGCCGCGGTTGAGCGACCGGTACGCCTGCTCGAACGCCTTGGGCGCGGCGGCCAGCACGACGGCCACGTCCGCGCCGCCGGCCTTCTTGATCTCCTCGACGGGGTCGTGCGTACGGGCGTTGACGATCACGTCGGCGCCGAGCTGGTGGGCGAGGCCCAGCTTGTCGGGTTCGAGGTCGACGGCGGTGACGAACCCGCCGACGAGGCGCGCGTACTGCACGGCCAGGTGGCCGAGGCCGCCGACGCCGAACACGGCGACCCGCTCGGCCGGGGTCACCCGGGCGACCTTGATCGCCTTGTACGTGGTGACGCCCGCGCAGGTCAGCGGTGCCGCGTCGAAGGACGACACACCGTCGGGGACCCGGACGATCGCACCGGCGCTGGCGACCGCGTACTCGGCGTAGCAACCGTCCACGGAGTAGCCGGAGTTGACCTGGCTCTCGCACAGGGTCTCCCAGCCGGAGACGCAGTAGCGGCAGGTGCCGCAGGACGAGCCGAGCCACGGGACGGCGACCCGCTTGCCGATCAGGTCGGCGGAGACGCCCGCGCCCACGGCCTGTACGGGGCCGACGCCCTCGTGGCCGGGGACGAAGGGCGGTTGCGGCTTGACCGGCCAGTCGCCGTGGGCCGCGTGGATGTCGGTATGGCAGAGGCCGGAGGCCTCCATCTTCACGAGCACCTGGCCGGGGCCGGGCTCGGGTGTGGGCAGGTCCTGGATCTCCAGGGGCTTGCCGAAGTCGGTGACGACCGCTGCCTTCATGATCTGCTCCTCAAGTGGTTCCGCATCGGGTCGCCTCGACCCGGGTCACGAAATGCAGGCCCTCTCCGGCTGCGAGGGAGAATCCGCCCGGTGTGCCCGGTTCCACGTCCAGGACGTATAAGGGGCGGCCGTGCGCCTCGTACTGGTCGGCGTTCACATGGAAGGTGCAGCCCTCCACCACGCCGACGAGCATGTCCCCGTCTCCCAGGACGAGTTCGCCGTCCGGGAAGCACATCGGGTCGCTGCCGTCGCAGCAGCCGCCCGACTGGACGAACATCACGGGCCCGCCGCGGGCGGCGCGCAGGGCCGCGATGGCCTTGCGCGCCGCCGGCGTCGCGGTGACGCGCCCGACGGTGCCGTTCTCGACCTTTCCGGGCATGTCGCTGCACTCCTCCTAGAACAGCCCGAGCGGCTTGTCGCTGTAGCTGACCAGGAGGTTCTTGGTCTGGCTGTAGTGCTCGAGCATCATCTTGTGCGTCTCGCGGCCGATGCCGGAGACCTTGTAGCCACCGAACGCGGCACCCGCGGGGTACTGGTGGTAGCAGTTCGTCCAGACCCGGCCGGCCTGGATGGCACGGCCCATCCGGTAGGTGCGGCTGGTGTCGCGGCTCCACACGCCGGCCCCGAGGCCGTAGAGCGTGTCGTTGGCGATCTCCAGGGCCTCGGCCTCGTCCTTGAAGGTGGTGACGGCGAGGACGGGTCCGAAGATCTCCTCCTGGAAGACCCGCATCTTGTTGTGGCCCTTCAGGACGGTCGGCTCGTAGAAGTAGCCGTCCTTGAACTCGCCGCCGATGGTGGGCCGGTGGCCGCCGACGAGCAGTTCCGCGCCCTCCTTCAGACCGATCTCGACGTACGACGCGATCTTCTCGATCTGCTGCTTGGAGACCTGCGGGCCGATCATGGTCGCGGTGTCCAGCGGGTCGCCCTGCTTGATGGCGCGGATGCGCTCCAGGCAACGGCCCATGAACTCCTCGTAGATGTCCTCCTGGATGAGTGCGCGCGAGGGTGCGGTGCAGACCTCGCCCTTGTTGAACGCGTACAGGACGAGTCCTTCGACGGCCTTGTCGAGGAAGTCGTCGTCGGCGGCGGCCACGTCGTTGAAGAAGATGTTCGGCGACTTGCCGCCCAGCTCCAGCGTGACCGGGATGATGTTCTGGGCCGCGTACTGCATGATCAGGCGGCCGGTGGTGGTCTCGCCGGTGAAGGCGACCTTGGCGATGCGCTTGTTGGTCGCGAGGGCCTTGCCGATCTCGGCGCCGGGGCCGTTGACGACGTTGAGGACGCCGGACGGCAGGTGATCGCCGATGACCTCCATCAGCTTGAGGATCGACCACGGGGTCGGGGAGGCGGGCTTGAGCACCGAGGCGTTGCCGGCGGCGAGCGCCGGGGCCAGCTTCCACGCGGCCATCAGCAGCGGGAAGTTGAACGGGATGATCTGGCCGACCACGCCCAGCGGCTCGTGGAAGTGGTAGGAGATCAGGTCCTTGTCGATCTCGGTGATCGAGCTCTCCTCGGCGCGGATCGCGGCCGCGAAGTAGCGGAAGTGGTCGGCTGCGAGCGGGATGTCGGCCGCGAGGGTCTCACGGACCGGCTTGCCGTTCTCCCAGCTCTCGGCGATCGCCAGTTCCTCGCGGTGGGCGTCGATGGCGTCGGCGACCGCGTTGAGGGCGGCGGCACGCTGTGCGGTGGACGCCTCGCCCCACTTGGGCTGTGCGGCGTGCGCGGCATCCAGGGCGAGTTCGATGTCCTCGGGTCCGGACTTCGGGACCTCGCAGATCGGCTTGGCGGTGGCGGGGCACAGGTTGGGCGAGTACTGGCCCGTGGTGGGTGCCTGCCACTTGCCGCCGATGAAGTTCTCGTAGCGGGGTGCGACGTCCACGGGGCTGCCCGGCCTGCCCGGAGGCTGGTACTTCATGACCGTCCCCTTTCTCACCACGACGATCGTGGTGATGCTCAACACGCTAGGAATGCGAACGCTGCAACACCGCTGCATGCCGTACGACCTGCAACGGAACGGTGTTCTCGGCGTCCAGTGCGTGGGCGCGTGCCGCAGCGGCGGCACGCTGCGGCGATCCGCCCGGGAAGGTGCGAGCGAGCGCCGACCAGGCGGGGATGTCGTCGCTTCCCCAGTCCGCGGCGACCCAGCGGCGCAGCAGCCCGGGGTCGCCGCTGCCCAGCACGGCGCCGCGCAACTGCTGCTCCAGGCACCGCCGTTGCTCTACCACGACCGGCGCGTCGGAGCGCGGCAGCAGCGGACCGGGATAGTGGGCGAGGGCCTGTGCCACCCGCCCCTCGGCGAGGAGGTCGGAGACCTCGCCGAGGTCGGTCCGCACCGGGCGCAGCAGCGCGTAGGGCCGCGAGCCGAGCAGGGTGGGGCCGAGAATGGCACGCAGCCGGGTCATCTCGGCCCGCAGTGTCGAGGGGGGTACCTCGCGGTCCGACAGTTCCACCGCCAGCCGGTCGCCCGTCACTCCATGGCCGGCCAGGGCGAGTGCCAGCACGATCTCGCTGTGTCGTGGGCTCAGCCGCAGGACCCGGCCACCGTGTTCGAGGAGGGCACTGTCCCTGCCCAGCACGCTGATCCGTACACCGTCACCGCATCCGACGGGCACCGGCATGGTCAGCGTCCGGGCGAGGTACGCCTCGGCGGCGAGGGCCGCTCCTCGTACGGCGGCCAGGGCGGGCGGTGAGGCGATGGTGCCACCACCGGAGAGGTCGACGACGCCGAGGACGCGTCCGGTGAACGGTTCGCGCACCGGGGCGGCAGCGCACGACCAGGCGTGCACGGCGGAGCTGTAGTGCTCGCCGGTCACGATCTGGACGGGGCGGCCCAACTCCAGTGCGGTTCCAGGAGCGTTGGTGCCCGCCCGTGCCTCGGACCAGACGGCTCCCTCGGAGAAGTGCATCCGCTCGCCCCGTGCCCTGGTCACGGCATCGCCCTCGACCCACAGCAGGGTGCCGTCGGCGTCGGCGACCGCGAAGACGTGCCCGTCGTCGGCGGCGCCGGCCCCCAGCAGTTCCCGGAACAGGGGCAGCACCGCCGCCAGCGGATGTGCGCGCCGATACACGGAGAGTTCCGCGGACGTGCCGCGCAGGGGCGGCAACCGGCTGCCGTCGGAACGAACGCCCTGCACCGTGCAGCGCTGCCACGACTCGGCGACCAGGTCACGCATCGCGGGCGGCGCACCCGATGTCGTCACGAACCGCTCGTGCGCCGTGCGCAGAGCGGATTCCGAGGCGGTGGCGGAAGCGTCCATCGCACCTCCTACGTGCCTTCTCCGGATCCGTCACCTCCATCTCAGCCGTCCGGCACGAAGGGCTGCAGAGGCCGAACGGCCCCACTGACCGGGCCCCTCGGGCCAGGGACGAGGCCTGTCCGCCGGGTGTGCCTCTCGGGGCAGGACGGGCAGCACAGGGGTCGCATCGGGTCGGGAAGGGTGTTTCCGCGTGGCCGTGCCGGGTGCCTACCGCTCACCCACCGGCGCCCGCCAGACCAGCTTGGTGCCGCCTTGCGGCGGAGTGGTCCACTGCAGTTCTCCGCCGAGTTGCAGGGCCCGCTCCTCCATGTTCCGCAGCCCGCTGCGCCGGCCGTCGGCCGGAATGCCCACACCGTCGTCGGTCACGGCCAGGCGTACCTCACGGCCGTCGGTCTCCAGGGCGACGTCGGCACGGCCGGCGTGAGCGTGCCGGGCGATGTTGGTCAGTGCCTCGGACAGCACGGCGATCACATGGTCGGCGGTCTCCCGCGGCACGTCGGTGTCGACCAGACCCTCCATCCGCACGCTGGGGGCGAAGCCGAGCACGGAGCCGGCCTCGCCGACCGCGCGCACGACACGGGCCCGCAGCCCCGTTCCGGCGCCGCCGTCACGCGCCCGCAGCCCGAAGATCGTAGACCTGATGATCTTGATGGTCTCGTCGAGGTCGTCCACCGCGCGCACCACGCGCTCGGCGGCCTCGGAGTGTTCGATGAAGCGGCCCGCGCTCTGGAGGGTCATGCCGGTGGCGAACAACCGCTGGATGGCGAGGTCGTGCAGATCGCGGGCGATACGGTCGCGGTCCTGGAGCACTGCGATCTGCTCGGAGTCCCGTCGGCGCTCGGCCAGTTCCATCGCGACGGCGGCCTGCGCGGCAAAGGCCTGGAGGGTCTCGGTCTCCGTCACCGAGAAGGGCTGCCGCCCGGCTTCCCGCGCGAGCAGGACCACGCCGCGCACGCCGGCGTTGCCCGTGCCGATGGGCACCGCCACGGCGGGACCCAGTCCCCCGAAGCGCGGGGGCTCCAGGGAGATGCGATCGTCGTGGCCGACGTCCGCGCTGGTGACGGGCGCGGCCCTGGAGAAGGCCAGCCCCATCAGGCTGCGGTCCAGGGACAGCACGAGCCCCCGGTGGGCTTCGGCGTCCATGCCTACGGCGATCTCCACGGCGAGCGACCCGGTGTCCTCCATCGGAAGCGCGACCGCCGCCAGCGCGGAGCCCGTGATCTCACCGGCCCGCTCGGCGATCAGGCCGAGGACCTGGGTGCGGGAGTCGCCGGACATCAGGTTGTGGGTGACCTCCGCGTTCGCCTGCAGCCAGCGTTCCCGCAGCCGGGACTCCTCGTAGAGGCGGGCGTTGTCGATCGCGACGCCGGCCGCCACGGCGAGGGTGGACAGGACGGATTCGTCCTCGCCGTCGAACTGTGCCCCGCCCCGCTTCTCGGTGAGGTACAGGTTGCCGAAGACGTGCTCGCGCACCCGGATGGGAACCCCGAGGAAGGTGCTCATCGGCGGGTGGTTGGGCGGGAAGCCGTACGAGGCGGAGTGCTGGGAGATCTTCGCGAGCCGCAGCGGCTCGGGATGCCGGATCAGCTCGCCCAGGATGCCGTGGCCCTCCGGGAACGGCCCGATCTCGGCGATCTGCTCGTCGGTGACGCCGATCGTGTGAAAGGCCGACAGCGCCTTGCCGTCAGGGGTGATCACACCGAGTGCGGCGTACTCCGCGTCGACCAGGACCGCCGCCGCCTCCACGATGCTGTGCAGGGCCTGCTCCAGGTCCAGTTCCCGGCCGACCGAGAGCACCGCTTCCAGCAGGCTGTGCACCCGGTCTCGGGTACCGCGGGCCGCGTCCAGACGCGCCTGCAGCTCTCCCAGCAGCTCGTCCAGCTTCAGCTGGGGCAGCCGTATACGAGCCTCGCGGGCCTCTTCAGCGCTTGCCACCGGTGATCCTCCACAACCCCTCGCCGCACCGCGGACCGACCACTGTGGTCATGTGCCACGCTATCGGTCGGAGACTGTTGAGGACACAGCATCAGGCCCAGGTCATGTGCTCCGGAGCGGGGTAATTCGGTCAGTTTCCCTTCCCTCGGAGGCGGTGCTGCCCCTTCGGCGGTACCGGCGCCGCAGACCGTCGTGGCCACGCATCGCCCCCTGTCTTCCCTCCCTCGACGACTGTCACAGAGTCCGGCCGCCCGGCCGAGGGCGGAGGAAGAGGCCTCACGGACCTGGTCAGGGGCCGGGTGGCCCTGGCTCCCGGCCCGGGGCAGGGCCAGTCTGGGGTTGTCGGCAAACGATCAAAGGAGTGGAGCAGATGACGCCAAGGGACACCGTCGGCCGAGCCCCCGCGACAACCGCCTTGCAGATACGGACCGAGGGGGAGGTCGACGAGGAAGCCCGGGCCTACGTCCGGGCCAAGCTGACCGCGCTGCTCGACCGGCCGGGACTGGCCGACATCGGTGGTGAGGTGCGGATCACCAGGGCCGCCGTGCACCACGCCGATCACCCGTGGTCGGCCGCGGCCGAGATCCGGGTGGGCGGCGACCTCCTGGTCGTCCATGCCCGGGAGGCGAGCGCGCACGAGCTCGCGGACCGGTTGCAGGACCGGCTGCGCAACCGTCTGGAACGCGTCACGCACCGCAAGGACTCGGCCCGCAGAGCGGCCACCCCGCCCCCGTGGCGCGGCGGCCCGAGCGACGAACCGCAACCGGGCTGAACAGGAAGCTGTGCCTGAAGCACTCCCGCGGACGACCACCCTGATGGACTGTGTGAGGGGACGGACGGCCGGGCCCCTCGCACAGAGGGTGACGGAGGCAGCGCCGCGCGGGACAACGGGCCGGTCGGCCACGGGCGAGGGCCGAACGGCCCTACCGGGGCAGGGGCCCGTCGGCGTTCCATGGGCACGATCGAGCCCCTGCACACCTCGCCCACCGACCGTTACCACGTCGCACCGGTGGCCCGTCGGCCGGAGACCCGAAGCAGTGAACGATGAAGCCGTACGGAGGCTGCTCACCACCACGGACCGTGAGCAGCCGACCCCGCCAGTTCCACCCCGCCGAAGCATCGAGCTCGACAGTGCGGAGGCAATGCGGCTGCTCGGCAGCGTGTCCCTGGGGAGGATCGCCTTCACCCTGCACGCGTTGCCGACCATCCGCCCGGTCAACCACATCGTCGACGACGGCGTCATCGTCATCCGGACCCACGAGGGCGCGGCCCTGACCTCACGCACCCTCCAGGCCGGCGGTCCCGGAGTCGTCGTGGCGTACGAGGCCGATTCCATCGACCCCGACACCAGCCTCGGCTGGAGCGTGGTCGTCACGGGCTACGCCCACCTGGTGACCGACGCGGACGAACTGGCCCGGTATCAGCGGCTGTTGCGGCCCTGGGTGCGGCAGCCGATGGACTATGCGGTGCGCGTCCAGCCGGACCTGGTGACCGGGCTGCTGTTCGTTTCCGCCGACGGGCCCTCTTGAGGTTCGGCCGGGCTCAACACCTCGACCGACCGGGGTACCGCCGCTGTTGAGCGGCGGTACCCCGGTCACGTCGTGCTTCTGGCTGTTACTTCAGCCAGTTGTGGTCGCGGACGACCGGGAGCTTCGCCCAGACCTTGCCCAGACCCCACGTCGCACCCGCGCCCGCCGCCGCGAGAGCGATGACGA
>NZ_JBFAJD010000072.1:0-24815 GCF_040655035.1 Streptomyces sp. NPDC050549
GGGTAGTCGCCCGCGTCGTAGAAACGGACCTCGGCGCCGAGGGTGGCCGCGGCGCGTTCGGCCTCGTCCCTGACCTTCCCGGTCAGTGGGTGCCGACCAGCTCCTGCGGAGTACTGGTCTGCGCGGCCTGCTTCGAGCTGCGCAGGGCGGCGATCCCGATGAAGACCATGGACGACAGACCGGCGATGGCGAAGGACGTGAAGCCCCAGTCGCCGTTGCCGGAGGCGAGCAGCTGGCCGCCGAGCCACGGGCCGAAGACGGCGCCGAAGCGGCCCATGCCGGAGGTCCAGCCGACGGCGGTGGCGCGGTTGTCCGGGGTGGAGCGGATGGAGACCGTCGCGTAGATCATCGTCTGGGCGCTGTTGAGGAAGACGCCGGTGAGGAAGACGACCAGCATCGTGACGGCCTGGTCCATGTGGACACCCAGCAGGAAGACGCCCACAGCGGTGAGCGCGAACCAGATCGACGAGATGCGCGGAGCGCCGAATCGGTCGGCGGCGCGGCCGGCGGCGAGCATGCCCACGATGCCGCCGAGGTTGAACACGACGACGAAGGTGAGGGCGTCGGCGAGCGCGTAGCCCTCGGAGCGCATCAGGGTGGGCAGCCAGGTCGCGACGCCGTAGACGAGGAGCAGGCCGCCGAAGGAGGCGAACCAGTACAGCAGGGTCTGGAGCCATGCGCCGCCGCGGAAGAGGTCGAGCAGGGCGTCCCAGCGGTCGGCCGCCGTCTTCTTGCCGGTCGCGGCGGGCAGTTCGACCTCGAAGCGCTCGGCGAGGGCGGCGGCTTCGTCGGTGCGGCCCTTGGCGACCAGGAAGCTCAGCGACTCGGGCAGGAACTTCAGCAGCACCGGGACGAAGAGCAGCGGGAGGACACAGACCCAGAAGGCGGCGCGCCAGCCGACCGGGTCCACCAGCCACTTGGCCACGTAGGCGGAGAGGATGCCGCCGGCGTGGTGGGCGGTCATCAGCATGCCGATGGTGAGGGCGGTCCGGCCGCGCGGGGCGTAGTCGGAGACCATGCTGATCGCGGTGGGCAGCAGACCGCCGAGGCCCACGCCGGCGAGGGTGCGGCCGAGGCCGAAGACCTCGACGCTGCCGGATACGGCGCAGATGCCGGAGGCCAGCGAGAAGAGCGTCACGCAGGCGATCATCAGCTGCTTGCGGCCGATCCGGTCCGCGACCGTTCCCGCGGTGAGGGCGCCCACCAGCATGCCGAAGGTGGCGTAGCTGCCGAGGTCGCCGGCCTGGTCCGCGGTGAGACCGAAGGTCTTCGTCTCCAGCAGGTGCGGGAGCACCGAGCCGTAGATGAACATGTCGAGGCCGTCGAAGAGGACGGCCAGCCAGCACAGACCGATGACCAGGAGGGCCAGCCGGCTGCCGCGGGCGGACAGAGCGGGGGACGGGGAGGGGGAGGAAGACATCGTTGGTTACCTCTCGTGCTTGGTGCGCCAGACGCTAAGGAGTCACCCCCGCGATAGTCAACGTTTTTGTCAACAATCTCATCGACAATCGGGTGGGGGTGACTCCGGCGGCTCCCACGCGTCGCTCAGCCAACCGGCGGAGTCCCGTGCGTGTGGAAGGACTCGATGGTTTTCAGGCCCCAGGCCTGCCCCTTCTTCCGCTCTTCCTCGGTCCAGGTGATCAGCGGCCAGTCGGGCGCCAGGACGAGGCGGGTGAGCGGGTTGCACAACTCGATGCGGTTGCCGCCGGGTTCGTAGACGTAGAGGAAGAACGTCTGCTGGATGGCGTGCTTGTGCGGCCCCGTCTCGATGAACACGCCCGTGTCGATGGCGAGATCGGCCGCGCGCAGGATGTCCTCACGGGTGTCGGTCGCGAAGGCGATGTGGTGCAGCCGCCCGGTCGAACCGGTCCAGTCCTCGGTGTAGACGACGTCGTACGACTTGTTCGTGTACGTCAGCCAACGCGCCGCGATCCGGCCGCTGTTGAGCCGGATCTGCTCCGTCGGCCTTGCGCCCAGCACATGCTGCTGGAACTCGGCACTCGAAAGCACGTCCGCGGCGAGGAAGTTGATGTGGTCGAGGCGGCGGACCCCGACGCCCCGGTTGGGTTTGGCCTGCGGCTGGTTCTTCAGGGCCGGTTTCAGCTCGTCGGGGGCCCGGTAGTGCTCGCTCTCCCAGTAGAGGGCGTGCTCGTGGCCGTCCGGGTCGGTGGTGACGTAGAGCTTGCCGAGGCCGGGTTCGTCCTCGGTCCATCGGCCGGTGCCGCCCGCGTCCTCGACCGCCTTGATACGGCGCTGGAGGGCCTCCTCACTGGATGTCCGCAGGGCGAGGCGGCCGAGGCCGGGCTGTTCGCGGGCGGTGAGGACCAGGCTGTGGTGCTCGTAGTCGTCGTAGGTCCGGAGGTGGACGGTATCGCCGTCCTGCCCGTTGACGGTCAGCCCGAGGTAGTCGGTGAAGAAGGCGACACTGGCGTCCAGGTCCGGGGTGAAGAGCTGGGCGTGGCCGATATGGGCGATGTCACCGAGCGGCGGAGCCATCGTTGCCTCCAAGGGGTCGTACGGGTGCGGGTGCGGGGGCTGTTTCGGCGAACCGGGGGAACACGGTGCCGTCGAAGATCTTGCGGGCGGTGCGCACCACGGCGGTTCTGCGGACCACGGGAGCGGTCTCGCCGGATGCCGGGGTCACGCTAGTTTCGATGTCTAGGAATCCACTGGGATGCTCGATGCGAATTCGGTCACTTTGTTCCGTGACATCCGCGATGCCCTCCCCCACCCCGCCGGGCAGGAGCAGTCCCGCCGCCACGCTCGCGGCGCCGAGAACGCCGATCGAGGTGTGGCAGCGCACGGGGATGAAGGTGCGGGTCGTCACCGCGCCACCGTCCCTGGGCGGCGCCAGGAGGGTGAGTTTGGGCACCGTGGTGTGCTCGACGTCCCCGAGGCCCATCAGCTTGCCGGCCTCCAGGCGGATCTCCCGGAGGCGGTCGGCGAGAATCCGGTTCTCTTCCAGGTCCTGGGGGCTCTCGCAACCGGTGACGTCCAGCGCGGCGGCCGGGATCAGGACGACCGGCATGCCGTTGTCGACGCACGTCACCTCGGTTCCGGCGATGACGTCACGGATGCGGGCGGTCGGCAGCAACGGGCTTGCGCCCTGCGGGAATTCGATGACCACGGGGGCCGCGGTGCCGGGCACGCCGGAGATCTCGGCGGTGCCGGTGTAGTCGACCCGGCCGCCCGGCGTGGGGAAGCTCGCGATCGCGAGTTCCCCGGTGTTGAGCATGCGGATGCGGACGGACGTCTCGCCGTCACCGGGGGCCACGAGCCCCCGCTCCACGGCGAACGGGCCTATTCCGGCAAGGATGTTGCCGCAGTTCTGCCGGTCGGTGACCTCGGGGCGGTCGACGGCGACCTGGAGGAACAGGTAGTCGACGTCGGCCTCGGGGTCGGCCGAGACGGAGATCACCCCGACCTTGCTGGTGAGCGGGTGGGCGCCGCCCAGACCGTCGATCTGGCGCGGGTCGGGACTGCCCATGACCCGCAGCAGCAGGTCGTCGCGTGCGGCGGGGTCTGCGGGGAGGTCCTCGGCCAGGAAGTAGGCACCCTTGGAGGTGCCGCCGCGCATCAGCATGCAGCGCACCTCTGCGGGCCCGGTCACGACCCGGCTCCGGTGTACTCCTCGTACGACCGGTACTCGACGCCGAGTTGCTTGAGAGTGTCGCGCAACCCGTAGCGGTCCAGGCCGAGTTGGCCCTCCAGGAAGGCGGCGCGGGTGGCCGCTTCCTTCGCTTCGCGGGCCTCGGACTTCTCGGCGGTCCCGCGGGCCTTCTCACGCGGTACGACCACCACGCCGTCGTCATCGGCGACGATCACGTCACCGGGGCGGACGACCTGGCCGTCGATGGCGATGGGCACGTTGACCGAGCCGCCGGTGGCCTTGACGGTGCCCTGCGAGGAGACGGCGCGGGACCAGGCGGCGAAGCCCATGTCACGCAGTTCCTGGGTGTCGCGGATACCCGTGTTCAGCACCACGCCTCGCACCCCGCGCTTCTGCAGCGCGGTGGCGAAGAGCTCGCCGAACAGGCCGTCCGTGCACGGGGAGGTGGTGGTGACGACCAGGATGTCGCCCTCGCCGCACTGCTCCACGGCCGCGTGGATCATGAGGTTGTCGCCGGGCCAGCTGAGCACGGTGACGGCGGTTCCGGCGACCCGAACTCCCTGCTGAACGGGGCGAATTGACGGGCCGAGCAGGCCCGTACGTCCCATGGCCTCGCTGACGGTGGCCACGCCGAAGGCGGCCAGCGCCTCGACGTCCTCGGCGTCGGCCTTCGGGGGGTTGGTGACGATCACGCCGCCCATGGTTATGCCAGCTCCTTCGCGATCTGCGGGTAGGGACGCATGTACGCCTCGGCCATCGTCTTGTGGGCCAGGCCCAGGTTCGGGCCGGCGTTGCGCTTGAGCTGGACACCGCGGCGGACGGCCAGGTCGGTGTAGTAGTCCCACAGGTGCTGCTGGGCGCCGAGGCACTCCATCGCCTTGCGCTTGGTGTCCCACACCTCGGTGATGTCGAGGAGGACCTCGGGCCTGAAGCCGCTCATCTCGGGCTGGTGCGGCTCGAAGTAGAAGACCGGCGGGGCGCCGATGATCTCGCCCGCACCGGGGTAGCCGATGGCCTGCGCCAGGACGCGGGCCTCCAGCGCCATGCGGTTGGCGGCCGGATGGTCGCCGTTGTAAGGGTCCTCGGTGGGGTGGGTGAGGACGACGTCCGGCTGTGTCTCGCGGTAGACGGCGACGAGTTGGTCCGTCAACTCGGCGGTGGCGACCAGGGGGTAGTCGCCCGCGTCGTAGAAACGGACCTCGGCGCCGAGGGTGGCCGCGGCGCGTTCGGCCTCGTCCCGGCGTATCGCCTTGATCTCGTCCAGCTGCTTGCCCTCACGCCAGGCCTTGGCGGACTCGCCGCGCTCGCCGAAGGTCAGACAGGCGATGGTGACCTTCTCGCCACGGGCGGCGGCCAGGGCGATGGCTCCGCCCGCCCGCCACACGAAGTCCCCGGCGTGCGCCGTGACGACGAGTGTCGATCGTGATGGAGGTCCCCCCGCGCGAGCGCCGTCGAGCGTGGGGGAGGCGGGCGCGTTGCCGTGCGTCATTGCGTCAATCTCCTTGGTGGACAGGTGTGCGCCCGCCCCCAGCTGCGCCGATCCGCCGCGCGTCAGTCGCGCAACGCCTCGATCACACTGGTGAGATGGGCGCGGACGGCCGCCTCGGCCGCCTGCGGGTCCCTGGCCGTGATCGCCTCGATCATTGCCAGATGCTCGTTCAGGGACTGCTGCGGACGCCCCGGCCGCAGTGCCAACTGGAAGCGGTGACGCACCAGTTGGGCGTTGAGTCGTTCCAGGAGGGCCAAGGCCGTCTGCTGGCCGGAGAACTCCCGGACCTTGTCGTGCAGTTCGTGGTTGAGCTCGGAGTACGTCACCGGCTCGCCGTCGGCCACGGCCTTGGTCATGGCCCGGCCCAGATCCGCCAGTTCGGTCAGCTGCTCGTCGCTGGCCGCGACGGCTGCCTTGGCCGCGCACAGTCCCTCCAGGACCATGCGGCACTCCGTGATGGCGACCGCTTCCTCCACGGTCACCACCCGCACCCGGGAGCCCCGGTTGCGGATCCGCTCGACCAGTCCTTCGGCCGCCAGATCGATCAACGCCGCGCGGATGCTGGCCCGCGTCACATCGAGTTGCTCGGCGAGCTCGTTCTCCACCAGCCGCTGTGCCGGTGCCATGTCGCCGTGCAGGATCGCCTGCCGCAGCTGCGTGAGCGCATGCTGCTTGGCCTGCTCCCCGGTGCTCGGACGGGCTTCTTTCGGCATCGTTGCCCTCCCTGAGTGAGTGCCTGTCGAACCTAAATCTAGCCAAACAAGATTGTCAACAATTTTGTCCGCCGTATTGCAGGCATCCTTCCGCCCATACTTGCCCCAGACATGCCCTCGCCCGCCCATGGACCAGTCGCGGACGGGCGGTGGACCGCCTTCCGCTACGGCTCGCGGTAGAGCGCGGTGAGCATTTCCAGCAACGCCTGCGTGGCCGGATGCGGGTCGTTCTTCCACCAGGCGAGCCGCACGGCGATGGGCTCCCCGTCGCGCACCGGGCGGTAGACGACTCCGGGCCGCGGGTACTGGTTGGCGGTCGATTCCGCGGTCATACCGACGCTGCGGCCGGTGGCGATCACGGTGAGCCAGTCGTCGACGTCGTGGATGTCCTCGGTGACCGGCCGGGAATCGGGCGGCCACAGGTCGGCGGTCGTCGTGCCGGTACGGCGGTCGACGAGGAGGGTGCGCCCGGCGAGGTCGGCCAGCCGGACCGAGCGGCGGCGCGCGAGGGGGTCGTCGGAGGCCATGGCGCACAGCCGTCGCTCCAGCCCGACGATGGCCGACTCGAACCGCCGGTCGCCGAGGGGGCGGCGGACGACGGCCAGGTCGCAGCCGCCTTCACCCAGTCCCGACGTGGCCGAGTTGACGCGGACCAGGTGCAGGTCGGTCTCCGGGTGCGTCAGGCTCCAGCGGCGCTGGAACGGGAGTGTGCGGCGGCCGAGCGCCGACCAGGCGTAGCCGACGCGCAGATGGGCGTGGCCCGAAGTGGCGTCCGAGAAACGGGCGGCGTCACGTCACCGTGACACCGCCCGGCACCCCACTTCACAAGGGTCCATATTCGCTTCGCGAATCCCATGCAACTCCCCGACGGGGAGCGCTCACCCCTCGCCGGCCGCCCTCCCGAGCCAGTACCCGAACCCCCGCCGCGTGTGGATCAGCGCCGCCCCCTCCTGGTCCACCTTGCGCCTCAGGCGGGAGATCAGCTGCTCCATCGCGTTGTCGCCGCGGAAGTCACCCCAGACGTACCGGCTGATCTGCTCCTTGGACAGCACCTTGTGCGCGTTGATCAGGAGGTGGCGCAGAAGTCGATACTCCGCCGGTGTGAGATCGAGTGTGCGCCGGCCGCGCCGTGCCTGGCAGGTGGTGTCGTCCAGGACCAGGTCGGCGTAGTGCAGCGCGCCGTCCCGGCCGCCACCCCTGGCGCGCAGCAACACCTGGACACGGGCGAGCACTTCGGCGATCCGGAACGGCTTGGTGACGTAGTCCCGTTCCCCCGCGCCCAGTTCGGGCAGCAGCCTGTCCAGGGTGTCCCAGGCGGTGAGCAGCAGGACGGGCGGGCGATGCGTGACGAGTCGGCCGCTCTGCTCCAGGGCGTCCATCTCCGGCAACTCCGCATCGATGACGACCAGTTCGAACCGCTGCTCCGCCAGCCGCGACACCACCTCGGCACCGCTGCCGGCCGTCCTGATCCGATAGCCGGCCAACTCCAGTGTCGTGGACAGGAGTTCCGCGTTGTCCGCATCGTCCGCGGCGACGAGCAGGTGCTGCCCGCCACCGCGGGCGAGTGATGGTGTCTCACTGATGCTGCCGTACGTGGACATGCGCTCGGCCTACCGTCCTGCTTGCCTGACTCAAGGAATATCCATTCGATTGCTTGACTCAAGTAAGTCGCATATGCTTGCCTAACTCAAGGAAGCCCGCCGTGAGGGCGGGGTCGCAGAAGACAGGAGCACAGCTGAGCCCTCGCTCACCAGAGCCGGGGCCGCCTTGAGCGGAAGGCGGCCCCCGCGCCGAACCCGTGGGGACGGGGGTCGGCGCCGTCCCGGACCCGGTCGCCGGCCACTCCCCCAGATCGGCGCCGGGTCCGTGGACATCGGGTTCGCCCCGTGGGCAGGCAGGTCGTCAGACCGGTTTCCGGCGGGTCCGGAACAGGCTGGTGCCCGCCCCGAGCGAGACCGCGCCCATGCCGACGCCGGTCAGGACGGCCTGCGGGCCGTCGGCCACGAAGGGCGCGGCGGAGGCGACGACCAGATTGAACAGGAACAGGAACCACAGCACGGGTCTCGACGCGAGCAGCGGCTTCATGAATGGTTTCCTCCGGATCGAGCAGACTTGGATCTTGGTTGACGTGGTGCTTCAACGATTCCGTCGTCCGCCCGACGACACGAGGGAGCGATCTCCCGAACCCGTGGTGGAGCGGGCTCCCGGACCCGTGGTGGAGCGGCCTGCACCACGGCCGAGCGGTCCGCTCCGGCACTCGCCGCCCCCCGTGCCTGACCTGAACTCCATGCGCGCAACCCTGCGGCAGGCGGGCCGGGCCACACTCCACCTGGTCATCTCCGCCGCGATGGCCTTCGGGTCGTACATCTTCGTGACCGTGCTCCTGATCACCGCGATCCTCACCGTCACGGTGGTCGGCGCGTTCATGTTGCCCGAGACCGTGCTGCTGATACGGCGGATCGCCGGGGCCAAGCGGCAGCAGGCGGGCGCCTGGACCGGGCGGAGGGTCCCCGAGGCGTACCAGCCGCTGAACGGCACCGTCCGGAAGCGGCTGCGCACGGCGGTCCGCGACCCGAGCACGCTGACCGACTTCCGCTGGACGGTCGCCTACTACGGCTACGGCGCCCTGCCCGTGCTGATGCTGCCGTTGTGGCCGCTGGGTCTGGTCGTCGACGGGCTGTGGTGCGGGCTGCTGCGCCGCGAGGCCGTCGTCCTGCCGTTGATCAGCCGGCTCGCGGACCTGGACGCCGAGTGGTCGACCGCCCTGCTGAAGCCGTCACCGAAGGCCCAACTGGCCGTTCGCGTCGAGGAGTTGATGCAGACGCGGGCGGGCGCGATCGCCGCGCACGGGGCCGAACTGCGGCGGATCGAGCGGGACCTGCACGACGGGACGCAGGCCCGGCTGGTGTCGCTGTCGATGCGGATCGGTCTCGCCAAGCGGGCCTACGACCAGGATCCGGCCGCGGCCCGGCGGATGCTCGACGAGGCGCAGACGCTGGCCGAGGACGCGCTGACGGATCTGCGGCACGTCGTCCGCGCCATCCATCCGCCGATCCTCACGGACCGGGGCCTGGTCGGCGCGGTGCGCGCGCTGGCCGCCAGCAGCGCGCTCGGTGTCACCGTGACCGTGGACGGCCTGACCGACGGACACGACGGGCCGCGCGCCCCGGCGGCGGTGGAGGCGGCGGCGTACTTCGTGATCGCCGAGTCGCTGACCAACGCGGCCAAGTACAGCGGCGCCGACCGCGCCGAGGTCCATCTCGCCCGCGCCCGCACCGGACTGCGCGTCCGGGTGCGCGACGAGGGCCGAGGTGGTGCCGACGAGGCGGGCGGATCGGGGCTGCTGGGTATGCAGCGCCGGGTCGCCGCGCTCGACGGCAGTGTGACTGTGACCAGCCCCGTGGGGGGACCTACCGTGATCGAAGTGGAGCTGCCGTGCGTCTGGTGAGCGTGGTTGAGGCGGGGCTGTCATGAGGGTAGTGATCGCCGAGGACAACGCCCTGCTCAGGGAGGGCCTGGTCCTCCTGCTGACGTCGGCCGGACACGAGGTCGTGGCCGCCGCGGGCAGCGGCCCCGAGGTGCTGCCCGCGCTGCTCGAACACCGGCCGGACGTGGCCGTGTTGGACGTGCGGATGCCGCCCGGTTTCCGCGACGAGGGGCTGCGGGCCGCGCTGGAGGCACGGGAGAAGATCCCGGGGCTGCCGGTGCTGGTGCTGTCGCAGTACGTCGAGGAGTCCTACGCAGCAGAGCTGTTGGGCGTCGGGGCGAGCGGGGTCGGCTATCTCCTCAAGGACCGGATCGGCCGCGTGGACGAGTTCCTCGACGCGCTGGAACGGGTGGCGGCCGGCGGTACGGCGCTCGACCCCGAGGTGGTGACCGAGTTGCTCACCCGGCGCCGTAATTCGCCACTGGACTCGCTGACTCCTCGTGAGCGGGAGGTGCTGAAGCTGATGGCGGAGGGCCACGACAACACGACGATCGCGAGGACCCTGGTCGTCACGGAACGCGCGGTCAGCAAGCACATCGGCAATGTGTTCCTGAAGCTGAGCCTGCCGCCGAGCGACAGCGGGCACCGCCGGGTGCTGGCCGTGCTGGCCTATCTGCAGAACGTGTGACACGCGCGCCGCCGGTCGTGCCACGGGATGACACGGGCGGCGGCGCGTACTGCGTTCTCAGTAGCCGCGATCGTCGGCAGCCGCACGACGACGGGACGGGGGTCCGCCCGCGAGTCTGGGCCGGTCCCCGAGAGCAGATGTGGAGCACTCCGTCCCGTGGCTACTTTCCTCCATCGACTGGGCCGACTCGCCTTCCGGCGGCGCTGGTCGGTCACCCTGTTCCGGGATCTGCTTCGGGCTCGCGGCGGTCGTGCTGTTCGACGCGTTCGTGGTCCGGACGGCGATCGTGCCCGCCGTACCGGCGCTGTCGGGCCGGGCCGCCTGGTGGCTGCCGCGCCCGCTGGAGCGGCTGCTGCCGAACATCGACGTCGAGGGCGAGGCGCTCACCCGCAAGGAGCCGGCGGCCCCCGCCGTGCCCGACCCGGTACCGGTCACCCGTGCCTGACTCCGCCCCTCCCCCGACGGGCCGCCCGCAGAGCGTGACGCGGGCGGCCCGGGCGCCTGTCCCCGGACCCCGCCGACGGGAACCCGGCCCCGGGTCAGGACCGGGCATCGCCCACCATGGCCCCAGGATTCCCACCGGAGACACCGATGCACCACAGCTGGCAGCGCTACGCGGACGAGCACATCCGCACCGTCGACACCATGTCGGCGGTGCTGCTGTTCGCCATGTTCCTCTTCGGCAGCGAGTTGAACGTGCCGCGCGGTCCCGGGCCCGACGCGGTGGGCCCCACCATCGCGCTGGCCACGGCCTCCTGCGCGGCCCTGTTCTGGCAGCGGAGCCGCCCTCGCACGGTCGTCGCCGTGACGGCGGTCGCCGCCGCCGGAGCCGCCGCGCTGGGCTGCCTCCTCACCCCGCTGATGCTGGGGCCGCTGATGCTGGCCCTGTACCGGCTGGCCGTCCTCACCCGCCGCAGGACGGCCCGGCGCCACTTCCTCGCGTCGGTCGTGCTGGTGGTGACCACGGCGACGCTGGTGGACCCGGTGCAGCACCCCTGGCCGTTCAGGACGGTCGGCCCGGCCGCCTGGCTGCTGCTGCCGGTGGTCGCCGGGAACGCGCTGCGGCTGCGGGACGCCTATCTGGAGGCGGTGCAGGCGCGCGCCGAGTACGCCGAGCGCAGCCGGGAGGAGGAGGCCCGGCACCGGGTGGCCGAGGAACGGATGCGCATCGCGAGGGAGTTGCACGATGTCGTCGCCCACCATCTGGCCCTGGCCCACGCCCAGGCCGGCACCGCGGCCCACCTGGCGCGCACCCACCCCGACCATGTGCAGAGGATCCTGACCGAGCTCGCCGGTACGACGTCCTCCGCGCTGCGCGAAATGAAGGGCACGGTGGGTCTGCTGCGCCGGGCCGGCGATCCCGGCGCGCCGCTGGCCCCGAGTCCGGGGCTGGCCCAACTCGCCGAACTGACCGGCGCGTTCGCCACCGCCGGACTCACCGTCACCGTCACCGCGGAGGGCGAACGGCGCCCGCTGTCGGCCGGGGTGGACCTGACGGCGTACCGGATCGTGCAGGAGGCCCTCACCAACGTCAGCAAGCACACCACGACCGGATCGGCACAGGTGCGCCTGCGCTACAACCTCGACCGCCTGACCGTCACGGTCTCCGACGACGGAGCGGGTGCGACCACCGTCCCGGCACCGCCCCGTGGCCAGGGCTTCGGGCTGATCGGGATGCGGGAGCGCGCCCGGTCGGTCGGCGGTGCCCTGCGGGCCGGGCACCGGATCGGGGGCGGCTTCGAAGTCACCACCGAACTGCCGCTGTATCCCGGCGTTCCGGAACGGGAAGAGAGAACCCCATGACCATCCGTGTGCTGCTCGCCGACGACCAGGCCCTGCTGCGGGCCACCTTCCGGATCCTGATCGACACCTGCGAGGGCATGGAGGTGGTCGGCGAGGCGGCCGACGGCGCCGAGGCGATCGCGCTGGCCGGTGAACACCGCCCCGACCTCGTCCTGATGGACATCCGCATGCCCGGCACCGACGGTCTGACCGCCACCACCGCCATCTGCGCCGACCCGGCCCTGTCCGGCACGCGCGTCCTGGTCCTCACCACTTTCGAGGTCGACGAGTACGTGGCACAGGCGCTGCGGGCGGGAGCAAGCGGTTTCCTCGGCAAGGACGTCACCGCCGAGGCGCTGCTCGCCGGCATCCGCACGGTCGCGTCCGGCGACTCCCTGCTCTCCCCGCTCGCCACCCGCACCCTGATCAGCCGTTTCCTGGCCACACCCGCGCCGAGCGTCCGGCCGGCGACGCCCGGCCGGCTCGGCGTCCTCACCGCCCGTGAACGCGAGATCATGGCCAGGGCGGCCGAGGGGCGCTCGAACGACGAGATCGCCGAGCAGCTGTACGTCAGCCCGCTGACCGTCCGCACCCATGTGCACCGCGCCATGACGAAGCTGAACGCCCGCGACCGGGCCCAACTCGTCGTGATGGCCTACCAGTCGGGGCTGGTGCAGGCACCGCCGCCGTCCGACTCCGCGCTCTGACGGAGCGCCCGTTCAGGCGAACCCCGCGCCGAAAAGGCGTGCCGCCCCCGCTCGCCGTCGACACCTGTGCCGTGCCCCTCCCCCGCATCGCACCCATGCTCGCCGCTCCCGGCACCCTTCCACCCGCCGGACAGGACGCCCGCTGGGCCTACGAGACCAAGCAGGACGGCCAGCGCGTCCTGGTGTATCTCCCCGGCGACGGCAGCGTCCTGCTGCGCGCCCGCTCCGGCGCGGTCATCACCGGCGCCTATCCCGAACTCCTGGCGCTGGGACGCGCGTTGGGCTCCACGCCGACCATCCTGGACGGTGAGGTCCTGGCCCTCGACGAACAGGGCCGCGCCGACTTCCAGTTGCTGCAGAACCGGATGGGTCTGGCGCACTCGCCCACTCTGGCGTCACACCGAGCCGCGAACACCCCTGTCCATCTGGTGCTGTTCGACGTCCCCCACCTCGGCCGGCCGCTCCTCGGCCTTCCTTACGCCGAGCGCCGCGCCGAGCTGGAGCGGCTCGGCCTGCACGGCCCGTACTGGTCAACTCCCGCCGCGCTCAAGGGACATGGCACCGAGGCGCTGCGGGCCACCCGTGCACACGGGCTGGAGGGCCTGGTCTGCAAGCGGCTGGACTCGGCCTACGAGCCCGGGGTGCGGTCCCGGGCCTGGATCAAGATCCGCAATCTGCGCAGCGAGGACGTGCTGGTCGGCGGATGGGTGCCGGGCAAGGGGCGGCTGTCGGGTCTGCCGGGCGCGGTGCTGGTGGGGCAGCGCGCGGGCGGGCGGCTGCGGTACGTCGGCAATGTGGGCACGGGCTGGAGCGAGGCCGAACGTGCCGAACTCGCCGCGCTGTTGCGGGCCGCCGGGACCGACGCCTGCCCCTTCGATCCGGTACCGGCGGTGGCCGGGGCGCGCTGGGTGGTGCCCCGGCTGGTCGGCGAGGTCCGCTACAGCACCCGTACCCGGGCCGGGATGCTGCGGCAGCCGTCCTGGCTGCGGCTGCGCCCCGACCTGGCACCGGAGGAGTCGGCCGCCGACCTGCCGGAGGACCGATGAACTTGCGTAGCTCAAGCATTGGGTGGCGTGTCACCATCGTGACACCTCACTCACTTGGCGCGTACATGAAAAGCAGGGACTCTGAAAGCCCTTTCCATCCATAGCCGTCGGGCTGCGCCCGAAAAGGAGGACGCAGTGTCGTACCGGAAGTCCCGGACCCGCCGCGGAAGGTGGCTCGCCGGTCTCGGCGGTGCCGCCGTACTCGTCATCGCCTTCCCTTCCACCGCCTTCGCGGCACCGCCGAAGGCGCTGCCCGCGAACGCCGAGGCGGCCGAGCAGACGTATCTGGCCGCCTTCGACTACGACACGGACGGCTGCTACCCGACGCCGGCGATCGGCCCCGACGGGACCGTCAACGGCGGCCTGAACCCGACGGGTTCGCTCAGCGGCGAGTGCCACGACGCCTCGGACCTCGACAACACCAACAGCTACTCGCGCTACAAGTGCAACAACGGCTGGTGCGCCTACATGTACGGCCTGTACTTCGAGAAGGACCAGGCCATCGCCAACTCCAGCATCGGCGGGCACCGCGACGACTGGGAACACGTCGTGGTGTGGGTGCAGAACGGCACGATCCAGTACGTGTCGACGTCCAACCACGGTTCGTTTACCGTGCACGCGGCCTCCGAGGTCCGCTTCGACGGCACGCACACCAAGATCGTCTACCACAAGGACGGCATCGGCACGCACGACTTCCGCCTCGCGAACGCCAACGACGAGCCGCCGGAGAACGACAAGCACACCTGGCAGTACCCGCCGCTCGTCGGCTGGAACGGCTACCCGGCGGGCCTGCGCGACAAGTTGAGCGCCTACGACTTCCGCAGCGCGAACTTCGGGCTCAAGGACGCCAACTTCGTGGCCCACCTCACGTCGGCGAAGCCTTCCGGAATCACGTTCGACCCCGCCGCCTGACGGTACCGTCCACAGAGCACCATCGTTCACAGGGCTCCCGGGACCATCTCGACCCCGGGAGGCCGAGAGGACGGAACGTGGCAGCTGAACGCAGGGTCTCGCGGCGGGCTCTCCTGATCGCGCTGGGAATCGCCGGGGCGACGGCCATCCCCGCGGGTGCGCAGGGCCCGGCCCCCGGGAACGGATACACCATGCCCACCATCGCCTTCGACGACCCGGCCACCCAGCGCCGGCTCGGTGCCCTGTACTCGTCCGCGCTCAGGTCCGTGTCCGACGCCAACACCATCGGCGCGGACCGCTCGGTGTACGACAGGGCCGGCCTGCTCCGCTACCCGCCCGGCACGGTCGTGCGCGCGGGCGGCGGCTATCCCGCACCCCAGCGCTGGACGCGGGACGCGGCCGTCAACGCGTGGAGCGGGGTCAGCCTGCTGGCGCCCGAGGTCGCCCGCAACACCCTGTGGTCCGTGGTCGACCGCGCGCGGGACGGCCTCGTCGTCCAGCAGGACAACCAGTGGTGGGACCAGATCGTGTGGGTCCTGGCCGCCCACCACCACTACCTGGTCACCGGCGACCGCGACTTCCTCACCCAGGCCCACGACACGTCCGCGCGCACCCTCGCGGCCCGCCGCGCCCAGCACTTCAACCCGACGTTCGGCCTCTTCGGGGGCCCGGGCTTCATGAACGACGGCATCTCCGGCTACCCCAGCCCACCCGCCTCGGCGTCCGTCCACTCGTCCTTCGTCCTGGACCACCCGCGCACCGACAAACTGCTGTGCCTGTCGACCAACTGCCTCTACTACGGCGCCCATCTCGCCCTCGCCGCCATGTCCGAGGCCGTCGGCCGCCCCGTGGAGGCCGCCTCGCTGCGCTCGGACGCGGAGCAGCTGCGCACGGCGATCGACCGGCACCTGTGGCGCCCGGACGCCGGCACCTACGGCTACCTCCTCCACGGAGAGGGCCCGCTCGCCGGACACCTCGACACCTCGCAGGAGGGCGCGGGACTGGCCCTCGCCGTCCTCCTCGGCGTCGCCGACACCGAACGCGCCGGCCGGATCCTCGACGCCACACACTGGCAGCCGTACGGCATCGTCAACGTCTGGCCGCACTTCCCGCGCTTCGACGACCGGCACCCGGGGCGGCACAACGTGATGGTGTGGCCGATGGTCCACGGGCTGTACGGCCAGGCCGCGGCCGACGCGGGCCGCACCGAACCGTTCGCCCTCGCCGTCGACACCCTCGCCGGTCTGATCTCCACGAGCGGCGGCTTCTACGAGCTGTACGACTCGGTGACCGGAGCCGTGGACGGCGGCTGGCAGGGGGGCGCCAGTGGCCACGCGAACCACTTCGTGTCCCAGCCCGATCAGACCTGGTCGGCGACCGCGTATCTGCGGCTGATCCACGACGGTCTGTTCGGCCTGACGTTCACGGACGGCTCGCTGCGGCTGCGCCCGTGTCTGCCCCCGACCTGGGGGGCGGTGAGTCTGCGCGGGCTGCGGTACCGGGACACGACCCTCGACGTGACGCTGAGCGGGGGCGGGAGCCGGGTGCGGTCGTGCACGGTCGACGGGCGGCCGGGGGAACCGGTCGTGGCCGCGGACGGGACCGGTCACCGCACCCTGCAGCTCGTGCTCACCGACACGGCATGACGTATATGTCACTCTCGCCGGGTGCGGGGTCCGGTCCACGGCGCGGTGCCGGAAGGTCTATCGTGTCCGCATGTCCGTGCCCGAACTGATCCGAATCGTCTCCCGTGACTCGCCCATGGCGCTGGCCCAAGTGGAGCGTGTCCGCGCCGAGTTGGCCGTCCTTCATCCGCAGGTGCGCACCGAGGTCGTACCGGTGAAGACGACCGGCGACAAGTGGATGGGCGACCTGTCCGCCGTCGAGGGCAAGGGGGCGTTCACCAAGGAGGTGGACGCCGCGCTGCTCGCGGGTGAGGCGGATCTCGCGGTGCACTGCATGAAGGACGTGCCCGCCGACCGTCCGCTGCCCGCCGGTACGACGTTCGCCGCGTTCCTGAAGCGGGACGACATCCGCGACGCCCTGGTCCACCCGGGCGGGCTGACTCTCGACGAGCTGCCCGCCGGTACCCGCGTCGGCACCTCCTCGGTCCGCCGGGTCGCGCAACTCGCTGCCACGCACCCGGAGTTGGAGTGCGTGCCGTTCCGCGGCAACGTCAACCGGCGGCTGGAGAAGCTCGCGGCGGGCGAGGCGGACGCGCTGCTGGTCGCGATGTCGGGGCTGGAGCGCATCGAGCGGCTGGACGTGGCCACCGAAGTGCTGTCCGCCGAGGCGATGATGCCGCCGATCGGCGCGGGCATCCTCGCCCTGCAGTGCCGTGAGGGCGACACCGACGTCATCGACACGATCAGCGGGCTCGGTCACCCCGAGACGCATCGTGAGGCGACGGCGGAGCGCATGTTCCTGCACGTCCTCCAGGGGCACTGCAACAGCCCGATCGCCGGCTACGCCCAGGTCGACCGGAGCGGTGAACTGTCGCTGCGCGCCTGTGTGTTCACCCCGGACGGCAAGACCCGGCTGAACGCCCACGAATGGGCGGGCCGACTGGACCCGGCAACGCTCGGCACCTCGGTGGCCGTGGCGCTGCTGCGGCAGGGCGCCCGCGAGATCATCGACGGCATCCCGCACTGACCGGAAGAGCCCGGCCCCGCAGCTCTCAGGGGGTGCCGGGCTCCGCCTGGTCGCGAAGGAAGTTGCTCACCTGGTGCGCCAGGCCGTCCCGCTCGGCACCGGCCGCGACGGTCTCCTCGCACAGCCCGATGCCGCCCGCCCACAGGCGCCGTTCGGTCCACTCCTCCTCGACCCGCAGCTGCACCTGTACGTCGACCTGTGTCAGGGACGCCTCCGGGCCGGCGGCGTAGAGGACGGCGGTGGCGCGGCGCAGCGGGTAGACGTCGAAGCCCTCGATGAACTGCGAGCTGCGCCAGTCGATGAAGGCGCTCTCGCCGTCCGGGCCGACCCGGATGTCGATCTGGCCGTCCTCCAGGTGGATGCCGAGGTGCCTGGCGCCACGGTTCTCGACGGTGACACGGAGAGTGAAGTACGTCAGCCCTTCGGCGGCGTCGTCGCGTCCGCGCGGCGGCTCGGCTGCCGCCAGGCTGTGGACGCGGACACGCAGACCGGCATGTTCGTCGTACTCGTGCCAGTCCCCGACCACGTTCGGCTCGTACACAATGCACCCTCTCGACCTCAGAGAGCTGCTTCCTATCCGTGTGCTCAGCGCACTGTCAAATGAGCAGAATGCGCTGTGGCCAGCGTTTTCGCCCGCTTGATCACTGATCAAGCCGTGCGCAGCAGGAATCCGGTTTCCGGCCACCGAACCGCGGTCGGGGGCGTGCCGCACATCACGTCCCCGGCAAGATCAGCGGGCCAGCCGTCCGAGCAGCGAAGAGGCGGCGGCGATGCCCAGTGCGGCGGCCACCAACAGGACGGCGAAGTCGGTGCCCACGTGCGACGGGGTGCCGAGCAGCAGCCCGCGCAGGGCGTCCACTTCGTAGCTGAGCGGGTTCGCCTTGCTCACCGCCTGCAGCCAGCCGGGCATGATCGCCACCGGGTAGAGGGCGTTGGAGCCGAAGAACAGCGGCATGGTGATGGCCTGTCCGAAACCCATCAGCCGGTCGCGGCTGAGCACGATGCCGGCGATGGTCATCGACAGACAGGAGAAGAAGGCCGAGCCGAGGATCACGATGGCCCCGACACCGATCAGCTTCAGCGGGTTCCAGGTCAGCGCGACTCCGAGGATCGCGGCGATGACGACCACGACGACGGCCTGGATCAGCGACTTCACTCCGGCCGCGAAGGCCTTGCCGGTGATCAGCGCCGAGCGCGGAGTCGGGGTGACGAGGAGCTTGTTGAGGATGCCGGCGTCCCGCTCCCAGATGATCTGGATGCCGTAGAAGATGGCGATGAACATCGCGGACTGGGCGATGATGCCCGGGGCGAGGTAGTCGATGTAGGGGATGCCGCCAGTGGGGATCGCCTTGATGCGGGTGAAGGTCTGGCCGAAGATCAGAAGCCACAGGGCCGGTTGGACGGCTCGGGTGTACAACTCGGTGCGGTCGTGGCGGAGTTTCTGGAGTTCGACCGCGCACATCGCGATCACGCGGGCGGGCAACAGGCGCCAGCCGGACCGGGGTCGGGGCGGCGTGAGCAGCAGGTTCAGGTCGTACTCGGGGGCGGGGTCAGCCGACGCGGTTCGCGGTGCGGCGGGTGCTTCGGACATCGCGGAAACCTCCTGACTGGTCTTCGAGACCGCTGCCGGCGATGTCCCGGAAGACGTCCTCGAGGGTGGGCAGCGGATCGGTGGCGGGGGCGCCCTCGGCGCGGCGGCGTTCGCCCAGGCCCTCGCGGAGCTGGACCGGGGTGCCCAGGGCGCGGATGCGGCCGCGGTGCATCAGGCCGACGCGGTCGCAGTACTGGTCGGCCTCGTCCATGTAGTGCGTGGTGACCAGGACGGTCATGCCGGTGGCCTCGCGCACGGCGTTGATGTGCTCCCACACACTGGTGCGGGCGATCGGGTCGAGGCCGATGGTGGGCTCGTCGAGGATGAGCAGGCGGGGCGCGCTGACCAGGGCCTGCGCGAGTTCGAGCCGCCGGACCATGCCGCCGGAATAGGTGTTCGCGAGCCGGTCTGCGGCGCCGGTGAGGTCGACGGCTCGCAGGGCCTGTGCGACACGGGCGGCACGTTCTCTGCGGGGGACGTCGAATACGCGGGCGAAGAGCGCGACGTTCTCGCGGCCGGTGAGCCCGCTGTCGGCGGACAGCTGCTGCGGGACGTAGCCGAGCATGCGGCGCACCGACATCTGTTCCCTGGCCGTGTCGTGGCCGAAGACGTGGACCATGCCCGCCGGGACCGGGAGCAGGGTGGTGATACAGCGGATGGCCGTGGTTTTCCCGGCTCCGTTGGGGCCGAGCAGTCCGAAGACCTCGCCCTCCCCCACGGACAGGTCGAGCCCGTCCACCGCGGCGGTCTCGCCGAAGGAGTAGGTGAGCCCTGTGCAGCTGACGGCTGCGGACCGCCCGGTGGCGGTGTCCTGCGTCATGAGTCCTCGGCCTCCTCGTGCAGATTGACGGCCAGTTGGTGCAGGGCCGGGATCGCCGCGCGCAGCGCGTCCCGGTCCGCCTGGTCGAGACGGTCCACCTGGCCGCGGACAAGAGCGGCGCGCCGTGCGTGCCAGTCGCCTAGGCGGGTCTTGGCCGCCTCGGTGAGCTGGAGGCGGGCGGCGCGCCGGTCGGCGGGGTCCGTCTCACGGATCAGGAAGCCGTCCCGGGCGAGCTGGTTGACGAGGGTCGACACCGAGTTCCCGGCGAGGAACAGCTCCTTGGCCGCCTCCGAGATGCCGATGCCGGGCCGGACCTCGACCAGGCGCAGCAGCTCCACCTCGGCGCCGCGCAGTCGCGGCATGGTCATCTCGCTGCGCAGTCGCCTGCGGATCAGCCGCTGGACTCCGACGAGCGCGTCGGCCAGCTCTTCCGGGAAGTTCTCGGTCTCCACACCCGAAGATTACCTCTTTAACAGAGGTAACTAACCCAAAAGGATGGTCAAGACACCCGCTCGGGAGGCAGCGGGACCGATTCCGGTTGGACACTGAGAAGGAGACCGGTGGCCGCCGGTCCCAGGAGATCGGAACGCGACTGCCATGAACCACGACAGAAATACGTCCCCCGGTGAGCCGGACGCCGTCTCCACCCGCTCGATGTTCGGCGCCCCCTGCTGGGTGAGTCTCACCAGCCGCGACGTGGAGACCACCGAGGCGTTCTACGAGGCCGTGTTCGGCTGGAAGTGGCGCTCGGCCCGGCTCGGCGACCACTTCCGGATCGCCACGGCGAACGACATTCCGGTGGCCGGCCTGGGCGCGGTGGCCACCGTGTGGCAGATCGCGGTGGCCTGGACGCCGTACTTCGCCGTGCCCGACGCTGATGTGGCCGCGGCCCGGGTCCGCGAGCGCGGCGCCACGGTCGCCGTGGGCCCGCTCTCCTTCCCGCCCGGCCGCGCGGCCCTGCTCGGCGACCGGGACGGCGCGACCTTCGGCATCTGGGAGGGCGACCTCATGGGCGGCTGGGAGACCTGGCGCCGCTCGGCCCCGGCCTTCGTCCGTCTGCACACCCGCGACGCCTTCGACGCGGCGATCTTCTACGGCGAGGTCCTCGACTGGGCGTCGGCGGACCCGGCGAGCTGCGAGGTCCGCTACGAGGGCGGGGAGGTCGTCCTGCGCAGCGGCGGCAATGTCGTGGCGCGGATCGAGTCGGGCGCGCTGGAGGCGACTCCCGACCCGACCGTCCGCCCGCACTGGCAGGTCCATTTCGCGGTCTCGGACATCCGCTCGTGCGCCCGGGTCGTGGCCTCGCACGGCGGGAGCGTCCTGCGGGAGAACGACCACGAGGCCGTGCTGCGCGACCCGGACGGCGCCCAGTTCACCGTGACCTCGCACGGGGCCCCCTGACGCTCAGCGCCGAGCCGGCCGCGAGAGCAGCACCAGACTGCGCGCCTCCACGGCCATCTCCGTGCCCGCCTTGTGCTCCGTCTCGTCCGGAGTGCCCTGCGGCTCGGCGGTGTCGATCAGGGTCGTCCAGCGTTCGCCGTAGGTGACGTCGGGCAGGCGGAAGTCGACGGGCTCCCAGTAGCTGTTCAGCAGGAGCAGGAAGGAGTCGTCGACGACGGGCCCGCCGTGCGGATCACGTTCGGCGATGGCGTCGCCGTTGAGGAAGACACCGACCGAGTGCGCGTCGGAGCGCAGCCAGTCCCGGTCGGTCATCTCGCGGGCGTCGGGCAGCAGCCACACCAGGTCGGGCAACGGCTGTCCGGGGTGCACGGCGGTCTCGCCGCGGAAGAACCGGCGGCGGCGCAGCACGGGATGAGCCGCGCGCAGCCCGATGACGTACCGCGTGAACGCGGCGAGTTCGCGCTGCTCGTCGGTCAACTCCCAGTCGATCCAGGAGACTTCGTTGTCCTGGCAGTAGGCGTTGTTGTTGCCGCGCTGGCTGCGGCCCAGTTCGTCGCCGTGGGCCAGCATCGGGATGCCCTGCGAAAGGAGCAGCGTGGCAAGGAAGTTGCGCTGCTGACGGGCGCGCAGTTCCAGCACGGCGGGGTTGTCCGTCTCCCCCTCCGCACCGCAGTTCCAGGACCGGTTGCTGCTCTCGCCGTCCCGGTTCCCCTCCCCGTTGGCCTCGTTGTGCTTGTCGTTGTACGAGACAAGATCACGCAGGGTGAACCCGTCGTGCGCGGTGACGAAGTTGACGCTGGCGCGCGGGCGGCGCCGGCTGTGCTGGTACAGGTCGGAGGAGCCGGTGAGCCGGGACGCGAACTCGCCGAGCGTGTGCTCGCCGCCCCGCCAGAAGTCCCGTACGGCGTCGCGGTACTTGCCGTTCCACTCCGACCACAGCGGCGGGAAGTTGCCCACCTGGTAGCCGCCCTCCCCCACGTCCCACGGTTCGGCGATGAGCTTGACGCGGCTGATCACCGGGTCCTGCTGGATCAGGTCGAAGAAGGCCGACAGCCGGTCCACCTCGTGGAACTGCCGTGCCAGCGTGGCCGCGAGGTCGAAGCGGAAGCCGTCGACGTGCATCTCGGTGACCCAGTGCCGCAGCGAGTCCATGATGAGCTGGAGGACGTGGGGGTGCCGCATCAGCAGGCTGTTCCCGGTGCCCGTCGTGTCGTAGTAGTGGCCCCAGTCACCGTCCACCAGGCGGTAGTAGGAGGCGTTGTCGATGCCCCGGAAGGACAGGGTGGGACCCTTCTCGTTGCCCTCGGCGGTGTGGTTGTAGACGACGTCGAGGATGACTTCGAGTCCGGCGGCGTGCAGCGCCTTCACCATGGACTTGAACTCGGTCACCTGCCCGCCTCGTTCGTGGTGCGCGGCGTAGGCGTTGTGGGGCGCGAAGAAGCCGATGGTGTTGTAGCCCCAGTAGTTGGACAGCCCACGGTCCTGGAGCACCCCGTCCTGCACGAACTGGTGCACCGGCATCAGCTCCACGGCGGTCACCCCGAGCGAGACGAGATGGTCGACGACGGCCGGGTGGGCGAGTCCCGCGTAGGTGCCCCGGAGGTCTTCCGGGACCTCCGGATGGGTGCGGGTCAGCCCCTTCACATGGGCCTCGTAGATCACGGTGTCGGCGTACGAACGCCGGGGCGCCCGGTCGTCACCCCAGTCGAAGAACGGGTCGGTGACCACCCCGAGCATTCCGTGCCCGGCACTGTCGCCAGGAGCAGGGCCCGCCGCACGCTCGTACAGCGAGGGGTTGTTGTCGATCTGGCCGTCCACCGCCCGGGCGTACGGGTCGAGGAGCAGCTTCGCCGGGTTGCAGCGGTGTCCGGCGGCCGGTGCCCACGGGCCGTGCACCCGGTAGCCGTAGCGCTGCCCGGGGCCGATGCCCGGCAGATAGCAGTGCCACACGAAGCCGTCGGCCTCGGTCAGCCGGACGTTCCGGTGGCTGTCGTCGTCCTCGACGAGGACCAGGTCGACGCGCTCGGCGACCTCGCTGAACAGTGCGAAGTTGGTGCCCTGCCCGTCGTAGGAGGCACCCAATGGATAGGGGTGCCCGCTCCACACGGACACCCCTTTCCGGCGCGGGCTCGCGGTCACCGGGCGTCCTCCAGGACGCCGTGCGCCGGGCGCGTCGGCAGCGCGGCCGGTACCTCGCGGGGAAGGTCCAGCATCTCCCGCAGGCGCGGCGCGGGTGTCCTCGGGACGCGCGGGACGCGTTCGCCGCTGGGGGCGCGCTGCGAGAACCAGATGACCTTGCTTCCGGTGTCGGTGGCGCAGCAGCCCCAGCCGTCGCTCATCGCGGCGATCCGGGCGAGGCAGGCGCGCAGATCCTGGTCCGGGCGCAGGTCGCGGTCGTTGTCGCCGATGGCGGTGATCAGGTGCTGGCCGTTCCACCAGAGCTCGATCGACGTGTCCTTGTCCGTGGCGTGTTCGTCGATGGCCCGCAGCAGAAGCTCGGCGCCGCAGCAGACGGGGTCCACGAGAACCTCCAGGTCCCAGAGGCGGAGATGGGCGGCCACGATGCGGCCGACCTGCCCGATCCGTTCCGGACTGACTTCCACGTCGAGGTGGTAGTAGCAGGGCACTGCGGTCTTCATCTTCGTTGGCTCCCTACCGGCGAAGCTCGCGCTTCCCCTCGCCCTGCGGGGCCGAGGCCCCGAACACGAAGCGTGAGCACTGATCGCTTCTGAGTCAGCTCCAGAGTGCGAGCGCTAGGCCATTCGTGCAACACGAGCGACGGGTGGGGTAGTTGAAGATCCAACAAGACGCTTGGTCATCACCTGTGCACCATGAGTGAAAGCCTCGACTGCCGTGCCGGAGCCATGCCGCTCCGCGCACGGCCGCCACCCGACGGTCGGGAAACGCGGTCCGCCGAGGCGGAAGGTGAACAGCGCCATGCTGCTACCCGCCAAGGCCGAAGTGGGCCGCCAACTGCGGCGCTACCGGGCATGGGAACGAGTGATGCTCGCGTCGCCGGGCGACCGGACGGTACGGGCCACCTTCGAGGACTCGGGCTACACCCTGTGCGTGCTGATGGGGAAGCGCTGCGCGCGCGAGGCCTCGGAAGCAGCCGAACGCTATCTGCGCAGCAGCGTGGGCTCGTACCTCCAGGAGCAGAACGGACGCCCCTTTACGACGGCTGTCGTGCACCGCGGGCCACCCGTCGGCGTCGCCGTCGACCGGCGTTCCCCGGCGGGAAGGTAGTCCCCCTTCCGGCGCAGCTTGGCCCCCCCACCGGGTGAACAGCCCGGCCACGAGCACGGCGGAGGTGAGATCCATGAACGCGACCCCAGCACCCATCGGCCGCATTCCGGTACGTGACGTGCGCCCGGCCGTGGACAGTGGCACGCGCCCGGCGAAGGCGGTGGTCGGCGAGACGTTCCAGGTCACCGCCACAGTGTTCCGCGAGGGCCATGACACGATCGGCGCGAACGCCGTTCTCCGTGACGAGAACGGCCGCCCCGGCCCCTGGACCCCGATGCGGGAGCTCGCCCCCGGCACCGACCGCTGGGGCGCCGAGATCACCCCGGACGCGCCGGGCCGCTGGTCCTACGTCGTGGAGGCCTGGGGCGACCCCGTCGCCACCTGGCGCCGGGCCGCCCGCATCAAGATCCCGGCCGGCATCGATGTCGGCCTGATGCTGGAGGAGGGCGCGGAGCTGCACGCGCGCGCCGCCACGGGGGTGCCCGAGGGGCCGGCACGGGCTGCGGTGCTGGCCGCCGCGGAGACGCTCCGCGACGACTCACTGCCGGTGGGGACGCGGTTCGTGGCCGCGTTGACGCCGGAGGTGGACAAGGTCCTCGCCCGGTATCCGCTGCGGGAGTTGATCACGGCCTCCGAACCGCGCGCGCTGCTGGTCGAGCGGGAGCGGGCGCTGTACGGCGCCTGGTACGAGTTCTTCCCCCGCTCCGAGGGCACGGCGGCCGAGCCGCACG
>NZ_JBFAJD010000073.1:0-24179 GCF_040655035.1 Streptomyces sp. NPDC050549
CCGTCCGCTGCCTGCCCCTACCCCAGGGCGATCATGCCCCGCACACGAAGAAGCCCCTGCTCATCGAACAGGGACTCCCTTTGCCACAACGCACTTAGAGGGCGCCTGTGACAACGGCGCCCGGCCTGGCGCAGAGCCAGAGGGGACCGATGCGCTGGCCCAACTAATGGCCAGCCACCAGGTACCGGTCCGCGTCACACGAGCCCTGGTGCTGTCGGTCCCCGCACACAGCGGGGCCGTTGGGGACCTGGGGCCCCCGCGGTCACCGGGCCGTCACTCCTTCAGAGCTGCAGTTGTGCTCGCACAGCGAAGATCTCCTGTGCCTGCACGGCATGGATGAGCAAAGTGAAGTCTCCGGTCCACAGGCCCAACACCATGACCGAGCCGGCACGTTGGGCCGCGTCGATCCACTCGCTGGTCGCCTCGGCAGGATGCTCCACCGAGCCAAGGGTCAAACTCCGACCGCCGTCTCCCTGGCGTACGCCCCAGGGGCGCAGTGTCGCCGAATGCTGCTGCAGGATCCAGGAGCTCACGTCAGGCAGCGTGTCCCACGCATAACAGGGGAAGCCGTAGCGTTCGGCGAGTTCCTGGATGCTGCCGCTCATGTCCGGTGACGCGAGGGTGAGGGCCGGGAACGGCCCTTACGGGGTGGGGACGAAGCCCGTGCGGCCGGCCCGGTAGACCGGCGGTGGGGCCGGGGCCAGATCGATGATCATGGAGGTGAGGTCGGCCCCTGCCAACGTCCTGCCGCCCCCTCCCAGGTGCGGGACCACCATGGTCCAGATGCTGATCAGGTCCTCGAGGAAGTTCTGGCGGTCGACCGCCCCCAGACCAGCGGTGAAGACATAGGTGTACGGGTGGTGTGCGTGCGGCTGAACCTCGTCCCAGAAGACGTGGGTGACGGTGGACAATTCCCGGTTGGGTGTGGCTCCTTTGGAGGGACGGCTTCACCAGCATCGGTCTGCGGATCCATAAGTGGCACGTGATCCTTCCGGTCTCCTCGAACCGCCCCGCGACCGTACTGCCGATCTTGGCCTCGGCTGATGCGTCGGCCTGCGGCGTTCGTCTGGATGGCACTTGTACTGCGCGCGGTCGAATTGGCATAGCCCCAGCTCAGCCCGTCCCTCCAAGGAGCCACATTCAGTGGAGATCGTGCGTGGCCCGGCCAGACAACTACAACGATTACGCACCATCCCCGGGGTGGCCGCCGGGCCAGATGGGCAACCTTCCCGAAAGGCGTCTGGCCGAGCGCGGTTGAAGCCCCCGGAGGTGGTCCGTGTGGAGGAGTCCAGCGACGCGACGGAGTTGTGGGAGGCCATCGAAGCGGTACGTGAAGGACTGCAACGCGCCACGAACGCCGGGCGGGATGCCGAACTTCGCTTTGTCGTCCAGAAGGTCGAGCTGGAATTCGCCGTCGAGTTGAAGCGGTCCGTCGGCAGCGACGCGGGGGTCAAGGCATGGGTCCTCTCCGCTGGCGGGAGGGCAGAACGCTCGGTGGGCCAGTCGCACCGGATGACGGTAGAACTCGGCCTCGCGGATCCCTCACGCCTGATCAAAGCCCAAGGCCAGCCGAACCAGTGGCTCCGGGCTGGCCCCTCACACAGCACAGACGCGGACTAGGGCATGGCGGACTGGACGAGGGTCGCGGAAATCCGGTCCTCCGCGCGGTCGGCACCTGTCCTGCTGGGCTCCGGATACCGGATCACGCGGTCCTTGATCATGACCGCCGGGCACGTGGCCTGTCGGACGGGCATCGACCGCCAGTACCAGGTGCGCTTCATGGACCTTCCAGGGAGTGCCGTGGTGAACGCCGAACTCGTCTGGCACAGTTCGGGCACCTGCCCTGTCTGTACGGACAGTTGTGCCGACTCCGGGGAACCACTCACGGGCGGACTTGACTTAGCACTACTCCGGCTTCCCCCGCAGCAGTACGGGCCGGCCGACGCCCGGTGGGATGCCGCCCGCTGGGGCGCCCTCGTGACCAGTGAACAACATGACGTCACCGCCGTGTGCTTCCCCGACGTCCAACGTCATAGGGGAGCATCCGACTCGTACGGACTCCAGGGCACCATCAATCCCGCCACTGCCCACCACGCCTTCCATTACGAACTGAAGCTCACTGAACCGGTAGGCGACAACCGGGATCCTTGGCGCGGCGCTTCGGGCGCCGCGGTGTTCTGTGACGGGCTGCTCATCGGCTGCATCCAGGCGACACTCAAGGGTGATGGCGCACTGTATGTGATGCCGGCCGACCGATTCCTGCTCCACAGGTGCTTCCACCGCTTAGTGGCGGAGGACTCGGACATCGCTCCGGTACTCGAACCCGTCGCTCTCCGGCCGTATCTCACGGCTCCTTTGACCACGCTCCGGACGCCCGCCCAGCTCCTGGAGCCCGAGGCAGCCATCATGCCGATGCAGGGAAGGGCACCGGACATACTGCTGGCCTGGTGCCGCGAACGATGTCCCGGCACACCCGGCGTACCGTCCACGCAGGAACCCGACCGACGGGTACGGGTGCGGTTGCTGTGCGCGCGGAGCGGATTGGGCAAAACCCGTGCCGCCGTAGAGGCAGCCCGCCAGCTCACGGCGATCACTGGCACGCGGCGGTCAGACTGGACCGCCGGTTTTCTGGCCTCGGACCCTGAGGGTGAGCCGAACTGGAATCAGCTCCTGGGCAATCTGACGAAGTCGCTGCTGCTGGTGGTCGACCACGCCGAGACACGCGGTGACCAACTGTCCCCACTGCTCGACGCGCTTCACGCCTACCGCGGAAGCCACCGGATCCGCGTCCTGCTGCTGGCGCGTTCCCAGGGCCAATGGCTCAGGGAACTCCCCCCGCCCTGGAACCGTCTGAACGGGCAAAAGGGTTCCTCTGAGGTCACTGACACCGTGCAAGCGTTATACCGTGACGCGCTGCTCGCCTTTGCCGTAGGCCTGCAGCACATGCAGGGATACAGACCACATGGTCCGGGACAGCCAGGCTGGACAGGGCTCGCCGAGTTGCAGCCCGCCCTCCCGGCGCTCCGCGAACGGGGAGGGGAACCCTCTATAGGCGACGTGCAGCTGCACGCCCTGAGCGACCTGCTCAAAATAGGCGGACGCGGTGCCGGACCCGACCCCCGCCTCGTGCTGCTGGCTCAGGAGCACGACTACGTCCTACGTGCACTGCGGGCCCGACAGCTGTCCGTCGACCACGACCTCGTCACCCTGATCCTCACCGCGACAGCTCTATTCGCCTCTCCAGATGAGAACGCAACCGTCACCGAGGTCCAAGCAGCGCTTGGCTACCGATTTCGGCACGTCGCCGGCAGCACCCAGGCCATCCACAGCTGGGAGGCCGTACGACTGGCCTCGGACATCACCGACATCCTGGCCGAGCTCTATCCCTCCCGAGAACACGCCCACCGCGGCGCCCTCCCCGATGCCGTCGCAGCCGGGCAACTGGCCGAAGCCGAGAGCAACCACCGCGGACGAGGCTTCGCCGAGCGCGTGTTCCAGCAAGCCACCCCCGCCCAGCGCAAGCAGGCGCAGCCGGTCCTCACATCGGCCCACCAGCTCTACCCGGAGAGCGCACGTGACGTACCCAAGCCCGGGGAGGGCATGGCGCCGCCGTCCCGACTCCGGGCCGCCAGCGGCCTCAAAGACGCCACACTCGAGCGGCCAAGCAATACCAGGCCCTCTGCGGCGGACTCCCCAGCGATAAAAAGTCCGCACAACCTTGACCCGGGATCCGAACCGACAACCAGGCCCTCCGTGACGGACTCCCAAGCGACGAAGGGTCCGCACAACCTTGACCCGGGATCCGAACCACCGTCAACGCCTCGCCGCAGAGGCCCGTCGTTGTGATAACGGGGAATCCGGGACGCACCGAGGCGGGCGCACCGGTGGGAACTGCGAACGGCGCTTGCTCGCCTCGATGTCGGACTCGGCGTTCGGTCACCATGAGTCCTTCCCAGGCGAGTGTGGCTCCTTTGGAGGGACGGGCTGATCTGGGGCTATGCCAATTCGACCGCGAGCAGTGCAAGTGCCATCCAGACGAAGGCCGCAGGCCGACGCATCAGCCGCGGCCAAGATCGGCAGTACGGTCGACGCTGGTGAACGCGGGGCGGTTCGAGGAGGCCGGAAGGATCACGTGCCACTTATGGATCCGCAGGCCGGTGCTGGTGACGCCGTCCCTCCAAAGGAGCCACACCCAGCTCAGCATCACTTCAAAGGATCCGCACCCAAGGTAGCTTGTCGGCCGCTTGCGCTGCGGCTTCGCGCCTATGGCCGCCAAATACCAAGGGCCTGCGCGAGGGCCGTCTCAGCGGTCCCGACCGCCGCCATCAGGTCGGCGAGCAACGCCTTAGGGGATGTCTCCGCGGCCGGACGTATCTCAGCCGGTAGCGCCGTGGGCCGACGCGGTGGCCTGTGCCCGATACCCGCATGCTGAGGCTCCGGCCCCGGCACCGCCGAGGGTTCAGCTCGACGGTGCCGGTTGCCTGAGGGCCCAGTTGGCGGTGGCTCGCGCGCTTCGAGCGTAATCACCGTGTATCCCGCTCGGAGCGCGGAGCCACGAAATCGCGTGCCCAGTCGCCGGTTGACGGATCTGGGTACGAATCGCGGCTCAATGCTTCCCTTTACAGTCAGCAGTCGCCATACGGTCAGTAGTCGGCGGCGGCCACGGTGCGGCCCCGGTGAAGGCGGCCAGCAGGGCGAAGGTCGCGACGTCGGGTCAGGGGCGTCCGGCACGGCGCTCAAGGCCAGGCGCACGCCGAAGGTGCCGTTGTCGAGGCGTTCGACGGCGTGGTGGGGGCGGGAGCGGTTGATGTCGACGCCGAGGACGGGCACGCCGTGGCGGCGGGCGCGGCGACGATGATGCGATACCGGTTGTTCACGCTTAACCGTCGTGTCCCATAAGGCTGATAGAGCGATCTGTCGAACGCACTTGTCGGGTGCTCTGCGCTGTGTCACGTCCGTACGGTCGGGGGCACGGAGGTGGCGTTCCACTCGGGTGAGGGCTGGGAGTCCTGGGGCTGTCGGCGAAGCCGGTGATCCCAGAACAGACCGCGTTCAAGCACACGCGCTGTCCCGGATTGCCGCCCAGTACGACGAGATCATGCACCTGCGCAACCCAGGGCATGAAACTGGAGACTCCAAAGGGGCCATGGGATGATCTTGAAGCGTTGAGGGCCGGGCCAGGGCACCCGGGGCACGCCTGAAGGGTTTGGCCCGGTGCGCGCGGCCGAGCATCGGGGCTCTCAAAAGGCGTGCGGGGCAGGTGGTCCACTCGTGGTGAATCTGATGGTGACCGCCAGGCCGCCGTTCTGGCCCGGTGAGGCCGCCACCTCGGCACCGTGGGCCTCGGCGATCGAGCGGACGATGGCCAGGCCGAGGCCGTGGCCGCGCACGCTGGTGCGGTCGGTGGCGAACCTGCGGAACGGCTCGAAGAGGCCGTCGATCCGGTCGGACGGGACGTGCGGCCCAGTGTTGGTGACCGCGATTCGTCCCGCGCCGACGTCGACGGCAACGGTGCCGGGCGCAGAGTTGTACTGGATGGCGTTGCGGACGAGGTTGGAGACCAAGTGCTTGAGGAGCACCGGGTCACCGGTCACGATCAGTGGGGTGGTGCGGATCGTGACCTGGACGTCCGACTCAGCTGCCAGTGGGGCGTGCTCGCCTGCGGCCTGCCGTGCGACAGTGGCCATGTCGGTGGCTTCTGTACGGTCCGGGTCGAGCCCCCGGTCGCTGTGGGCGAGCAGCAGCAGAGCCGCGATGAGATGCTCGGCGTCTTTGTTCGCGGTCAGCAGGTCTTCGCGCACATCGGCCAGGCCCGGCGGCAGCGGGTCGGCGAGGCCGACTTCGATGCTGGTCCGCTGCACGGCCAGTGGGGTGCGCAGTTCGTGTGAGGCGTTGGCGACGAAGCGGCGCTGGCTGGCGAAGGACTTCTCCAGGCGGTCCAGCATGGTATCGAACGTCTCGCCCATCTCGCGGAGTTCGTCGAAAGGGCCGGCCGGGCGCAGTCGTTCGTGCAGGTTGGTCTCGCTGATCCCGCGGGCGGCCGCGGTCATCTTGCGCACGGGCCGCAGCGCCCGCCCGGCCAGCCACCAGCCCATCGCCCCTGACAGTGCCCCTACGGTGACGAGACCAACCGCCGACCAGAGCACCATCTGCCGCAAGAACGATTCTGTGAACCGCTGGGTGGCCTCGACCTTGTTCTGTCGCGCCGCCCCGTCGAGGGGTGCTGTGGCCGTGGCTGCCCCGCTGGCCTGCGGTTCCACCAGGCGCAGGGACGGGTGAGAGGGAGGCGCAGTGGTCGGGGTGGAGGCGGCGATACCGGGCTCCTCCTTGGTGATCTCCGCGAACCGCTCCACGGTGCCCTGCCGGGCCAGCAGGGTGACGAACACCAGCAGGAGAGCGCCGGACAGGAAGAACAGCAGGGTGAAGGCGGCGGCCAGTTTGGTACGGAAGGGCAGGCGCGCGTGGGCGGCGCGGAGATGGTTCAGCACAGCCGGTAACCCGTTCCTTCGTGGGCGGCTATCAGCTCGGCGGAGCCCAGCTTGGTGCGCAGCCTGCTGATGGTGGTGCGCAGGGCGCTGGTCCGGGAGTCGAGGTGTATGTCCCACACCCGGTCCAAGAGCGTGCGGTGGGCGACGGGCTCGCCGTGCGCCTCCATCAGGAGTTGCAGGACGGCGAACTCCTTCGGGGTCAGCCCCACAATCTGCCCATGCGCACGGACCTCGTGGCGGGCCCGGTCGAGTTCGATGCCGTCGTAGCGCAGGACCGTGGGTGGGGTGGATGGCACGCGGCGGCTCAACGCCCGGACCCTGGCGATGAGTTCAGCGAAATCGAAAGGTTTGGCGAGGTAGTCGTCGGCGCCGAGGTCGCGCAGTCCGTACACCTTGTCGTCGACCGATCCGGCGGCGGTCAGCATGAGGATGCGGGGCGGGTTGTGGAGGTCGCCGAGGCGGCGGCAGACCTCGTCGCCGCTCATGACGGGCAGATCGCGGTCGAGAATGACGACGTCGTAGTCGTTGAGCAGGCACATCTGCTCTGCAGCATCCCCGGAGTAGGCGATGTCGACGGCGATGGCCTCGCGGCGGAGCCCTGTGGCGATGGTCCGGGCCAGGACGTGGTGATCTTCGGCGATCAGGACCCTCATCGGGGACTTCCTCGGTGTTGCAGTCGATGGTAAAGAGCCGAGTGAAACATAACGAATGAGGCGCATGGGGCTGCCGACTCGCAAGAGAAGCAGAGGGAGGTTTGCAGCGAGATAAGCGTGGAGCGCGGGATCGGAGGCGGGCGTTTATGAGGCTGCAAGGACGGTTCTGTTGTCCTGAGGCCTCCCGATCCCCGATCCCGTGAGGTGCTCCCATGTTGGGTTCATTCCGTACGCCGCCCGCGTCTTCCGCCGCGTCTCCCTCAGGCCCGTCCGACTCTCCCGCACCCCGTACGTCCCTGACGCGCGCCGGGCTGATTGCCGGGGTCCTCGGTCTGGCCCTGGCCCTGTCGGCATGCGGCAGCGGTGGGGGCGGGAGGGACGTCGCCAGCGCCGGCGGCTCGAAGAAGCCGTCGGCCGAGGCCTCGCAGACCACGGGGGACCCGATGAAGGATCGGCTGAAGTACGCCGCGTGCATGCGGAAGCAGGGCATCGACATGCCCGACCCGGGCGCGGACGGGCAGGATGTCACCATTCCGGCCGACCAGGAGAAGTTCCAGGCCGCCGTCGACAAGTGCAAGCAGTACTTGCCGCACGCGGACGGCCAGGCGCCCGGCTACGGCGCCGAGCAGAAGGCCGCGGACCTGAAGGTGGCCCAGTGCCTGCGCAGCAAGGGCGTAAACGCCTCTGACCCGACCGACGACGGGCACATGAACATCCCGGACGGCGACTCGCAGAAGACCAAGGATGCGCTGAAGGCCTGCGGCGGCTCCACCAGCGGCAAGACGGGACAGTGAGCATGCGTACGCAGGACGACAGCACAGCTCGGCCGGAGTTGTCCGCGCCGGAGCCTCTCCCCGCGCTGCCGCGCAGGCGCCGCCGCGCCCGTTGGGCCATAGCCGCCGTGCTCCTGACCGCCGTTGCAGGCGGCGTCGGCTACGCGGCCACCGCCAGACAGGCACCCGCGAGTACCGTCGCCGACAAACCGCAGCCCGAGACCGACAAGGTCACCCGGCAGACCCTGGTCAACACCAAACAGGTCGACGGCACACTCGGCTACGCCGGATCCACTGCGGTCACCGGCCAACTGTCAGGCACGATCACCGCGCTGCCCGGGGTGGGGGACACGATCAGGCGGGGTGAGGAGCTCTTTCAGGTGGACGGGACACCGGTGCTGCTCATGTACGGGAAGGCGCCCGCCTACCGGGATCTGAAGGTGGGTGAAAAAGGCGACGACGTACGGCAACTGGAGAGGAATCTCCAAGCACTCGGCTACGGCGGCTTCACCGTCGACAACACCTTCACGGCCGCCACCGCGCAGGCCGTGAAGCGCTGGCAGGAGCACCTCGGCCTGCCGCAGACCGGCACGGTCGAGAAGGGCCGCGTGGTCTTCTCCGGCGGCGAGCTCAGGGTCGGCGAGCACAAGGCGGCGGTCGGATCAGTCGCCCAGCCGGGTGCCGAGGTCTTCACCGCCACCTCGATCAAGCGGCAGGTTCACGTCGACCTGGACATCGCTGACCAGGCCCTGGCGAAGAAGAACGAACAGGTCACGGTGACCCTGCCGAATGGCAAGACCGTGAGCGGCACGATCACCAGCATCGGCAAGACGGTGACGAAGAAGCCTGGGGCGGACGGCAGCGGCGACAAGTACACCGTCGCCGTGGACATCCTGCTCGACGCGGCAGGCGCCCCGAACATCGTCCAAGCGCCGGTGACCGTCGGCCTCAAGAGCGACACCAAGAAGGACGTCCTGACTGTGCCGGTCACCGCACTGCTCGCGCTCAGCGAAGGAGGCTACGGCGTCCAAGCCGTGGGCACGGACGGCAAGTCGACCGTCGTACCCGTGAAACTGGGCATGTTCGCGAACGGCCGGGTCGAGGTCAGCGGCACCGGACTCACCGCCGGCATGACGGTGGTGACGGCCGCATGACGACACCACCGGCCCAGACCGTCCCGCCGCTGGTCGAACTGTCCGGCGTCGACCACGTCTACCCGGGCGGCACCCACGTCCTGCACGACGTCTCCTTCCAGGTGGGGCACGGTGAACTGGTCGCGATCGTCGGCCCCTCCGGCTCGGGCAAGTCGACGCTGCTCAACCTCATCGGCACGCTGGACGTGGCGACCTCCGGTACCGTCCGGATCGAAGGCCATGACATAGCGGTTCTCAAAGAGCGGCAGATCTCGGCGCTGCGGGCATGTTCCATCGGCTTCGTCTTCCAGCAGTTCTTCCTGTCGGGCGGCGTCAGCGCCGTCGACAATGTCGCGAACGGCCTGCTGTACCGGGGAATCGGGCGCGGTCAACGCCGATCGCGGGCCGAGGCCGCGCTACGCCGTGTCGGGCTGGGCCACCGCCTCGAACACCGGCCGCACGAGCTGTCCGGCGGCGAGAAGCAACGCGTCGCCATCGCCCGCGCCGTGGTAGGTGGTCCCCCACTGCTGCTCGCCGATGAACCGACCGGCGCGCTCGACACCGCGTCCGGCGCGGCGGTGGTCGAGCTGCTGCGGGAACTGAACGAGACCGGTACCACCGTCCTGGTCATCACCCACGACCTGGAACTCGCGACTGGGCTGCCGCGCCGCATCAAGGTCCGTGACGGCCGGATCGCCGAGGAGGTGGTGCCAGCATGAGTGTTCACTCTCCGCATTCCCGCCGGGACCGGATGACACCTCGTCGGCTCAGTGCCGTCGACACTCTGCGGGTAGGCAGTGGCGGGCTGCGGGTCCGTCCCGCACGCGTCCTGCTCTCCGCCCTCGGCATCGCGATTGGCATAGCCGCGATGGTGGCCGTGGTCGCGATCTCCTCCTCCAGCCAGGCGGCCTTCAATGCCCAACTAGCTTCTGTGGGAACGAACTTGTTGACGGTGACCCCTGGCAAGGACTTCGTGGGCAAGAACGCGCCCCTGCCCGAGAAGTCCCTCGACATGATCAGTCGCATCGGTCCGGTCGACTCTGCCGCGGCCACCGGCGTGGTCTCCACTGCGAAGGTCTACCGCAACGACCACATCCCCCGGGAAGCGAGCGGCGGCATCGGCGTTTACGGGGCAACGCCCGGACTTCCCAGGACAGTTGGACTGGATCTGACCGCCGGGACCTGGCTCAACGGCGCACAGAGCCGTTACCCTGCTGTCGTTCTGGGTGCGACGGCAGCCGAGATCCTTGGTATCACCACACCCGGCAGCCAAGTCTGGCTCGGCGGCAAGTGGTTCACTGTTACCGGCATCCTTGCCAAGGCGCCGCTCGCTCCCGAACTGGACACGGCGGCCCTGGTCGGCTGGGACGCGGCCAAGACTGTACTCGGCTTCGACGGCCGTCCCACCGAGATCTACACCCGCAGCGACGACAGCAAGGTCGACCAGGTTCGAGACGTCCTCGCCGCCACCGCCAATCCGGAAAACCCCAGCCAGGTGAGCGTCTCCCGACCTTCCGACGCCCTCAGCGCCAAGCAGGCGGCCAACGCGGCGTTCACCAACCTCCTGGTCGGCATCGGTGGCATCGCCCTGCTCGTCGGCGGGGTCGGCGTCGCCAACACCATGGTCATCGCTGTCCTCGAGCGCCGCGGGGAGATCGGCCTGCGCCGCGCCCTCGGAGCCACCCGGGCCCAGATCCGTACCCAGTTCCTGACCGAGTCGGTATTGCTCTCCGCGCTGGGCGGCACCGGCGGCGCGGCCCTCGGTGCCGCAGTATCGGCCGGGTACGCGCTCTCGCAGGGCTGGCAGGTGGTGGTGCCGCCCTGGGTACTCGCCGTTGGCATCACCGCCACGATGGCGATCGGCGCGCTCGCCGGGCTCTGGCCCGCTGTGCGTGCGGCCCGCCTTGCACCCCGGGAGGCCCTCGCGAGCCCCTGACAAGGGTGTGCTGAGCCTGACTCTGACGTCGGTGTGGGTGTCGATCCCGCCGATCACCTCGATGGGCTGTGGCATGGCGGCCGGGTTGTTCCTTCCGTGCGTGGTGTGTGGGCACGCACGCACCGGCCCGGCGGACGGACACGACTGTGATGGGACCGCTTCGGTCAAGCTCCTATGAGGTCACGGTCGCTGAACCGGTGCGCGCAATGGCACCGCTCGGAAGGTCGACAATTCAGAGTGAGGACAGCCGGAGCGTCAATCGGGGATCGGGTCAGACCCTCGAGCGGCGCCTCCCACATCCTCACAGTCGGGGATCTTGGAGTTCCTCGCGTCTCTTAGCTTGTGATTTATCCACTCGTCTTCGTCGGTGGAACAGCTGATCGTGGTGATCATCATGCGGAAGACTGAGTACATGACGCTTCCTACTCCGCTTGCCGCTGCCGAAGAGATCCACGATCACCTCATCGATCAGCTCAACCTCGCCCTGCGCCGGCCCGGGATGTACGGGGGCGAGGTGGCTTTCCGGATCCTGATTGACCACCTGCTGTTCGTCGAGCGCCAGCCCGAGGCGTGGGATCAGCTGAAGCAGAGTTGGGAAGAGCAGGGGCTCTGGACCCCCATCGGCCCCGGCGGAGCCTTCCAGGATGTCTTCCCCGCGCAGGGTGGCTGCTACGAAGTCGCCTCGGTATACGCGGAGTTCGCGCGGCGACGCGGATGGCTCAAGCCCGATCGCGTTCTCACGGCTGAGGAGTACGAGTCCCTCACAGGCCGAGTCCGGGGGTGGGCCGCAGCTGACCGCACCTGGGCTGACCTGACGGCGGAGTTCGGCCCTCCCTCTGTGCTGTTCGGAGGGAACAATTCTCTGTACGGGAAGACGCTCGGCTACCTCTCGGAGGATCCGCAGCAGTCGGCGGTGGTCTTCCACCTGTGGAACGGCAGCGAACCGGGGGCCGAACCGTGGCCGCCCGGGCATGTGCAACCGTTGCTCCTCGCAGTGCGTTTCGGCGGCGGCTCGTTCCGCGCATCATTGACCTTCACCCCCGAGGGCGAGCGGAGAAAGCCGACGGTCGGGGATCCCTGCCTGCCGCAGTAGCGGTCCGACTGTGGGCGCAGGTCACCCACATGGGGATTTCCAGGACAGCGGACCCGCCCCCGCATGATTCTGGATCTCCAAGAGGTACAGGAATCGACGCGAAGGCCGTGCCGGTGAGCGTGGTGGAACAGGGCGTGCTGGGCGATCCGCTGGCGGAACTGTCACGCTTCCGGGGGGGTCTTCTACGGCTGCCTGACCGCTCGGCGTGACGCGCTGTTCGAGCTCACCGACGCGGTGCTGTGCACCGACGGTCCGGTGAAGACCCTGGTCAGCCTGGCGCTGGCTCCCGAGCACCGGCGCGGGCACGGTGCCCTGTACGGCGCGCTGAACCGGGGCCGCCTGGACGTCGAGCGGCTGCGGGTCGAGCTGGTGGGCCTGCCGCTGCCCCGTGCCGCTGACGGCCGCCTCGTGCTGGCGGTGAACGTCTCGCCGTGGCTTCGGCCCGATGCCGACACGAGCGACGCCCGCTCGTTCTGCCACACCTACGGCCGGGGCGACGCCAGGCACCAGATGATCCCGGGCTGGCCGTACTCGTGGGTCGTGGCCCTGGAAGCGGGCCGGACCTCGTGGGTCGCCCCGCTGGACGCGGTGCGGCTGCGGCCCGGTGACGACCTGGCCGCCGTCACCGCTGCACAGCTGCGGGACCTGGTCGAGCGTCTTGTCACCGCCGGTCGGTGGAGCCCGGGCGACCCGTCGGTGTGGATCGTGGGCGACGCCGGCTACGACGTGATGCGGCTGGCCTACCTGCTGCGTGACTTACCCGTGGAGATCCTGGGACGTCTGCGCTCGAACCGGGTGATGCGCCGCCCGGCGCCGACCCGTGCGGAGTTCGCCCTGGCCAACCCGGCCGGCGGGCGGCCGCCCAAGCACGGCGGCGAGTTCATCTTCAAGGGGATGCGGATCCTTTGGAGGGAACAATCTCAGATGCCTGGGCGGGTGAAGGGCCACGAGGATGGTGCAATGCGGTCGCCCGAGTTCACGGAGGATGAATATGCGAGAACTGTCGAAAGTCTGCGCGGTACGCGCCTTATAGGAGTGACCTACTACCCGCTGAGCTGCGGTGACGATGGCACCGAGGCCGAGGAGTGGGACTTCGGCGTGTGGCACCAGCCCACGATGGGCGTCGGTCTGCTCGCCGAGAACGGCACGCGATACTCGGCAGTGTGGGGCAACAGTTTCGACTGCTACGGCCTGGAGATCTTCCAAGAGCCCATGTCCAGCCAATTGACCATGATCGGACAGCCCGGAGGGACGCCAGCCGTGGCTGTAACTGACCATCCTTCGTGGTCAGGGCTCATCGGGGTTCCGCTCGTGGGCGCCGACATCCTCTGGTCCGAGGGTGACTACGGACTCCGACTGCCGGTCGCTGTCGAGCTTCGTGCACCTGCTGCCACAGCGTGGCTTGTCGCGGGTCGTCCAGCACAGTGGCCACCAGACGGACGTTTCTACCTCGGAACTGACGACGTAATGACCGTCTTCACACACGAGTTCGCTGGCACCGTCGGCCTCCCTCTGAAGTGACGGTCGGGATCAAGCGGTGAGGCTGTACTTCTGCTGGTCGGGGCTGGGGTAGAGGCGTTGATGTTCGCGGGCCGTGTGGAAGATCCAGTAATCCTCGAAGTCGCCGTTCGTGATCAATGCGCGGAGTTGGAGAACGGCTTCTGCGCCGTTGAGTCCCCAGCGGGCTCCGGTGATGTCGAGGCGGTCGGCGATCAGGCGGCGGCAGGCGCCTTCGACGGCGCCGGTGGCGATCGGCCACCCGGCTGCGAGGGCGGTGTCGTAGTGGAGCTGGTCGAGGTGACCGGTGAGGTAGCGGTGGCAGGTCGTGACGGCCTCGCGACGGGCAGCGGGAAGGTGTTCGGCTGCGGCCTGGAGGGTCATCTCGGCGGCGGCTCGGTCGGCGTGTCCGCCGAATATCGCGGTGAGTTTGTCCGCGGCCCAGGTCTCGGCCTCGCGGCTGCCGACCAGGTGGAAAGCGTGCGCGGCCGTCCAGCAGTACTCGGCAACATGCACGAAGTCGAGCAGGACGTGCGGGCGGATGCCGCGGCGGGCGGCTTCGTCCTGGATCAGGTCGAGTTGGTGGCGGGCGCCGTCGACGAGCACGATCCAGTCCCGCAGATGCTGCAGGTCGCGGGCCTCGGCCTGGTCGAAGGCGTCGGCGATGACCTGCTCCGGAGGACGGATCACCGAGGCGGTGCACCATTTGCGCTCCGCATTCGGGCCCGGCCTCGGCGTCCGGCTCTCGCTGCGGCCACCCGGCGGATGCACGATGTCGTGCGGCCGGCGCGGGGCAGGCGCGGTGTCGAAGACGCAGGCCACCGTCGCCATGCGCTTGCGGTTGGGTTTTTCTCCCGGAGCCAGCCGCCCGCGCCGCCCGGCCGCCGCGCGCCGGGCCGCGGCCCGGCGGGTGGCCTCGCGCAGGGCTTCGGGGCGCATCACCACGCCCTTGCCGTCGACCTGGATGACCAACGGCATCTCGCAGGTGCACGGGGTGGGGATCTTCACCGTGTAGTAGGCGGCGATGTCGACGGCCGCAGCGATCACCAGCTCTTCGAGGCGGCGCTTGCCCAGGACTCTCCCGCACCGTCGCTCGATCGCGGCCTGGGCCTGGTCGAACGAGCCTCTCACGGCTTCCAGGACCGCAAGCCGGGCCAGCCCGCGCGAGTGTCGGCCCGCGGGCAGCGACAATCCTTCGTCGGCCGGGTGCACGTTGGACACACCCCGGCCGCGATAGGCGATCCTGTTCACCCGCACCGGCCCGAACACGCAGGTCAGCCAGCGGGGGTGGTTGCTCTCCCGCCAGGTCCGCGGCTGTACTTCCGGCCCGCGCACCACCGGCCGTCCCGCGCTGACGCGGGCCGCCGTTTCTTCAGCCCTCGCCCGCAGGTCGAGGTGATCCTGCATCAGCTGCCTCAGCAGCTCGCGCCCTTGCTGCTCAAGCAGGGCCTCCAGCTCGTCATGGGCCATGTCCCGCGCCGGGGCGCCGGACAGCGTCGAGACGAGGCGTTCGAAGGCACCACGGGAGGCTGCATAGGCGCCAGGCTCGAATAAGGCGTCATAGGGTTCCATCTAGGTCCTGGGCCGACTGCGGTCGGACCGGGTGATGCGCCGGCCGACGCCCACTCTCAAGGAGTACGCCCTGTCCTATCCCCAAGGCGGGCGACCGCCGAAGCACGGCGGTGAGTTCGTCTTCGGCGACCCGGGGAACCTGGGGCACGGAGCAGGCCGTGGCAGTCACCTGCACCCGCCGCTACGGGAAGGCCACCGCCCAGGCGTGGGACCGGCTCCACCCGAGGCTGACCCGGCGGGCGGCCTGGCTCGATCACGAGGGGCCGCTGCCCATCATCGCGGGCACCCTCATCCGCCTGGCCGTGGAGAAGCCGCCCAGCGGCGGGGTGAACAAGCCGCTGTGGCTGTGGTGGTCGGGCACCGCCGCCACAGAAGCGGACCTCGACCGCTGCCGGCAGTCCTTCCTGCGACGCTTCGACATCGAGCACATGTTCCGCCTGTTCAAGCAGATGCTCGGATGGACCCGGCCCCGGCTCCGCAGCCCGGAGGCGGCAGACCGGTGGACGTGGCTTGTGGTCGCCGCCTACACCCAGCTCCGGCTCGCCCGCCCACTGGCCGCCGATCTACGGCGTCCCTGGGAGAAGTCGGCCGAGCCGAACAGACTCACCCCCGCCCGGGTCCGGCGGGGGTTCAGGAACCTGCGAGCGAAGACCGGCTCTCCAGCCGGTGCACCGAAATCGTCAACACCCGGACCAGGAAGCCCACTTGGCTCGAAAAACCGCCGCACAGCCACCCGTCATGACGTGGGCTGAGTCCTGGTGACCGGCGAGGCATACAGTCGTCCCGCCCACCACAAGGTCGGCACGAAACCCCGTCGTACTGGATAAACGTCAAGCTTGCGCGATGCGCTGGTGCGCCAGTTACGTCCCCATCCCCCGACCACCAGACGGCAAAGCCGCGCCCACCCCGCCCCGTGCTGAGGAGTGCTGGTCGAACGGGAGTCACCTGAACTCCCTACCCGACCGGTCCTCCCCCGCCGTCGTGACCTCCGCGTCCATCACATCGAGCGGCAGCATGACCGCGCGCGTCCGGTGGACGTCACGTCGCCGAGGTGCCCTGCCGCACGGCGAGGCCAGAGCACCCACAGGCACGACGCCTGGCGTACCGCCACCGCCAGCGTCCTCGCAGCAGTGCACAGCTTGTCACCCGAGCGGTGGGAGGCGAGGACGTCCGCAATGGCCAACCGGCGGCGACTGTGAAAATCGCTGTCCGATCACCGGAGCACGGTGATAGACATCCGGCGTGGAAAAGAATCTTGACTTCCCTGACCTGTTGCGACTGATCGATGAACGGTCGACCGCCTTCCGCGCCGTGGTCGCCGCCGCGCCCGGTCTCGACGCGCAGGTGCCGACCTGCCCCGGGTGGACGCTGTTCGATCTGGTGAAGCACCTGGGTGGGGGAGACCGTTTCTGGGCCGCCATCGTCGGCGCGGGGGCTGCCGACGCTCCCCCGGCCGAGGCCGTCGCCGCGCGCGCCGCGTTGGAAGTGCCGCAGGAGCGTGAGGCCCTGCTGGCCTGGCTGGACGCGTCGACGCAGCTTCTGCTGGGCGCCCTGCGCGCGGCGGGACCGGAGAGCGATTGCTGGACGTGGTGGCCCGCGTCGCAGTCGCCGCAGACCGCCGGCGGCACCGCCCGGCACCGGGTCCAGGAGACCGCGGTGCACACCTACGACGCCCAGCTCGCCGGGGGCTCCCCGCAGCCGCTGCCGGTCGAGCTGGCACTCGACGGTGTGGAGGAGTTCCTGTTCACCGTCTGCGCAACACCGAGTGCCTGGCCGCACAAGCCCACGGCCTTCGACTTCCACGCCGCCGAGGGCCGCTCCTGGCGCCTCACCGTCGACGGCGACGGCGCACGCATCACCCGCATCCCCGCGCCCACCGCCGCGACCGGCGAAGACTCGGACGCAGCCGGCGCCTCCGTCCACGGCACGGCCAGTGAGCTGGTCCTCTACCTGTACGACCGGATCCAGGCCGACTCCTTGCACGTTGACGGAGACGCGGGGCTGCTCGACCTGCTCCGCGCCTGGGAGCCGGAGGAGAAGTAGGACGTGGCGGGGGCGGTTGGCCGCGCCTCGAGCCAGTGGGACACGACTCTTCGCCAGGTTCGTCAGTCGCGGCACCGGGCTCAAACCCGCGAGCCGGCCTCGGGGTGTCACCAAGCCGACCGTCTACCTGGATGGCAGTGCGAATTTGTCCGTCCCAGCGATCACGAGACGCGACGCGACTGCCATGCATGAGAGCAGACACCTCACGTTGCTATGCCGTCAAGTTCTCGGGATGAGCCCTCCGTTCACGGCGCGGTTGTAGAGCCGGCGGTGCCGCTCGTTGGCGTGGGGTCCGGGGTCGGTGGTCAGGACGGGGTTTGGGCCGGTCTCGATGAGGTGCAGCAGGGTCCGGCGACGCCGTAGCAGTCGTCCGGGCCGAAGCAGGAGACCAGCGCTCGGGCTTCCTCTCCCGTGACCGGCTTCGGAATCGCGTCGAGTTGCTCGACGCGCCTGTCGATCGGGTCTGATGCAGGTTCGTGTGACAGGTGTGGTCGCGCGGCCTGGAGGGCCGGTGTGGTCATGACGCTCTCGAATTCGACGGGGGTCAGGGGGTCAGCCGGCCGGGCGAAGCCTGTCTGCGGCGTCGGTGGTAGGTCCGCTCGATCCAGGTCACGATCGCGATCCGCAGTTCCTCGCGAGTGGCCCAGGATCGGCGGTCGAGGACGTTCTTCTGCAGCAGGCTGAAGAAGGACTCCATGGCCGCGTTGTCGCCGGCCGCGCCGACCCTCCCTATCGATCCGGCGATCCGGTGGCGGTCGAGGGCCCGGACGAATTTCCGGGAGCGGAACTGGGCGAGTTCAACTGGTCGATGCAACACCGACTTGTTGAAGCGAGCGCAGTTGCTCCTCGAAGACTTCAGCGGGCGTCTTCCACCCGAGGATCTTTCGTGGCCAGTTGTTGAGCGCGTGAGCGACGGCCTCGAGTTCGTCGGCGGACCAGCGCGACAGGTCGGTGCCTTGGGGAAGTACTGCCGCAGCAGACCGTTCGTGTTCTCATTCGTCGGGCGCTGCCACGGTGCGTGCGGGTCAGCGAAGAACACCCGCGTCCCGGTCTCCAGCGCGAACTGCGCGTGGCCCGAGAGCTCCTTCCCGCGATCCCACGTCAGGGTCTTGCGCAACTGGTCAGGCAACTTGGTCATCGACGCCGTGAGTGCGGCGTTCATCGCGACGGCCCCGTAGCCGCCGAGCGACGGCCCGTTCTTCACGTACGGCTTCTCGCCCCAGCCCTCCATGCGTCGTAGGTGGACCAGGAGCGTTGAACGACTGCCGCGCTCGACCGGCCGCCCCGGCCGCGCATCCAGCCCGGTACCGGCAGGAGCGGGCGGACCACGGCCCACTCCCCGCCCGTCATGTCCGTCGGGTAGCGAGGCTGTCGCGTCCCGTTGTCGGCGGCGTTTCCGAACCGGTGAGCCAGACAGTCACACTCCCAGGTGACCGCGCTGGACTGCCCGACCATCGGCACGCGGGACTGCTGCACCAGGGCCTCCTGCTGCTCGGTGATTCGACACCAACGAGCTGTTCAGGAGGCCCTGTCCGTATGCGCCGAGCGCCCCACGACCACCCGATCGGGACTCCCGTTCGACGCACATCTCTCAAGATCGAAAAGACAACAGCTTCTCAGCTTGGCGTTTAACCTCGCCGGGTCACCTGTCCTGCTGATCTTGGCTTCTTCCTGAGACAGCAGGACGGCCGTTCTTCACGCTTCGAAGTGTCGAGCAACGTCGCGTGAAGGAACGGCCGCTGTGAAGAGTCTGGCTTGTGCAGGTCCCGCTGACGCCGCACTGGGCGTGCTGTCCCACTTTCGTGTCGAGTTCTACGACTGCCTTTACGCCCGTGCGGATGCGCTCTTCGAGCTCGCTGACGCGGTGCTGTGCGCGGACGGGCCGGTCAAGTCGCTGGTCGAGTTGACGCTGGCGGTCGAGCACCGGCGTGGGCACGGGGCGATGTACGGCGCGGTCAACCGCGGCTGGCTCGAGCCGCGCCGCCTGCGGCGGCTGCTTGCCTCCACGCCGTTGCCGAGGGCGGCCGACGGACGGATCGTCCTTGCAGTCGACGTGAGCAACTGGCTGCGTCCCGACGCCCCTACCAGCCCGGACCTGCTGTTCTGCCACGCCTACGGCCGAGGTCGCAGCGCCGACCAGATGATCCCCGGCTGGCCCTACTCCTTCGTCGCCGCGCTGGAAACCGGACGCACCTCGTGGACGGCCATCCTGGACGCGATCCGGCTGGGTCCGGCCGACGACGCCACCGCGGTGACCGCCGCCCAGCTGCGCGATGTAGTTGGCCGGCTCGTGCGAGCCGGACAGTGGAAACCTGGTGACCAGGACATTCTCATTGTCATGGACTCGGGCTACGACGTCACCCGGCTCGCCTACGTCCTGGCGGACCTGCCCGTCGAGCTGGTCGGTCGGCTGCGCTCGGACCGGGTGATGCTCCGTGACGCAGGCCCGCGCCGCTCGACTCCGCGCGGCGGGCAGCCCCACAAGCACGGCGGTGTCCTCACTTTTTCCAAGCCGGAGTCCTGGCACGTCCCCGACCAGGCCACCACCTCCGGCACCACCCGCTACGGCACGGCCGAAGCGTTCGCCTGGGACCGGATGCACCCCCGCCTGACTGCCCGTGGCCCCTGGCTCGACCACAGCGGTGAATTGCCTCTGATCCACGGCACGTTGATCCGGCTGAAGGTCGATCATCTGCCCGGCGACCGCGACCCGAAACCGGTCTGGCTGTGGTCCTCACGCACCGCGATGACCGGCGAGGACGTCGACCTTCGGTGGCAGGCGTTCCTGCGCAGATTCGACCTGGAGCACACTTTCCGGCTGTTCAAGCAGACGCTCGGCTGGACGGTGCCGAAGGTCCGCGACCCGCACACCGCCGACCTGTGGACCTGGCTGATCATCGCCGCACACACCCAGCTCCGCCTCGCCCGCCCCCTCGCCGAGGACCTTCGTCGCCCCTGGGAACGGGCCACCGAACCCCGCCGGCTCACCCCGGCCCGGGTCCGCCGGGGGTTCCGCCACCTCCGCGCGAAGGCAGCCCGTCCCACCGGCGTTCCCCAACCCACCAAACCCGGCCCCGGACGCCCACCCGGCTCCAAAAACCGCAGGCCAGCGCCACGCTACGAGCCCGGAAAGACCGTGAAACGAGCAGAAACCCTCACCGAACACATCCGCCTGAAACAGCAGCGAGGATAAACGCCAAGCTTAGGTGAGACCTCCCGGTCTATCGGGTTGGCCTGAGAGGGCACGACAGGAGCACCCTCCTTCATGACCAGCAAGAACACCTCCGGCATAGACCCGTACAGACCCCTTACGCGACAACTACGACCCTGCCTTGTCAGACCTGTGCCTGCCGGTGTCACGAACGGCGTCATGTCGTCGTGACCACCGGTCGTGCTCAGGGGATCCGTCGGGTCTCAGACACGCCAGTGCACTTTGAACACCCACGCGTGCTGCCCCGCCTTGCGCGCGGCTTCGGGGACGTCGATCACCAGCACCCCGTTACTAAGGGTCCATGTCAACGGGCGGCCGTGGCCGAGCATCGTCACCTTGTCGCCGCTGCGGATCGGGATCGGCGCTTCGACGGTGAGTTTGGCGCTCGGCTTGGCCAGGGAGTGGATGTAGAAGGCTTCGTTCGGGCGGACGGTGAACCTCAGGTCGTCGCCGAGCTGCGCCATCCGTGACCAGTACGTGGTGTCGTAGATCGCCTCGCCGTTGACGCGCAGCCAGCGGCCCGTCTCGTGCAGCCGGGTCTGCATGATCTCGGGGATCGTGCCGTCGGCCCGGGGGCCGATGTCGAGAAGGAAGTTGCCGTTCTTGGAGACGATGTCGACGAGGTTGCGCACGATCTGTTCGGCTGTCATGTAGCCGTCGTCGGGGGTCGCCCGGTTGTAGCCGTAGCTGAACGGGTCGAGGCCCCGGCTGGACTCCCACTTGGCGACGACCGTGTTCTCGTACGTCGTGTACTCGGGCGTGGTGAAGTCGTGGAAGGCAATCCCGGAACGGTCATTGACGGTCACGTCGATGGGGCGGCGGCGGTTCTTGGCGTGGTTGAAGTACTCGGCCAGCACATCGAGGCTGTCGTTGGCGCCGCCGATGTCGCACCAGAGCAGCTCGGGGTCGTAGCCGTGGATCAGCTCCAGCATCTGCGGGGCCTGATACTGCGTCACATAGTCCTTGCCCGCGGTGTATCCGGTGTACGGCACCGGCTCCAGTGTGTACGGATTGCGCGGGGCGTGGCCCATCCACGGGTTGTCGGGGTTGAACCACTCCGGCATCGAGAAGTAGAGCCCGCGGTGGAGTTCGGGGGTGTGGCGGCGTGACGCCTCGAAGAGTTCCTTGACCAGGTCCCTCTTCGGGCCCATCTTCACGGCGTTGCGGTCGGAGACCTTGGTGTCCCACAGCGCGAAGCCCTCGTGGTGCTTGGAGGTGAGCACGTGGTACTGGGCGCCCGCGTCGCGGAAGAGTTCCACCCAGGCCCGCGGATCGAACTTCTCGGCGGTGAAGCGCGGGATGAAGTCGTCGTACGCGAAGTCCTCGCCGTAGGTGTCCCGGTGGTAGGCGTACGTCGGGTTGTTCGGGTCCTGCATCTGGTCCCAGTACCACTCGGCGTACTGCTTGCCGACCGGCGCCCAGGCGGGCACCGAGTAGACGCCCCAGTGGATGAAGATGCCGAACTTGGCGCCCTGGAACCAGTACGGCGCCTGATGGCCGGCGAGGGAGGTCCCGGTGGGCCGGTAGTCGGCGACCCCGAGGGTCAACTGCTTGTGGGAAACCGCTGCTTGGGAGCCGCGTCCGGTCACGGTCACCGTGCCGTCCCGCACGGTGCCGGGCGTCGCGCCGCTGCGGACGCCGACGCGGACGCGGGCCTGCTCACCGGGGTCCAGGCGCCGGATGCGGGCGGCTTCGACCGTACGGGCACCCTCGGCGTCGACGCGCACGGACACGCCGTCGCCCGCGAGGATGGCGACCGTACCGGCGTTCACGACCGTCGCCTCGACGCTCTGCGCGCCGGACGACTCCAGCAGCGAGTTCGTGGAGTGGGCGTCGCGCAGGGCCAACGCCCTTCCCTGGGCGGCGGGTTGGAGGGAGAGGGCGAAGACGTGCAGGGATGTCCGGCCCGTCTCGGCCGGGTTGGTGACCGGGAGGGTGAGGGCGACCGCCTCACGCTGCGGGTCGAGCCAGACCTCCGAGGTGCCGATGCCGACACCGTGCTGGTCCTTGGTGCCGTCCGGCTGGTAGCGGTACGGCGCGGAGAGCGAGCCGCCGGCCGCGTACCAGTCGGCGCCGCCGAGGCCGGCGGTCGTGGTGGAGCCGTCGGCGTAGTGGACGGTGGCGTTGCCGGAGGCGTTGCCGTAGCTGCCCGAGGTGAGGAAGGCGGCCGACAGGTAGCGTCCCTGGGGCAGTTCGATGCGCTGCCCCATCGCGACGACGTTGTTCTTGGCACCCGCGGCCGAGGAAGGGAAGAGGAAGGGGATGCCGTCGACCTCGACGCGTCCGGCGGGGAGTTCCTCGCCCGGAAAGGTGTAGCCCGAGCCGTCGAAGTCGCCGCCGCGCGCGGAGGCGGTGTCGATGCCGTCGTTGTCGTAGAGCCCGTCGAGCGGGACCGGGACCGGCTCGGGGACGGGGACCCACGGTCCGGACGCGGTGGCGACGAGTTCGGCGCTGTGTGCGGCGGTGGCTGAAGTGAGGGGAAGGGCAGCTGCTGCGGCAACCCCGGCCGCGGCGCCCAGGACCTGACGTCTCGGATACGTACTCATGAGCGGCTCCAATTCCTCGGATGTCTGATGATTGATCTGACCTCTGAGGCTGTCAATAGTGCGGACAGGGAGGGAAGTTGGAGAGATTCATAGGATGACTCGGCTGCATGTCCTGCTCGGCCGCTTTCTGGTGGATCTCATTCGCACCACCGCGCGCCATGCTGGAAGGCCCTGCATCCGTGCGAGTTGAACCGGGCCGCTCCCGTCCACGCCCGCCTCTAGCGATGTATGAGTTCCGCCATCTCTTCAGGGATGGCCCGGCGGCCGCACGCTGGATTGCATCCGTAGCAGCAGATGGTCATGTCCCTTGTGGGACCTGCACGACGCCGGTCCGCCTCTTGATCTCACGGTTGAGCCGCTAGGGGATTCGTCGACTGAATCTTCGTCCAGTGCCGGGCGGCGAGGACGGCGAAGGCGATCGGATCGGCCCTTGCGTCCAGGAGCATCTGCCCCACCTTGGGGAATCGTTGTCCGACCATGTAGGTGCTCAGTTCCAACACGCCCGCAGAGCCGCGGGACCGTCTACGTCATCACCGACCTGACAGCCGTAAGGCATCTCCGGAACCCATCGCGAAGATCTTGCTGGCGCACTGGGTGATCGAAACCAGGTTCCACTTCGTCCGGGACACGGCCTTCCGTGAGGACGCCTGCAAGATCCGCTCCGGGCACGGCCCGGAGAGCGTGGCCGCCCTCGCAGTTCGCCGTCAACCAGCTCCGCACCGTCGGCCAGACCAACATCGCTGCCGAACTCCACAGGACAGCTCGCCGCCCCTACGAACGGCCGCTGGCCGTCCTCGGACTCAACTGACATGCGCCAACGCACCATTACGGAACCAGTGCTGCATCAGGCAACGTTCGCCCTGGTGAGGAACCAAGCCAACACAGCCACGCCGATGGGCAATGCAACAAGGTAGCCGACGAGGATACCGACGCCCGGATCAGCCAGCGAAGGAAAGGCCCAGTTCACTGCTGCAGCCATGAGCAGTCTCACCGCTGCCAGCGCAAGGAGAGCAGCGACAACAGCAAGCCGACGCGGCGGGCCCGCCCCGCGATACAACTCAGCCGCAGGCCCGATCGCGATCAGGCCCGTCACGAGGACGACGAGACCGGTGTCGGGCAGCCACCCGAACGGCCACCCCTGTCGGCGTCATCTGAACGGTGACCCTCTGACGGCGGATCAAAACTGACTCACTTCGTGGCATCCATACCAACCTGATCTTGATTGGAGATCGGG
>NZ_JBFAJD010000074.1:0-23890 GCF_040655035.1 Streptomyces sp. NPDC050549
GCTGACCAGGGACCGGTGGCACACCGGGTTCGTCGACGCACACGGCCGCGGCGGGCTGCTCGGCCAGGTCGAGGGCCGCACTGTCGCCGACGTGCTGGCCTGGCTCGCCACCACACCCCTGACCTGGCGCAAGAACATCCGGCACGTCGCCATCAACATGTCGGCCACCTACCGCGCCGCCGTGCGCACCGGCCTGCCCCACGCCACCCTCGTGGTCGACCACTTCCACGTCGTGCAGCTCGCCAACAAGATGCTGTCCCTGGTGCGGCGCCGCACCACCGCCGAAATCCGCGGACGACGCGGACGCGCCACCGACCCGGAATGGAAGGCTCGCAGGCGGCTGCTGCGCAACCGCGAGGACCTCACCGACGAGCAGTTCGCGACGATGTGGAACCCGCTGCTGGACGAGGGGAAGATCGGACAGACGCTGCTGACCGCCTGGATCGCCAAGGAAAGCCTGCGCACCCTCCTTGCTCTGGCCCGCACCGGCGCCGACCGCCACCGCATCGGCCAGGCCCGCTACAAGTTCCTCACCTGGTGCGCGGACGCCGACATCCCGGAAGTGCGTACCCTCGCCGCCACCGTGGACCGCTGGTGGAACGAGATCGCCGCGTTCATCGACACCAGACACAGCAACGCCAAAAGCGAGGGCATCAACCGCGTGATCAAGCTCGTCGCCCGCGCCGCCTTCGGGTTCCGCAACGCTGCGAACCAACGACTACGCACACGTTGTGTCACCACCCGCCGAGCCCGTGGGCACCTCCGCACCGCTCAACTTTGAAGACCCCACAAACCAACCCGGTGCCGCCCAGCTGACCTGGGCGGCATGACTGCCAGCTCGTGGTGACGCCGGCCTTCATCGTCGAACTCGACTGGGATCGGGGCCGCCGCCGTGCCCTCTGTCGGACACCACCAAGCCGAGGATCACGTTACCCCGGTATCCGAAAGATTCGGTCCCCGATGTAGTGTCGTGTCGACCAGTCGGCTGGCCGGAGGAGGGCGCGTGCGGAAAGCGGCGAAGACCGCAGTCGTCGGTGGTGCGGTGTCGGTGGCCGTCTTGGGGGCGACCCTTGCCTATGCCGTGAAACAGCAGGGCCCGGCAGACCATGACACGGCATCGACGCGCGCGGGAACGGCGCAGCCGGTGAACACGAGCCCTCCCTCACCGCACGAAGTGCGCGCCACGGCCCAGGCGTTCCTGACCGCCTGGCAGTCCGGGGACACGGCGAAGGCAGCAGCACTCACCGACAACGTCAAACAGGCGGGCGCCCAACTCGCCTCCTTCAAGAGCGGTTTGCACGTCACCGCATTGACACTCACCGGCAAGCAGCCGACCGGCTTCCAGGTCCCCTTTTCCATATGGACGCAACTGGATTATGCCGGGCAGAAGCCGACGTGGGCCTACGACTCCTCACTGACCGTGGTGCGCGACAGCAGCGGCGACGCCGTGGTCAAGTGGGCACCATCGGTGCTCTACCCCAAGCTGGCGTCCGGCCAGTCGGTCGCGGTCGTACCGACCGGTGCCCCGCCGGTCAAGGCCGTGGACCGCGACGGCAACGAACTGACCACCGCCCGCTACCCGTCACTGACCGGGATCCTCAGCCAACTGCAGACCCGGTACGGGGCCAAAATGCAGGGCACACCCGGTACCGAGATCCGCGTCAAGAACGCCGACGGCAGCGCGGGGCCGGTGCTCAGGGTGCTCTCGCAGGGCAGGCCGGGCAAGCCGCTGCCCACCACGATCGACGCGAACCTGCAGGCCGAGGCCGAGAGGGCCGTCAAGACCCAGGGCCCGGACGCCTCGGTGGTTGCCATCCAGCCCAGCACCGGCGACGTGCTGGCCGTCGCCATGACACCGGCCAAGGGCTTCAACAAGGCGATCCAGGGCACGTACGCGCCGGGCTCCACCTTCAAGGTGATCACCGCCTCGACCCTGCTGGACAGCGGCAATTTCACTCCCAGCACGCCACTGGACTGCCCCCAGTACTTCTCCTACGGCGGCCTCACCTTCCACAACGTGGACAAGATGAAGATCGACCACGCCAATCTCGCCATGGACTTCGAGGCATCCTGCAACACCGCCTTCATGTCGACGGCGAAGGTGCTGCCCGACGGAGCCGTGGAGAACCAGGCGCACGACGTGTTCGGGCTGGGCCTCACCTGGAACACCGGCGTGGCCAGCTTCGACGGCAGCGTGCCGATGACCGGCGGCGCTTCCAAGGCCATGACGTACATCGGACAGGGCAAGGTCCTCGTCAGCCCGCTCGACATGGCATCAGTGGCCGCCACCGCCAAAGCGGGTGAGTTCCACCAGCCGGTGCTCGTGCCGGCCTCCGTGGACAACCGTCAGATCGCCCAGGCTCCGCGGCGGATGAGCGCCTCGGTCGACGCTGCCCTGCGCAACCTCATGAAGCTGACCGCACGCCAGGGCACGGCGGCGCCGGTCATCGGCGGCCTGAGCGGTGATGTCGGCGCGAAGACCGGGACTGCGGAGGTGGACGGACGGCAAAAGCCCAACAGCTGGTTCATCGCCTACCGCGGGGATGTGGCGGCGGCAGCGGTGGTGCCTGCCAGCGGTGAGGGCTACAAGTTCGCGGGCAAGATCGTCACCGCCGTACTCGCCGCGAGCTGAAGCAGCGAGCAACGAGCGGCCAGAGAGCGACCTTGACGACCAACAGCAGCGATTGGGGCGGGTATCCGGCCCGCTGGATCCGCACGGCATCCTGGTCGGCCCTGATCGGCAGCGCGTGGCGCCGCCCGTCCGCAGCCGTAGGGATGTCGGCGGCAGGCATCGCCTTGTTCGCGTTGGTCGGAGCGAGCGCACCCAACCACAACACCCTCAGGGCACCTATCCCGTGGTTCCGGCTGACCGCCATGCCCGGCATGCTCTCCGAGGCGGTCACCTCCGCGGCCATCGTGCTGTCCTGTCTTGGCACGCTCGGCATGCTCCACGCCCACAGGCGGGGCTGGAGCCCGGACGCGCACCTCCTGTTCCGGGCCGGCGTGCTCGCCGCCCTCGTCGTCGCGAACCTCACCCCGGTCGGTTCCTCCGACACGGCCAGCTACGCCGCGTACGGCCGGATTGCTGCCCTCGGCGGGGACCCCTATGTGACGGCCCCCGCCCACTTGGGAGGCGCCTACGCCCATCTGGTGGGCGAAGCATGGCGCAACACCCCGTCGGTGTACGGGCCGGTGGCGACGTGGTGGCAGGCCGGCGCGGCGTCCGTCGGCGGTGAGCGGCCGTGGCTGACGATATGGGCGCTGATGCTCGCGAACGCGGCCGTGTTCGTGGCGACCGGCTACCTGCTGATACGCACTGCCGAGGACCCGGTTCGCGCCGGACTGCTGTGGATCGCCAACCCGCTCCTGATCGGTGTGCTCGTCGCGGGCGGGCATCTGGACACCCTCGTCGCCTGCCTGGCCGTCTGCGCGGTCCAGCTCACCCGCAGAGCCACCAGGTGGCACCACGACCTGGCCGTCGGAGGGCTGATCGGCCTGGCCTGCGGAGTCAAAATCAGCGCCGCGCTGCTCGGCGTCGGACTGACCTGGCCGCTGCTGCGCTCGGGCAGGTGGCGTTCGGCTGTCCGACAGGCAGTCACGGCCGCGCTGGTGCTCGCGGCCCTCTACGACGTCTACGGCCCGCACGCCCTCGCCCCGCTCTCCGCGGCCTCGCATCTGGTGTCCACGCCTTCGCTGTGGGCGGTGTTCGACCACTTCGGCACCGCCTTGCTGGGCCGCCGTGCCACCGCCGCGATCGTCAGCGTCCTTTGGCCCGTCCTGATGCTCGCGCTCGCATGGGGACTTCGCCGCCGCGTCCCGCCGGACGCCCCCGCCGCCGTCGCCGTGCCGTTCGTGCTCGCCTTCGCCTGGGTCCTCACGGCACCGTGGTCGATGCCCTGGTACACGGCTCTGACGTGCGCACTGGCGGCCCTGTCCCGCCCAGGGCGCCTCACCCCGTACCTCACTGTAACGACCGCCGTCCTCGCCCTGTGCCACAACAGCGGCGGTCACGGCTGGACATGGTGAGCATCGACGGTCCGCAAAGCGAGTCCTGCCCGGCCGCAGCAGAGGTGTGCCGTGGTCGTACCCCTGCGGATGTGCCGGCTGCTTCGTTGCGTCCTCGATGACGTCGAGGGTGTCGGCGCCGGTGGTCAGGTCGTGGTGCCGGGATGTTCGGTGAGACGGAAAAGGGCGGGCAGCGCGGTCCTGACGGCGGTGCGGTCCGTTTCGTCGAGCCTGCCGAGTGTGGCGTCCAACCGGTCTTCGTGGGCTCAGGTCCAGGCGGCCAGCTGGGCGCGGCCCATCTCGGTGACGGCGACCGCCGAGGCGCTGCGGTCGGTGGGGTGGACCTCACGGGTGACGAGCCCAGCGGTGATCATCTGGCCGATCCAGCCGCTGACGGTGGACTGGGCCAGGGGCCGGACCGTGGCGAGGTCGCTGACGCGCGCCGGGGCCTGCTCAGCGTGGGCCTGGAGCAGTTCGACCTGGGCCATGGGGAGATTTTCCCACGGATAGTCGGTCCCTATCGAAGCGCGCAGGGCCCGGCGCAGCCGGGTGACGGCCTCGGTGAGCAGACGGGCATCACGCGCGCCTCGGCCGCCCGCTTCCCGCTTCCCGTCATCGGGGCCCTGGTCGCCGTCATCAGCTGCAAGCTCATCGCCGCGCACCCGGGACATCCGCAGCGTCCTGCGGTCGGGCCGCGTGCCCGCCCAGTGATACTGCTGACCTTCCTGGCGACCACGCAGGCCCCGCTCGACCAGGCCCTGGCCGTCGCGCTGGGCGCCTCGATGCTGGCCCGGCTGACCGGTCCCTTCCGCTCCGTCCACCGGAACACGATGGCCGCATTCAGCCGCCCCTGAACCCGCTCCTGGCCTCGGCCGGCTCTTCTTCCCCTGCCCACGGAATCACGCCTTTTCCCGTGCTGTCACTTCGGTGACGTGGCCTGTGTGCGGGGGCCGTCGGCCGGGGACAGCCACGCCGCAGCGGTGGCGACAAGCGCCGCGGCCAGCAGGATGGCGATGGACTGGACCCAACGGTCGCGGACACCTTGACCGTGGGTCAGATGGAGTTGGAGGGTAATCAGGGCGACGCCGAGGGCGGTGCCCAGGCCGCGGGTCATGTTGACCAGGCCGCCGCCGGTGCCTGAACAGTTGGCCGGTATCGCGCTCATCACCAGGGTGTTGTTGGCCGGGGTGAACAGCCCCAACCCGATCCCGAGGACGGCCATTTGCGCCGCCAGCCACACCGGCGTGACGGGAAGCACGAGCATCGCGGCCAGTGTGCCCGTGCACACCGCCACCCCGAGCAGGCAGCGCGCCCGGTCGCCGACCGCGCGGGGCAGGACGCGGCCCGCGCCTGTGGCCGCGAGCGCGAAGCCGCCCGGCAGAGCGGTCAGCACTACCCCTGCCAGCAGCTCCGAGCCCCCGGTCCGCACCACGATCTGCGGCACCAGCACCAGCGGCCCGAACAGCACCAGGTACCCGCACAGCGCCGCCGCCAGCCCTGACGACACCGCCCGCACCCGCAACAGCCCCAGGTCCAGCAGGGGAACGGCCGCACGTTGCTGACGGCGCACGAAGGCCCAGCCCGCCGCCACCGCAAGCACAAAGAGGCCGACGACCGCCCAGGGCGGCACCGCGAGCCCGGACGCCGCCGAGACACCCAGCAACAGGCTCGTGGTCGCCACCGCCAGCAGAACCAGCCCCGGCCAGTCGAACGAGGCCACCCGGTTACGGCTGCGGGTACGCGGGAGCAGATAGTGCCCGGCCACCAGCGCCACGACCCCCACCGGCACGTTGATCCAGAACACCCACCGCCAGCCCAGCGCCGACACCAGCGCCCCGCCCACCGTCGGCCCCAGCGCCAGACCCACCGCCTGCGCCGCCGCCTGCACACCCAGCGCGGCCCGCATCCGCTCCCGCGGCGCACTGGTGGTCACCAGCGCGACGCTGTTGGCCTGCATCATCGCCGCGCCCACCGCCTGCACCACCCGGAAGGCCACGAGCGCGGCCAGGGACGGAGCGAGGCCGCAGGCCGCCGACGCGCCGGTGAAGACCACGAAGCCGTAGAGGTAGAACAGCTTGCGGCCGTACGCGTCCGATAGCCGCCCGACCGGTATCAGGAGGGCGACCAGGGTGAGCAGATACGCCAGCGACACCCACTCGATCGCGGCAAAGGATGTCCGGAACTCGCTGCGCAGGCTGCCGTAGGTGAGAGTGACGATGCTGGCGTCCAGCTGCCCCATGAACGCGCCGAAGCACACCGTCGCCACCGCCAGCCACCACGCTCCGGGCCGGCTGCGTATCGCCTGGGGCCGAGGCCGCTCCCCTATCAGCAGCGACGACCAGGTCCGGGTGGGTATGGGGGCTGTACCGACTTCGCCATTGCCCACGATGCCTCCGTCCTTCGCTCCGGCAGAAGACCTTGCATTCCGATATTACATCGGCTACCAAACTATTTTGTAGCCGATGCGTACTGGGGCCGGGAACCCCGCGTCTGCTAGGGGCCTCTGCGCGGCAAGGGAAAGGACGCTGGGGATGAGAAGACGGCACTGATGGAGCGGGCTGGCCGACAGCGCGGCCGACACGGTGGTCGTCCACCACACCTGGGGATCGTGGGCCTCCGGGGACGTTGCCTCCCTCTCCAACCAGTACGCCGCCATGCCCTCGGTGCACATCATCTGGTCCGCCTGGTCCGGCCTCACCCTGGCCTTCCTCGCCCGCCGCACCTGGGTCCGGGTGCTGGGCGCCTGCTACCCGCTGGCGACCTTCACCGTCATCCTGGCCACCGCCAACCACTTCGTCACCGACGCGGCAGCCGGCGCAGCCACCCTCGCGACCGGCTTCCTGATCCAGCGGCTGCTCACCGGCCGCCCCGCCTACCCAGCTCTACGGCGGAACGCCCTCACGGCCAGCCAGCCCTGACGCAGCGCCAGCACCGCCCAGACCCCGGCGACGGCGGCCAGCCAGCGCGCCTGCAACACCACCGCACCCATCACCGCGAGCACGGCAACCAGGACGTCCAGACCAGTCACCCAGGCGTCCCACACCCACTCGCCGGCGTTCCGGGTCACCCTCGCGAACCCTTCACGTACCTCGTCACAGCGTCTCCCGCGCGGCTTTCGACTCACCGCTCGGACTCAGCCAGGCCGACGCAACCGCGACGGCCGAAGCCGCCACGGCGGTGGCCCACAGAACAGCTGGGACGTGTGCAGATAGCTCTACCCCAAAGATATGTGGGACTCCGAAGTATTTCGCTATCGTCCCATCTCGCGTTTCGCGGCGGCGCCGCCAGATCCGCCCGGTGGACAGATGCGCGGAATGTCCATGGCGCTGTCGCGGACCTTCCTCCCAGGAAAACGAAGAACTCCAACGTCAGGGGAGTCGTGTCGATCGACCTGGACGAAGAAGCTGCCATCCGGCGCGTCACGGAGCATCTCAACGCCTGGTGCCACGGCAGCCATACACTCGAAGAGATCGAGGCCACGGTCGCCGAAGCCCGCCGTGCCTTCACAGCCCTGCCCATCCGGACCTACGTGCCCATCCTTGTGGAACGCAAGTCCCGCAGCATCCTCGGTGAGCACCCCCGCTGAGGAGAACAGCCGGACAAGACCGACACAGAGGCGCTGCAGCGGCCCATGAAGTCGATTGCGCTGAAGGCGGTTTGGACGCGCCTGGCGGTTGCTCAATTACGCCGGAACCACAAGGTGAGGGCGGTGGGGCGATCGAATCATGACCGGGGCTTGCCGGCCGCCGTTGCCTCCATAGCCCGCCCCGAGACGGAGGTGGCCCGTTCGCCTGCGGGCCCGCGGACGGGCAGTGCGTCGACGGTTCGAAGGACTGGCTTGGCGAGCACGAAGCCGACGCCCATCACCATGACGCCGGCGACTGTGTCCAGCAGATAGTGGTTGGCCGTGCCCAGTACCACGAGTGTGGTCACCACCGGGTAGGCAATCCCCAGCGTGCGTATCAGCCAGTGGCGTCCCCGGCGGAAGAGCACGAGTCCGCACCACAGCGACCAGCCGACGTGCAGGCTCGGCATGGCCGCGTACTGGTTGGTGAGATGGCCCAGGCCCTGTGGCGCGCTGGCGTCGGTTCCCCACCAGCCGTAGGAGCTGTACTGCGCCATGGTGTCGATGAAGCCGTGCCCGCCGTGCAACAGCCGGGGCGGGGCGGTGGGCAGCACGGTGAAGCCGACCAGGCCGATCAGAGTGGAGATCATCAGCCAGGTGCGGGCCGCCCGGTAGTGCGCCGGGTGGCGGCGCCACAGCCAGATGAGGACGGCCGGTGTGACGATGTAGTGCAGTGACGCGTAGGCGAAGTCGGCGGGTATGCCCAAGAGGGCGTGGTTGGCGAAGAGCCGGTTGAGCCAGTGCTCCGGGTCCAGGTGCACCAGTTGCTCGGAGTGCAGGATGTCCACTCCGTTCCTCACGGCGTCGCCGACCTCACCCCGGACCAGCAGGCGCACGCCGGAGTACAAGGCGTAGACGACGGCGAGCAGGGGTAGTTCGGTCCGCCAGCGGAGGTGGTCGCGGTGTGCTGTGGTGCGTATCGCGCTGGCACTGGTCGTCATCCGGACGTGTCTCCAGGGTTGTCCGAGGCTGAGGGCCGACGGTTGTGTGGTGGTCAGTCCCTGTGTCGCCGAGGGTGATGCGGACTCCGAGCAGGTGATTGCCCGGAGTCGTCGCCGACCAAATATATCGGTGACCGAAGTGATCCCTGCTGGCACCCGTTCCTTCCCCGCTCGTTCGCCCCGCAGAGCGGCAAGGACTCGATCGGTCGCCGCGGTACGTCGGGCCGTTCGCCTGTGATAGCCGCGTTGTATCGGATGATCGTGTGCAGCTGCGCCACTTGCCCGCGCATCGGGACCGAACGGCCCCTTGGCCTGCGAACACGCTCGCGCGAAAAGGGGCGGCTGATCTGGATCTCCGTCGCCCGGCCCGGCCGCAACCGCGAGGCTACCGCCGCTCGCCACGGCCATCTCGTCGAAAACCTGAAGGCGGCCGGTTCCGGCGCGCTCGCCGACCTGGGCTTCCTCGGCGTGGACAAGCCCGACGACCCCGACGATCCGGTCGTCGTCACCTGCTTCAAGGCCGCCCGCTACCGCAAGCTGACCGCCGGGCAGAAGGAGGCGAACCGTGTGCTGGTCGCCGGACGCGTCCCCGTCAAACACGGCTTCGCCCACCTCAAGAACTGGCGGATCCTCACCAAACTCCGCGCCGACCCCGCCCGCGCGACCGGACTCCTGCGCGCCCCGCTCGTCCTGACGAACCTCGAAGTCAACCGCTGAGCCCATCTCGGCCCTGGCAGGAATCCCACTGGAAGCGAATGAGGGCCACGGGCGAGCGCATCGAGCCACACGACGACGCTATGGACGCCTGTGCTCCCCCCTTGCACCTCGTGGCCTTCGCCGCTGCTACCGGAGCCGACGAACTTCTCCCGACGGCAGTAGACCCTCCCCACGAGGTGTTCCGCGGAGAGGGCCCAGTAACGCTCGGCGCTGGACAGTGGTTTACCTGCTGTTCTTCACCGGCCGACGAAGCACGTCCCTGATCAGCCACCGCAGCTTGCGGGCCCGTGGGGTCTCGGTGGAGTAGCTGGTGGTGAACCTGATGTCGTTCGCGGTACGTCCCAGGGGCGCACCTTCAGGCGAGTACCGGGTGGGAGGTTGTTCGCCCATGCGTCTCTCCTACGGATTCGGAGACCTGGTCCCGCATCCTTTGCGCAGATCGTTGTCGGAGCGGGTCTTGGGGCCCCAGCCGATCCCGCTGGCGTAGCCCTGCATCACAGGGTAGTAGGTGTAGGTGCCGCCCCCGTCGTTGCAGTCCGTCGACCATCCGTAGTCGATGAAGCTGTTCGAGGTCAGTCCCGTGCCGTGCCAGTTGTTGTAGCCGCGCGGTCCGCTCCACGAGCTGCGCCACATCTGTGTCTGCAGCTTCTGCGAGCCGAACGAGCCGCTGCACGCCTGCGGGGTCTCCCACTGGAACCACGCCCCGGCGCCGGCCCCGTGGAACGAGACGTCGGAGATGTACACCGAGCAGCTCGCCGCCGCCGGAGCGGCGGGCCCGGCGGGTTTGACGTCACCGGCCTTGTAGGTGAAGGAGTACAGCTTGCCCTTCGTCGTCTTGCCTCACTCCCCGATGGTGGTCCCCGTCACCACACGGTGTCCGTCCACCATCACATGCCCGACTGAGGGGTGCGGGTTGTCCGCGGCGTCCTGCGTCACCGCCGAGGCCGACGTGCTGGAATCTAGAACAGCGGCCGCGGCCAAGCCCACAGCCATTACGGACAGGGGTCTTGCTATGCGCATAGGTGTTCCCTCCCGTTGCGTTGCCGGTCGGTCGATCCGGCAACGCCGGGAACACTAGTTCGAGGACCATGGAGAGCGGGGCACTCGGCGCGGGCTTGGCCGAATCACGATCGCCTCATCTGCACTGAACGCCGCACCCATGGCGCAAACCCCCTCCGTCCTCGTCGCGCGCACCCGTACCTGGTCCCACATTTTCAGGCTGGAACTGCACCGTTCGTTGAGGCTGGCTCCCCTCAGAGTCCACGCGGACGCCGTGTAATCAAGCGGCCTGAACTGTGACTGGGTGTCAGGTGACCAACGATCCACTTCGCAGTCTGCCGCCCACAAGTAGTGCGAATACGTCGAAGAACTGTCACACCAGCCCCTTTGACCTGCTTTTTCGTGATGGCGGAGGCTTACTGAGGCAACGGCCCGACCAGCACACTCACTCAACTTTTCGTGTCAGAGGCACGGCATTGTCGTTCGGAATCCAGAGGGGTCACTCCCGCCCCCGCCCAATCGTGATCCGCCTGACGGCAGCAGGCCGCGTGCGTCGGGGCAGGAATCCCCTGCCGCTGGGGGGACGATACTGACCGGACGCGGCAGGCTGGCCGGGGTCTGTCGGCCGACGTGTCAGAGGTGCGATGTGGATTTTGCGACGTTGGCGATGATCTCGCTCGCGGCGCTGATTGGCCCGCTGCTTGCGCTGCCGCAGCGCTGGCACGTGCCCGTCGTGGTCGGCGAGCTGACCGCAGGGGTGGTCCTAGGGCCGAGCAGTGTCGGCTATCTGCGGCCCGGCAACGGGACGTTCGCCTTTCTCGCGGACATCGGCTTCGCGCTGGTGATGTTCGTCGCCGGGTCGCACGTCCCAGTCCGGGATCCCGGTATGCGTGCCGGATTGCGGATCGGGGCCCTTCGCGCACTCTTCGTGGCTGTGCTGGCCGTGCCGCTCGCCCTCGGGATCGCCGCGCTGTTCGGTACCGGGCATGCCGCCTTGTACACGGTGCTGCTGGCCTCGTCGTCGGCCGCGTTGATCCTGCCGATGCTCGACTCGCTGCGACTGCAGGGCAGGCCGGTGCTGGAGCTGCTGCCGCAGGTGGCGTTCTCGGACACGGCCTGCATCGTGGCGCTGCCCCTGGTCATCGAGACGCAGCGGGCCGGGCGCGCGGCGCTGGGGGCGCTGGCCCTGACGGCCTGTGCGGCCGTCTGCTTCGTGGTCCTGCGTCATTTCGAGCGGACAGGACGTCGGCGGCGCCTGCACCGGCTGTCACAAAATCGCAAGTGGGCCCTTGAACTGCGAATCAGCCTGACGATCGTCTTCGCTCTCGCGGCTGTGGCGGTGCGCACGCACGTCTCGATCATGCTGGCGGGGTTCTGTTTCGGGCTCGTGGTGGCGGCCATCGGAGAACCGCGGCGACTGGCCCGCCAACTCTTCGCGGTAACGGAAGGGTTCTTCGGTCCGCTGTTTTTCCTGTGGCTCGGTGCCTCACTCGACCTGAGCCAGCTCGGCCGGCACCCCTCGTTCATCCTGCTCGGGCTGCTACTGGGGACTGCCGCGGTTGCCATCCACGCCGCGATGCGACTGACCGGCCAGCCCACCTCGCTCGGCACGCTCTCGGCGGCGCAACTGGGCGTGCCCGTGGCCGCCGCGACACTCGGCTCTCAATTGCACGTGCTCAAGCCCGGCGAAGCCGCCGCACTGATGCTCGCAGCGCTGGTGACCATCGGAGCGGCGGTCGGCGCGGGCATCCTGGCCGCCCGCGCCTTGCCGACGAACGTCCCGGCCACGAACCAGTAGCCCAGTGCCGATGCGGTCAGGGTCCGAGGCCGACCAATGATGACAAGCGCCACCATTAGGGCTTGTCTTCAGTCGTGATCAATGAGCGCGGTCCGGTGTGAATGACGAGTGGGGTGCTCGCGCCGGCCGGCGGCCGGCGGCCGCACGATTGTCCGTCTTGTCGGCGAATCACAATTTTCGTACCTTTTCAGCTAGTTCACCCTAATCGGGTCGATACCTTCGCAGAACCCCGGCCACAACCCATGGCGGGTGTGTCGGCGGCGCTCCGCCAATCTCGCCCTGCCCTGCGACGCTGTCGCCCGGATCGTCCGGTCCCCCGATGGCGAGGTAGGCCAGGCCGCCGAGCCCTGCCAGGGCGCAGTAGACGGCGAACGGGACGAGGGTGCGGTTCTCGAAGTACCTGACCAGGCAGCGGATGGCGAGGTAGGCCGCGATGAAGGCGGCGATGCTGCCCACCAGGAGCGGGCCGCGCAGACCGTTGCCTTCGGCTCCCAGCAGCGGAGGCAATTTGAGCAGCGCCGATCACCGGGGTGGCAAGCAGGAAGGCGAAGTGGGCGAAGTCCTCGTGGTTCAGGCTGCGGAAGATTCCCGCGCTGATGGTGGAGCCCGAGCGGCTGATCCCGGGGAGCAGGGCAAGGATCGGGGCGGCGCCGATCGCCATGGCCTACCGCATTACCATCCCCGCGTCCCGCACCGGCCCCCGGCAGCACTCCCGATGGGGACCGTCCTGTCTCCCCCCTTCCGCACGCCTCGCGCCATGCGGCTCGACCCGGCCGGGGCGGTCGCGGATGAAGCACCGGAAAGCTGAGCGAACTGGTGCCATCAGCCGGGGGCTGACCGTGAACAGGGCGGCGAAGACCGGCATCGTAGGCGCCTGCGCGGTCGCGCTGGGCCTGGGAGGGTTCGGCGCCTACGACATCGCGCACGGCCAGAGTCGGCCGTCGGGCGGGAGGCGGAGAACCGTGACTCCCGCGGCGGAGTCGAGCACACCACCACCTGCGGCGAAGGCCGGGACGTTCGCGCGAGGCTTCCTGAAGGACTGGGCGGCGGGACCCGCCCACTACACGGCAGCGGCTGGCGAGACGGACGCGCCGAAGGACGCGCGGCAGGCACTGGGCTCGTACCACGACGGGGTGCAGCTGCGCTCACTTGCTTTCAGCGACGTCGCCACGACCGGAGTCGACCCGCTGCGCGGCAACGCAGTGCGGGTGACCTTCACGGCCACGGCCCGGCTTGCGGCGGGTACGTGGTCGTATCCCGGGGCGCTCGACGTGGTGCAGGACGCCGCCGGGCAGCAGGCGGTGCGCTGGTCGCCCTCGGTCCTCCAGCCCAGGCTCGGAGCCGGACAGAGCCTGCGCCTGGGCCCGCTCACGCCACCGGCTTCGCAGGTACGGGTGCTCGCGCGGGACGGCAGGACGCGGCTGACGGGTGAGTGGTTCCCCTCTCTCGCGGCCATCATGTCCACCATCGGAGCGCACGCGGCGGCCACCACGAAGAGCCGGAGCGGCAGCGGCGTGACGATCGTGAACGCCGCCGGGGCCACCGTTGCCACCCTCAAGGTCTTCAAGGAGCCGGCAGCCGCGTCCGTGCGCACCACCATCGACGCCGCTCTGCATGCGGCGGCCGAAAAGGCGGTGCACGACCAGCAGGTGGACGGCAAGCCGGCCGGAGTGGTCGCACTCGACCGCCGCAACGGCCACATCCGCGCCGTCGCCTACGACGGCCCGGACGGGAACATCGCCATCAACGCGGCCAAGGCGCCCGGCTCCACCATGAAGATCATCACGTCGGCGGCGCTGTTCGACCGGGCGGGCCTGACGCCCGACAGTACGGCTCCCTGCCTCAAGACGCAGGCCGCGTCCGGCCAGGTGTTCCACAACGAGGCGGACGTGCCGGCCAACCCGAACGCCACGCTGCTGCAGGCGTTCGCCGAGTCCTGCAACACCGCCTTCGTCAAGGAAGGGTTCGACCACCTCGTCCACGGCGGTGACGGCGCCGACGACCTGCACGACGAGGCACACGACATGTTCGGGTTCGGCAGCTGGTCGATCGGCGGGGGCGTGCAGACCACCGACCCGTCCGTCCCCGCAACCCCGTCGGGCGGGGACAAGGCGGCCCAGTTCATCGGCCAGGGCCAGGTCACGGCCAGCCCGCTGGTGATGGCCTCGGTGGCGGCCACGGTCCGCGACGGCGCCTTCCACCAGCCGGTCATCCTGCCCGGCCAGCCGCAGACCCCGGCGCCCCGCCCGCTGTCAGCGACCACCGCGGGCTACCTCCAGCGCATGATGCGCGCTGTGGCCACGGACGGTACCGCGGGCGCCGCCTGAGCGCCCTATCCGGAGTGGGCGCGAAGACCGGCACCGCGGAGGAGGGCAACGGCACCAACGGCTGGCTCACCGCCTACAGCGACGACCTCGCCGTCGCCTCCCTCGTCGAAGGCGGCAGTTCGGGCGTCGGCTCCGCCGGCTACGTCGTACGGGACCTGCTCACCGCGCCGCAGTGACACCCGGTCGGGCCAGCGGTCCTTCCACCGGGACGGACACACCTCTCCGGTGCCCGATAGCCCCCGGGTTCGGCCCGGCAGCCGATCACGGGAACGGCGCACCTCCTGGACGGTGAAGCCCAGCGCAGGCGCCCCGGGCCGGCCAACCGCACGCGGAGCCGGGAGAGCACCGAGGCAAGGGGTGCGCCGGCGATCAGCGCGGACCCCACGGATGCCACCGCGCGCCGCCATCAGTACCTGTACCGGGCTGCTCGGCTGCTCCGCGGCGCGTCTACTGCAGCCCGTCGCCTCCAAGGCCGCCGACCGGCTCACCGAGGTTCTCCGCAAGCCGGAAGAGAGCCGGCAGTGCGCCCGAGATCGCCCGGCGCTCGGCGTCGTCGAGGGCCGCGAGCGCGGCGTCCATGCGACGCTCGTGGGCGGCGGTCCAGGCGGCTAGCTGCTCACGCCCGCCGTCCGTGAGCGTGACCACGGAAGCGCGGCGGTCGACCTTGTCGACGTCACGCGCGACCAGCCCCGCAGTGATCATCTGTCCGATCAGCCCGCTGACAGTACTGGGGGCCAGACGCTGACGGGAGGCGAGGTCGCTGACACGGGCCGGGGAGTGCTCGCCGAGCACCTGCAGCAGTTCGACCTGGGCCATGGGCAGGGTCTCCCACGGGTAGTCAGTGCGGATCGAGGAGCGCAGCGCGCGGCGCAGCCGGGTCACGGCCTCGGTGAGCAGGCGTGCGTCCGGCGCCTGTCCGGCGGGACGGGGCGGGGAGACCTCGGAGTCGGGCTGCGCAGACATGCGGCAAGGGTAGTCGGATCGCGCCCGGGGATAACCGTCCGTCCACCGAGTGGGCGCCACGCCCGTACCGATTCCGAATGATTCGGTGTCCGATGTATTGTCGTGCAGGTACTCCGGCCGCGGGCCGGGTCCCGGATGACGCGAGAACGGTCGACCTGATGAACGTGGCGTACCTGCCCAGTCCTTCGCAGGGAGTGTGGCACCTCGGGCCGCTGCCGATCCGCGCGTACGCGCTGTGCATCCTGGCCGGCATCTTCACCGCCGTCTGGCTCACCGGCCGCCGCTGGGAGGCCCGGGGCGGGCGCCGCGAGGACATCGCGGACATCGCGATCTGGGCGGTGCCGTTCGGCATCCTCGGCGGCCGTCTCTACCACGTGATCACCGACCCGGAGCTGTACTTCGCCTCCGGCAAGCAGCCTCTGCACGCCCTGTTCATCTGGGACGGCGGCCTGGGCATCCCCGGCGCGGTGGCGCTGGGTGCGGTCGGCGCCTGGCTGGGCTGCCGCCGCCGCGGCATCAGGCTGTCCGACTTCGCCGACGCCGTCGCCCCGGGGCTGGTGCTGGCCCAGGCGATGGGCCGGTGGGGCAACTACTTCAACCAGGAGCTGTACGGCGGCCCCACCCATCTGCCGTGGGCGCTGTACATCGACCCGGCCAACCGCCCCGCCGACTCCCCCACCGTCGCCCTGTACCACCCCACGTTCCTGTACGAGTCGCTGTGGGACCTCGGCGTGATGGCCCTGCTGCTGTGGCTCGACGCCCGCCACCACCAGCGGCTGCGGCGCGGACGCCTGTTCGCCTGCTACGTCCTGGCCTACACCACCGGCCGGGCCTGGATCGAGGCGCTGCGCATCGACCACGCCAACCACTTCCTGGGCCTGCGCCTGAACGACTACGTCTCCCTCATCCTGTTCACCGGCGCGCTGGCATACCTGATCGTCTCCCGGCGTCCGCGTCCGGACGACGACGCCCCGTACCCGGCCCCCGACAGTGCGGATGCCAAGCCGGTGGCTGCCCAGGCGTCCGCGCGGGAGAAGGCGTGACGGAGGCCACCCAAACGTCGCCGGCCGCCTCCGAGCACCCGCGTCCGCGTCCGGGAGGGCGCATCGGCCCGCTGCTGCCCGCCCGCCTGCGCCCCCTGGACCGGCCCCGACTGTGGATGGAACTGGCCTGCACCGGGCTCCTCTACTGGGCCTACACCCTCACCCGCAACGCTGTACCCGCCCACCGCACCGCCGCCCTGCACCGCGCCCACGCCATCTGGCACGCCGAGCAGGTGCTGCACGTGGACATCGAACTCACCGTCAACCACGCCGCCGACCGGGTCGGCTGGCTGATCGTGGGCATGAACTACTACTACGCCACCCTGCACTTCGTCGTCACCATCGGCGTCCTGATCTGGCTGTACGTCCGCCACCCGGGCCGCTACCGCGCGGTGCGCACCGCCCTCTATACCGCCACCCTGCTGGCACTGGCCGGCTTCGCGTTCCTGGCCACGGCCCCGCCCCGGTTCCTGGCCGGGCGCGGGTTCATCGACACGGTGGTCGTCCACCACACCTGGGGATCGTGGGCCTCCGGGGACGTTGCCTCCCTCTCCAACCAGTACGCCGCCATGCCCTCGGTGCACATCATCTGGTCCGCCTGGTCCGGCCTCACCCTGGCCTTCCTCGCCCGCCGCACCTGGGTCCGGGTGCTGGGCGCCTGCTACCCGCTGGCGACCTTCACCGTCATCCTGGCCACCGCCAACCACTTCGTCACCGACGCGGCAGCCGGCGCAGCCACCCTCGCGACCGGCTTCCTGATCCAGCGGCTGCTCACCGGCCGCCCCGCCTACCCAGCTCTACGGCGGAACGCCCTCACGGCCAGCCAGCCCTGACGCAGCGCCAGCACCGCCCAGACCCCGGCGACGGCGGCCAGCCAGCGCGCCTGCAACACCACCGCACCCATCACCGCGAGCACGGCAACCAGGACGTCCAGACCAGTCACCCAGGCGTCCCACACCCACTCGCCGGCGTTCCGGGTCACCCTCGCGAACCCTTCACGTACCTCGTCACAGCGTCTCCCGCGCGGCTTTCGACTCACCGCTCGGACTCAGCCAGGCCGACGCAACCGCGACGGCCGAAGCGACCGCCAGGACGGCGGCGGCCCTGCGGGCACCCGTCTGGACTCCGCCGTCGCCAGCCAGGTGCAGGGCGAGCGTGACCAAGGCGACGCCCAGTGCGGTGCCCAGACCACGGGTCATATTGACCAGGCCGCCACCGGTGCCGGAGGAGCGGGCTGGGATCGCCCCCATGATCATGGTGTTGTTGGCCGGGGTGAAGGTGCCCAGCCCCAGCCCGGCCAGCGCCAGGACCGGCACCAGCCAGGCGATCGTCAGCGGAACGGCCAGCAGTGCGGCCGTGGCGAGGGCGAAGACACCGGCCCCGGCCAGACAGCGCCTACGGTCGGCCAGGGAGCGCGGAAGCAGCCGGTCACCTCCGGTCGCGGCCAGCGCGAACCCGGCCGGCAGCGCCGTCAGGACCGTCCCGGCCATCAACGCCGAGGTGCCCCGCGCCATGAGGACGACCGGCACCAGCACCAGCGGCCCGAACAGCACCAGGTACCCGCTCAGCGCTCCGACCAGTCCGAACGCCACCGCCCGCCCCCGCAACAAGGCCAGGTCCAGCAGCGGCGTAGCGGCCCGGCGCTGCCGGCGGACGAAGCCCCAGCCCGCCACCGCGGCCACGGCGAACAGCACGGTCACACCCCAGCCGGGCACCGGCAGCCCGGAGGCCGCCGACACACCCAGCAGCACACTGGTGGTCGCCACCGCCAGCAGGGACAACCCCTGCCAGTCGAAGCCCGCCACACGGGTACGGGCCCGGGTGCGCGGCACCAGATAGTGCCCGGCCACCAGCGCGATGAGCCCGACCGGCACGTTCACCCCGAACACCCAGCGCCAGCCCAGCGTCGACACCAGCACCCCGCCCACCGTCGGCCCCAGCGCCAGGCCCAGCGCCTGCGCGGCGGCCTGCACCCCCAACGCCGTGCGCATCCGCTCCCGCGGCGCGCTGGTGGTCACCAGCGCCACACTGTTGGCCTGCATCAGTGCCGCCCCGGCCGCCTGCACCATCCGGAAGCCCACCAGGGCCCCCAGCGACGGCGCCAGCCCGCAGGCGGCGGACGCCAGCGTGAACACCGCGAACCCGTACAGGTACAGAAGCTTGCGGCCGTGCGCGTCGGCCAGCCGCCCGGCCGGAATCAGCAGCGCCACCAGAGTGATCAGATAGGCCAGCGACACCCACTCCACCGCCGCCAGCGACGTATGGAACTCTGTGCGCAGGCTGCCGTAGGTCAGCGTCACGATGCTCGCGTCCAACTGCCCCATGAACGCCCCGAAGCACACCGTGCCCACCGCCAGCCACCAGGCATTCGGCCGCGACCGTATCCCCTCCGGACGAGCCCGCTCCGCGGTGAGCACGGCGGACCAGCGCCTCCTGGACGGGCGGGGACTCATGCGGGTGGCCATACGCCTCATGATATATCGGTCACCGAAATGTTTTGCTATCGTTTCATCTCGGGTTCCGCGGCAGTGCCACCCGCTCCGCCCAGATGACGGTGCGAGGAATGTCCATGGCGCTGCCGCGGGCCTCCCCACCCAGACGAAACGCCCTGACATCAGGGGGAGCCGTGCCGATTGACCTCGACGAGGACGCCGCCATCCTGCGCGTCACCGAGCAGCTCAAGACCTCCTTCAGCGATCGCCACACACCCGACGAGATCGAGGCCGCGGTCGCCGAAGCCCGCGAGTCCCTCAGCACCCTCCCGATTCGAACCCACATACCCGTCCTCGTGGAACGCAAGGCACGCCGCACCCTCAGCGAGCCCACCGGCTGAGGAAGAACGCAGGGAAAACTCCGCCGTGACGTGGCCGCGGATCACCGCCTTCCCCGCACACACCGGCAGCCGCCCGGGCCGTCGGCACACGACCGACGATGGCCACGCACCCTCTGGACCGAGCCGTATCGGGCCACTCGCAGCCCCGGAACCGCGACCAGACGGTCCACCCACGGCCTCCTCAGACCCGTACCAGTGGGCGCGGCCACCGAGAACCGCCCCATCGAAGGCCGGAGGACCAAGTGGTCAGACGTATGGCGGACGACGCGTTCCGTGACGAGCAGGAGAGCGGCCGGTACGCGCCGCACGTCCGCACCATCAACGAGATGGTCGATGAGCTGCGCGACCAGGACGGCCGCGGCTGGATGCCGCACGTGGCTCCCTGGCACGGGGGCGTCGAGGCACGCGTGTTGTCGATTCTGCGCGATCCAGGCCCCAAGACCCAGGACGGCAGCGGTTCGGGTTTCCTGTGCGTGGAAAACGACGATGCCACGGCCGAACGCCAGTGCACCGGCTTTGCCGAAGCGGGCATAGACGCCCGCGACACCACCCCCTGGAACGCCTACCCCTGGTACATCAACCGCGCTCCCAACGCCGAGGAACGCAAGGCCGGCGTCACGGTTCTGGCCCGCCTCCTCGGCCTGCTCCCCCGCCTCGAAGTCGTCCTGCTGCAAGGAGTCGACGCCCAGGACGGCTGGCGACGACTGGAGAAGACCCACCCCCAACTCGCGCAGGAGGCACGGTACGAGGTCGTCAGCACCTATCATCCCGGCCGGCAGGCACTGTGGTCTCCGGACCCTGCCATCCGGGCGGCCCGGGAACAACAGCGCCACGACCCTTACCAGCAGGTGGCGCAAGCACTCCAGCGGTAGCGGGCACAGCGGCAACCCGGCGGCGCCAACGCCTCACCGTCGCCGGCCTCCCGGATGAGGATCACTACTCATGTCGGCGGACGAGTGACACGGAGTACGTGGTCTGCGCGCCCGCCCACGTCACCCGCGAACGGGTCCTGTCCGCCTCCCGCGGATGGGACAGGCCCGCGAAGCGGCGACGGCGAATCCTGCCCCCGGGGCCGGACATCGCCGCACCCGCCCGGCGTAGGTGACCGTCATCGCAAGCGGGACGAGCGGGTCGTTCGGCACCCCATGTTTTCCCAGGGCGCTGCCAGAGGCGTCGACGTCCGACGCCGGTCAGAACGGAATCTCGACGGCGCGGCCTTCCACGTCCAGTTGGGGCACCTCGGGAACCCGGTCCGAGGTCCTCCGTGCGATCCGGTACGCCGACCAGGCAGCGCCGGCAGCGTCGAGAACGTCGTCCGCAGGAACGCGATCCGCCTCACCGAGCACGTCCGGGAGGACGATCCCGGCCCCGGCCAACAGGGAGCGGCGCAGGTGCTGCCCCCGCCAGGTCTTCTTCGCGTAAGCCGGCGGAATCCCGTCCGCCAGGGCGGAGAAGCACACCTCGGGGTGCACCTCGTGGATCCGTTCATCGGCCAGCCAGCATGCCCGAGCCTCAAGCAGCTTCGGGGCCAGCGCCCACGCCTGCTGGCTCAACCGGTTACCGGTGAGCTCCTGACACCGGTCCGCAGCCGCCACGAAGTCGCGTTCCTGCCACACCGGCCTCGGCGCGATGAGAAAGACACTGCTGCGCCGCACACCGAGCAGGGCCTTGGCCGCCAGATCCGCGGCACGCCAGCCCTGCTCGACGAGCCCGAGCGGCATGTCCACCGCGATCACCCGCGCGCCGACGGCACGCTCAATCAAGCTGTCGAGCCGACTATCCACCAGGCTGCCCGCGTACGCGCCGTCCGTTTACCGACCGCAGGTAGTCCTGCCCGTGATGTCCGTCTAGGGCTGTGACCAGGTCGTCCCGGGCTTGCTTACCGACCATGTCCGGGACGTCTGTCATGTTCTGGAGTCGGTACGGAGGACGAGTGGCACGGCATGTGATGGTCGGGGACTTGAGGGTCCAGCAGATCGAGCGGAAGGACGGGCGGCGGTCGCAGCGACGAGCGGAACGGGCACAGCGATGCATGCACAGCCGACGGCGACGCCCCCGAACAGAAAGCCGCAAGAACACCGCCACCGTTTTTGAACCCCGCGCCGCGGCGGCTCTCGCCGCCCGCCGCCGCAAGACCGACGCCGCCCTTGAGCGCGTCCACCAGGCCATCGCCCGGCTCCGACATGAGAAAGCCCAGGTCAGCGTCGCCGCCATCGCCCGCCGAGCGGACGTCTCGCGCACCATCCTCTACGACAACGTGGAGGCCAGAACCGCGGTCGCCGCAGCGATGGCTCAGGCCGGCGAACACCAATCCCGCACGCTCGCTGAACAGGACGCCGAACATGAGGCGACCTGGCACGAACGCGCCCTGAACACCGAGGACGCCCTTAAGGCCACCCACGCCGAGATCCTCGCGCAGCGCACCCGCATCGGCGAACTCCTCGGCCGGATACGCAACTTGGGGGCCGAGTGGACCGAGGAGGCCATGCAGCGGAGCACGACCGAGAACGCCGCCCTCAAGCAGCGGGTCCGCCAACTGACCGCCGACAACCGCCCCCTCGACGAGCGGCTCAAAGCCGCTCGTTCCAACCTCCGCTTCCAGGACCGGCGCATCGCCGATTTCGAAGCCCGCCTTGCCGACCCGCTCTGCTGAGCGAAACGGTCTACCCCCGTAGCAACCGTCGGCGGAGGGCTTCCTGCTCCGGGCTCCGCGCAGGAGCGGGCTGCTGCGGTTTGGGCATGTCGGGGGCGTGAGCGAGGGCGTGGTCGATGCGGTCGCTGCTGCGGATGATGTCTGCGTCGGACTGCGGCGCCGGCCATGTCACCAAGAGGTAGTCCTCCACCGGCTCGGTGCTGACCTTGTCCGGAAGGATGCTGCGGCCTCGCGCGTGAACGCGCAGCCGGTACCAGCCAGGGCCCGCCGGGCTAAGGGGGGCAAGTCCGTCGACCGGGCCCTGTTCGAGGGACTCGACCCGGAGGAAGCCCGTGGGGACGTTCACGCTCACTTCCACGATCTCTTCCCAGGAGGCGTCCGTCGACGCAGCCGGCGGACCGGTCAGAGCGGTTGCCGTGGCCCGGATCGCGCCGGTGTGGATTCCCGTGACGATGAGAGCCCCCTCGGACATGGGGACGGCAAGTCCGTTGCTCCAGTCCGCCGCCTGGACAGGGACTTCTCCAGCGTCGAGGACACCGAAAGTGCCTTCCGGGACGTACACGTTGTGTGCGGTGGCCATGTCTCTCCCGGCTGGTACGTCATCGCTCCGGGCGCAAGCCTGCCATGGTTTGCACGGGGGCGGGCAGTGCGTGGGCCGTCCCGGAACGGCACTACCGTACTGCGCGGGTGCGGATGCCTCGGTTTCCCTCGGCACCCGCACGGTGCGTCAGGAAACAGTGACTCTGAAGGGGTCTCCGTCAAGGATACGCTCAGCTCGGAAGAACTGGGTGTTCAGGCCGCCCTGGGCGTTGTTCTCGGTGGCCGTGATCATGCACACGCTGACGCCGGTCGGCCCCGTCCCGGAGGACACATTGGGCATCTGGCATCCGTCGAAGGTGCGGCGTGTGCCACCGGAGGACAGTCCTTCACGGGAGCGTGCGATGGGGTATTCGTCGCAGCTCAGGCCCGTGATGCTGGGGGCGTCTCCGCAGGCCATCTGACGGTTCGTGTTGATGATCGTGTCATCTTCGGTCCTGGTCAGCGGGTTCGCGAACGTGGCGCCGGGGAGTCCCGATGCCTGGGCGCGCTGAACGTGGGAGGCGAGGGACGGGTAGGAGGCGCTGCTGTAGACAAGTTCTGAGGCGTACCAGGGCACCACGCAGCCGACGTTGGCTCGTCCGGCGGTGGCGTTGTCGCAACGGAACTTGTTGAGGTCGTAGGAGGTGACGGCCGCGGGGTATCCCGCGTTGGTGAAGGTGAGGTACCAGTACGTGGCGCAGTTACCGATGGCACCGGCCGCCGTGGCGGTGGTGTCGAAGAATGCCTCGCCCGACCGCCAGGAGTTCAGGGGCAGCAGCGGCTGTGCCGGGAACGAGGAGCTCTCCAGTGTGCAGGACCCGCTCAGGGTCGCCTGCCCGTCGACGGAGGCTTTCTGGGCGTCTCCCCATCCGCCGTACATTGAGAGCTCGAGCTGGTGGGCGAACGTGGGCAGTCCGGCGTCGCTGTAGCTGTAGCTGTAGCTGTAGCTGATGACGACCATGTCGGCTTCGCCGGTGCCAGGCGCTCAGGAAGGTCAACTGGCTTGGTTTCCTGCACACACACCGAGGTTCCCTCGGCGTTCGGCTCGGTACACGTTTCCGGCGCGGCGGCCAGGGCCTGCTTCCGCTCGGGTTTGGCGGTGGGGCGGTCGGACCCAGAGGTCACGTGCGACCTCAACTGCTCCTGCGCGTCCCCGTCGTTCTGGGCTTGGGCCGCGGCGTGCTGTATCGCGGCAGGCGAAGCGGCTTCGGCCGGCACGATGGCTGTGACCGTCGCGAGAAGTGCGGCAATCACCGCTGTGGGTATCAGGCGTATCGCTCGGGATCTTTCCCGGCGCTGCGACATCAGATCACTCCTAATGGCGTCGTAAGACGTTGGTCTTGATCCTGCTGGCGAACGTCTTGAGCGAACCGGCATGCGGTGATCCGTAACCGCTCCTGAGGCCTG
>NZ_JBFAJD010000075.1:0-23092 GCF_040655035.1 Streptomyces sp. NPDC050549
CGACCGTGGCAGCCGCCTGGGACCGGCTGCTCCACGAAGCGACAGACAGGCGCCGCACTTCGACGGACAGCGACTGTGATCACGCCGGGGCCCGGCACCAGGAGAACCGCGTCGGACACGGGAACGGCGACGCCGAAAGCCTGGCTCCGGATACCGGCCGTCAGCCAACGGGGCGATGAACAGCAACACGGCGAGTCGCCATGCCGACGAAGCAGGACGACCTGGCCCGGAGGCCACATGTCCGTCGCACCCTCAGACACCACCACGGAGAAAGACCCAACGGAGGGAACACACACCATGTCCACAGCACACACTGAGCGAGCGCACCACGAGCGCTGGCTGGAAATCAGCGAGTACTGGACCCCCGAGAGGATGGCCGCGGCCATACCGGAGGACGTCCCTGCCACGACCGAGGAGATGCCGGCGCCGCCGTCCACCCCGCCCGGCGCATTCAAAACGACCCTGGTTCCGAACCCGGCCACCAGCTCCTACTACCGGCGGGCAGGCGTCCTGTTCTACGTGCGCGAGGGAGTGGACCTTCGGGGCAGCGCTTCGGCCATCACCCACAACGGCGTCCTGACCGCCGCTCACTGCCTGTACGGGAGCAAGGTGCGCAAGTACCCGACCAAGGCGGCCTACGTGCCCGGTTATCGGGACCTTCAGGAGCCCTTGGGCAAGTGGCCCCTGTTCGGTGAGCCCGTCGTGCCGGACCGGTGGAAGGCAGAGGTCAACCGCGCCTGGGACTACGGATTCAGCAAAGTCGGTCTGGGAGGGAAGAACGGCTTCAGCGTGCTGGGCAACGTGACCGGGCACTTCGAGCTCGTCGTCGACCGGCCCGAGGTCCGTGAGTGGGACGTCCTCGGCTACCCGGCGGTTGCCGTGCCCGGCTACCTGTTCGACGGGCGCCGGATGTGGAGCTGCCAGGGCGGCTTCACCCACCAGCCCACCCTGAGCACCATCGGAAAGGAAGGGAATCTGACAGCGGGGTCCAGCGGCGGTCCTTGGCTGATCCCCGGGCGCCCTTACGCCAACGGCGTGGAGAGCTATGACGACGACAATCACCCGGGTGAGAACTTCTCGCCCTACTTCGACAGCGATGTGCTGAAGCTGTACCAGAAGGCGTTCCAGTCCTGACCACGCGGGCACACGACGGCCGACCACGCCCACGACGTCGCGCTGCATCTCATCCGGCGGCAACCGGTGAGATCGCGTAGGCGAGGATCTCGATCTTGGGCGTGGGGCGGGTGACGAGTCCGTCCGCCCCGCAGACGGGGCAGGGGGTGAGGCGGTCGCCGGGGTAGTCCCGTCCGCAGCCGAGGCAGGTCAGCGTGTCGGCAGCCGTGGCCCAGGTCACCGTGGCGTGTGCCGCGGGGCTGCCCGTCGTCGCGTGCTGCTAGGCGTGCCGTGCAGCGTCGGGGTCGACGCCGGGGCCGAGGGCGAGGGTCACACGGTGCAGCGGGCGGCCGTCCACTGCTGCGGCGAGCGCGGAGACGGCGGCGGCGAGAAGTCCGGCCTCATGCATGGGCGGGTGCCTCCACTCCCCAGCCGGCGAGGACGTGCAGGGCTTCGGAGACCAGGAGGTCGAGCCGGGACCGGGTGAGTGGTGAGAGCCCGTATCCGGTGTCGAGGTCGGCCGGGACTATGCCCACTGCGGTGAGCCGTTGGGGGCGGTGGCCTGCCAGTTCCGCGGTGGCCAGGGCTTCGGTGATGCTCAGTTGGTGGACGGAGACCATCAGGCTCCGGGCACGGGTGACCTTGTTCTCGTGCAGGACCACGGCCGTGCCGGGCTCGGTGTCCTGTACCGCTACGGCGTCCAGGACCAGTACACCGAGTTGGCACCACTCGGCCGGTACCGCTCGGTCGACCTTGTCGGAGACGTCTCGGGGCTGCCCGGACCGGAATCTGCCCGCACGCTCGCCCGGTCCTGGGTGGAACCACTGCGCGCGGTCGTGAAAACGGCGCGGAGCCCACACCTCCGAGCCGCCCGGTGAGTAGCCGTGGGCAGGTACCCACAAGATCCACGGCACCGCCCAGGGGCGCGTTTCCGGCCGTTCGTCCACCAACTCGTGGGGTATCCGGGCGAGGACGGTTCGACCGCACGTGCACCCAGCAGTCGGCAGGCGGCCGACAGCGGATGCAGGCGCTCGCTCGGCGTTCCGTCAGCTGTCCGCGCCGCCTTCGGTGAGGGAGGCGAGGGCGGCGTCGAGGCGGCGGGTGGCCTCCTCGGCGACCGGGCGGAGGGCATCGAGTCCGGTGAGGGCGACCATGGTGTTCGGGTCGAGTGCCTGTACGGCGGTGCGGTCGCCGTCGCGGCGGACGACGACGTTGCATGGCAGCAGCAGGCCGATGGTGCGGTCGGTCTCCAGGGCGCGGTGGGCCAGGGGCGGGTTGCAGGCCCCGAGGATCACGTAGTCCTCCATGTCGTGGTCGAGCTTCGCTTTGAGCGTGGCGGTGACGTCGATCTCGGTGAGGATGCCGAAGCCCTGTGCGGCGAGGGCTTCGCGGACGCGGCTGACGGTGGTGGCGAAGTCGGTGTCGAGGTGCACGGTGCGGTCGTAACGCATGGTGTCGGCCTTCCTGTTCGTGACGTTCGGGCGATGGCGTCTCCCTTGTCGGGCGGGTGCCCAGGGAGTCCGCGTGGTGCTCCGGTTCAGTGCTTGTCGGCGGTGCGCGCCGCGAGCTGTCGATGTACGTCGTCCATGTCGACGGCGCGGATCTTGGTGATGAGGTCTTCCAGGGCCGGGGCGGGGAGGGCGCCGGGCCGGGCGTAGAGGACGGTCTTGTCGCGGATGGCCATGAGGGTGGGGATGGAGGAGATCTGGAAGCTCGCGGCGAGTTCGGGCTGTGCTTCGGTGTCGACCTTGCCGAAGACGATGTCCGGGTGCTTGGCGGCGGCCTGTTCGAAGACGGGGGCGAACCGGCGGCAGGGGCCGCACCAGGCAGCCCAGAAGTCGACCAGCACGATGTCCGCGCCGGTGACCGTCTCGTCGAAGTTGGCCTTGGTCAGTTCAGTGGTCGGCATGGTGATCTCCACCTCTCGTGGTCGAATGTTAATACCCCTGGGGGTATTTGGTTCAACGGGTCGAGGGGCGGGTTTGTTCCAGGCAGGCCGGTGGCAGATGGAACCAGCGCATGCGCTCGAAATCGGCGGGCAGGCCCGTCGGTCCGTCGTCCAGACGGTCGGGGCTGGCCGCCAGCAGGGCTTGTGCGTCGGCGAGTTGAGCGGCCAGGACGTGTTCGCCGGCGCGGACGCGGTGGTCGGGGACGCTGAGCCGTCCGTCGGGTTCCCAGGTCAGGTCGGTCAGGCTCAGGGCTGGGCGTGCGGGAGCCCGGCGGTGGTGCCATCCGCCGGTGTGCGGGTCGAATCGGTAGTCGGGCAGGAGCCGGTGGCCGTGGGTGGCGATCAGGTCGACGGCGTCGATGAGGTAGTCGCGGACGGTGTCGCTGATGAAGTAGTTGAAGTTGATGCGCGTCCACCCGGGTTTGATGCCGTCGCAGCCGTGGACGACTTCGTCGAGTACGTCGTGCGAGGTGGCGGCGTCGATGGCGAGCAGACGGTGGCCGTAGGGGCCGGCACAGGAGCAGCCGCCGCGGGCCTGGATGCCGAAGAGGTCGTTGAGCAGGGCGACGACGTAGTTGTGGTGCAGGTGGCGGTCGCCGTGGCGGATGCGGAAGGAGACGATCGACAGCCGGCGGGCTTCGTGGTTGCCGAGGATCTCGATGGCGGGGTTGCGGTCCCAGCTGCGCAGGGCGTGGCGCCAGTGGCGTTCCTCCGCGGCCTGGATGGTGTCGGTGCCGACGGCCTGTTTGAGGGCGACGGCCAGTCCGGCGCGGATGGACTCGACGATGGCCGGCGTGCCGCCCTCCTCGCGGGCGACCGGGTCGTCCAGATAGCGGTGGCCGAGTGGGCCGACGAAGGAGACGGTGCCGCCGCCGGGTGCGGTGGGCACCGGGTTGCGGACCAGTTCGCGGCGGACGACGAGGACGCCGGGGGTCTGCGGTCCGCCGACGAACTTGTGCGGGGAGAGGAAGATCGCGTCCTTGTGGTCGCCCGCGCCGGGGGTGCTCTCGGCGACCCGGATGGGGATGTAGGGGGCGGCGGCCGCGTAGTCCCAGAAGGACAGGGCGCCGTGCGCGTGCAGCAGCCGGGCGACGCGGTCGGTGTCGGTGAGGATGCCGGTGACGTTGGAGGCGGCGGAGAAGCTGCCGATGCGCATCGGCCGACCGGCGTACCGGAGGAGTTGTCCCTCCAGCTGGGCGAGGTCGACATGGCCGTCGCTGTCCTCGTCGATGACGACCACGTCGGCGATCGACTCGCGCCAGGGCAGTTCGTTGGAGTGGTGCTCGTACGGGCCGACGAACACCACCGGGCGACCGGAGGGGGATGGCGGAGCGGTGGCCGGGCGGCGCAGTTCGAGGATGCCGACCAGCTTGTTGACCGCCGCGGTGGCGCCGGAACCGCAGAAGATGACGAGGTCGTCCTCGGTGGCGCCGACCGCTTCGTGGATGATCCGGCGGGCGTCCTCCCGCAGCCGGGTGGTCTGCAGCCCGGTGCTGGAGCTCTCCGTGTGGGTGTTGGCGTAGCGCGGCAGGACGTGGTCGCGGATGAAGTCCTCGACGAAGTCCAGCGCGCGCCCGGAGGCCGTGTAGTCGGCGTAGACGACGCGCCGGGGCCCGTAGGGGCCGTCCATCACCTCGTCGTCGCCGATGATCCCCCGGCGGATGCGTTCCAGGAGGGGAAGCGTGGTCGGCGGCGCCTGGCCGGTCGCCGGGTGGGCGGGCATCGTCAGGGCTCCAGCCCGATGACGATCTCGGGCGGCTGGCGGACGGTGTTGTGGACCGTGCAGTGCGAGGCGACTGCAAGGAGGGCGGCGCGGCGCGGCTCGGGCAGGCCGGGAGGCGGCAGAACCGTTACGCGGACCGTGTCGATCCTGGCCGGGCGGTCGGTGGCCATCGTGAACTCGGTCCGCACCCGCAGCCCGGTGCGGTTCAGGCCGTGGCGTTGCAGGTAACGGCCGGCGTAGAAGGCGACACAGGAAGCCAGGGACGCGGCGAACAACTCGGTCGGCGTGGGGGCGGTGTCCTGCCCGCCGACGTCCTCGGGCTGGTCGACCAGCAGCCGGTGGCCGCGTACCTCGATGGCGTACGCGTCCCCGTCGACGTGGGAGACCTCCACCCGGTGCACCTCCGGTACCGGCGGCCGGGCGGGAGTGGCGGTGTCAGGTGCGGTGTGGGTCATGGCCGCGTCTCCTCGGGTCCGATGAGTCGCTTTGACATCCAGTGCACCGCGGCCGGTGCGTCACCGCGAGAGGCCGAGGGGACCGGAGAGAGGGCCGTTCGGCCCTGGGGTGAACCTCATCGACCAAAATACCCTAGGGGGTATTCGAGTTCATCTTCGAGGAGCGTGCCCCATGACCGTTGCCGAACAGCCGACCACCACTCCCGCCCGCCCTCCCCTCATCGGCGACAGGGCGCCGGACTTCGAGGCCGAGTCCACCCACGGCCCGGTCCGGCTCGCCGACTACACCGGGCGCTGGCTGGTGCTCTTCAGCCACCCGGCCGACTTCACCCCGGTGTGCACCACCGAGTTCATCGCCTTCACCGAACTCGCCGACGAGTTCACCGCCCGGAACGTGGCCCTGCTGGGCAACTCGGTGGACTCCGTCCACAGCCACCTGGCCTGGACCCGGTCCATTCAGGAGAAGCTCGGCGTACGCATCCCGTTCCCGATCATCGCCGACCTCGACACCCGGGTCGCGCGCGCCTACGGCATGCTCCACCCGAACACCTCCGGCACCGCCGCCGTACGCGCCGTCTTCGTCATCGACCCTGAGCAGACCGTCCGGGCGGTGCTGTACTACCCGATGAACGCCGGGCGGATGATCCCCGAGATCCTGCGGCTGGTTGACGCCCTGCAGACCTCCGACCGCGACGACGTCTCCTGCCCGGCCAACTGGCGCCCCGGTGACGACGTCGTCCTCGGAGCCCCGAAGACCCAGGCCGAACTCGACGCCAGGCTCGCGGACGAGACCGTCAAGCTCGCCGACTGGTATCTCGCGACCAAGCCCGGCACCCCTGGCTGAGCCCAGGACCGAAGGTATACCCCCACGGGTACCCCTCCCGGGACCTACGGCCCATGACGGTGTCTCACCCCGCCGCTGAGAGTGGGGGCATGGACAAGAGCATCGTGATTCTCGGAAGCGGCACCGCCGGCACGCTGACGGCCAACCGGCTGCGGCGGACGTACGACGAGCGCGAGTGCCGGATCACCGTGGTCGACCAGAACGACGACCACGTCTACCAGCCCGGACTGCTGTTCGTCCCCTTCGGCCTGGCCGAACCCCACGCCCTGGTCCGCCCGCGCCCGCAGCAGCTGCGGGAGGGGATCGGTTACCGGAGCGGCGAGATCGAGCGGGTGGACGTGGCCGTCGGGAAGGTGCACTTCACCGACGGCACCTCGCTGGACTACGACGTGCTGGTGGTCGCCACCGGCGCGAGCCTGCTGCCGGAGGAGACCGAGGGCCTGACCGGGCCGGGCTGGGGCGAGAAGGTCCACACCTTCTACGACCTGCCCGGCGCCGTCGCCCTCCATCAGGCGCTGGAGCGCTTCGAGGGCGGCCGGGTGGTCGTGAACGTGGCCGACCTGCCGATCAAGTGCCCGGTTGCGCCACTGGAGTTCGCCTTCCTCGCGGACTGGTACTTCCAGCGCCGGGGCATCCGCGACCGCGTCGAGCTGACCTACGTCACCCCGCTGGACGGAGCGTTCACCAAGCCGGTCGCCGCGAAGGCGCTGGGCGGTCTGCTGAAGGAGAAGGGCATCGAGCTGGTCACCGAGTTCGCGCTCGGCGAGGTCGACGGCACCGGTGGCCGACTGGTGTCGTACGACGAGCGTGAGGTGCCGTTCGACCTGGCCGTGGTCGTACCGCTGCACGGCGGCGCCGAGTACGTGGAGCGCTCCCCGGGCCTGGGCGACGAACTGGGCTTCATCCCCGTCGACCGGCACACCCTCCAACACCCGGACCACCCCCAGGTGTTCGCCATCGGCGACGCGGCCGGTCTGCCGGCGTCCAAGGCCGGCTCGGTGGCCCACTTCGAGGGCGAGGTACTGGCGCACAACATCGGCCGCTTCCTGGCCGGACAGCCGCTGGACGCCTCCTACGACGGGCACACCAACTGCTTCATCGAGACCGGCTTCCACAAAGCGCTGCTCATCGACTTCAACTACGACACCGAGCCGCTGCCCGGTCACTTCCCGGGCGCGGTGGGGCTGCCGCTGCTGAAGGAGTCGCGCGCCAACCACCTCGGCAAGCTGGCCTTCGAGTGGCTGTACTGGCACAACCTGCTGCCCGGCCGGGAACTGCCCGGCATCGGCTCGGCGATGCCCGAGCACGGCAAGACCCACACCCCCGCCTAACCAGCCCCGCGCCCCCGCCCGAACGGAGACAGACCGCCATGACCACCACCACCTACGCCGACACGTCCGTGACCGTCGACGACGAAGGCTTCTTCACCGACCCCGGCCAGTGGACCGAGCCCATGGCCGAGCAGATCGCCCGCGAACAGGGCATCGAGACGCTGACCGACCGGCACTGGCAGGTCCTGAAGTTCATGCGGGCCGAATACGCCGCCAAGGGCACAGGCCCCACCGTGCGGGTCCTCGGCAAGACCTCCGGCGTGAGCGTCAAGGAGCTCTACCAGCTCTTCCCCAAGGGACCGGCGAAGACCGCCGCGAAGATCGCGGGCATTCCCAAGCCCCGCGGCTGCATCTGACCCCACTCGCCGACCCCACCCGTTGACCGCTGCCCGAAGGAGCATCTGCCATGGCCGCAACCGCCACGATCGAGAAGGTCTCGATCATCGTCTCCAAGGGATCCCTGGAAGGGATCTACCCGGCCCTGATCATGGCCAACGGCGCCCGCGCCGAAGGCATCGAGGCCGACCTGTTCTTCACCTTCTTCGGACTCGAAGCCATCACGAAGAAGCAGTACGACCACATCAAGCTCGCCACTGTCGGCAACCCCGGCCTGCACCTGCCCACCCTCCTGGGCGGCTTGCCCGGCGTCCCGGATCTGATCACCCGGTACATGGAACGCAAGATGGAGAAGCTCGACATCCCACCGATCCCCGAGTTCATCGAGATGATCTCCGACACCGGCGCCGGCATCTACGCCTGCAAGGCGTCCGTGGACCTCTTCGAGCTCGGCAAGGACGACCTCATCGAGCAGGTCCAGGGCATCATCACGGTCGGAGAGTTCTACGAGCACGCGGCCGGCGGCCAGATCATCTACACATGACCGGCACCCGGACCGGCGGCGCAGGACTGCCGGACGACCTGCACCGCGTGCTGGCGGTGGTCGCCCACCCCGACGACGAGTCGTTCGGACTGGGCGGCCTCCTCGCCCTGCTGTCCGCTCGCGGCGTGCCCACCACGGTGCTCTGCCTCACCCACGGCGAGGCGTCCACCCTGCACGCAGGCCCCGGCGACCTGCGCACGCTGCGGGCGGACGAACTGGCCTGCGCCGCACGGGAACTGGGCGTGGAACGCGTGGAGTTGGCCGCGTATCCGGACGGCGAACTCGCCTCCGTCCCGCTGAGCCGGCTCGCTGCGCGGGTAGGCCGGCTCGTCATCGAACGGCGCCCCAGCCATCTGCTGGTGTTCGACACCACCGGAGTCACCGGACACCGTGATCACCGGCGGGCCACCGAGGCGGGGCTTGCCGCCGCCCGCGAAAGGGGAGTCCGGGTTCTCGGCTGGACGCTGCCGACGGCGGTCGCGGAGACGTTGAACACGGAGTTCGGAACCTCGTTCGCGGGACGCGAGCCGGGCGAATGCCATGAGATCAAGTCGGTCCCGCGAGCCCGGCAGCACCGCGCCATCACCTGTCACGCAAGCCAGTCGACCGACAACCCGGTGCTGTGGCGTCGCCTCGAACTCCTGGGGGAGAGCGAGTACGTGCGTCGCCTGCTGTGACCTCGGGGAACGGCTCGTTGTCAGGCGGAGGGGGCACCAGGCGGCGTGGACGCGGCCGCATCGACCCCTGCTGCCCCGGTGGTTTCGGCGACGCGGACCTGCGCCATGAGCCGACGAGCCAGGTCGAGTGCCTCGCTCATGGTCAGCGAGGCCCAGGTTCCCGGTTCGCCGCTGCGCACGGGGCCCACATCGAGCGCGACCCGGCTGATCCGCCGGCCGCAGGAGGTCACCAGCGGCGCCTCGCCGGCCGGACCAAGCCGCATGTGCTCTGACTCCGGCATCCTGCCCACGTCCTTCCCTGAATACCAGGTGGGGTATTAGGGGCAGCGTCACGCAGGCTCGGAATTTTCCCGGACGCGCGGGGCGCCCGCCGCCCCGCGTGTCCGGGAAGCGGCGGGCACTGCACGCTGTTGACGTGGTCTCAGGCCAGCGCCAGGAACAGCTTCTCCAGTTCGGCCTCGGTCATCGGCGGGGCCTCGCCGTCCTGCTGCTCGGCAAGGCACTGCCGCATGCCGCTGGCCACGATCTTGAATCCGGCCCGGTCCAGGGCGCGGGAGACCGCCGCGAGCTGAGTGACCACGTCCTTGCAGTCGCGGCCCGCCTCGATCATGGCGATGACCCCGGTCAACTGGCCCTGCGCGCGGCGCAGCCGGTTGAGCACCGCGCCCATCGCTTCCTCTTCCACCTTCACCGGGAGCCTCCTTGTGGCCGGTCGATCGCTTCCCATAGTACCCGTGGGGGTATATGGACCGGGATGGTCGCTCGTCAGAGGCGTTCGGCGCGCGCCAACGAGTCGATGGCGGTACGCGGGCCCTCCGGGCCGTCGACCGGCCGTGTGACCGTCTCGGCGCGCAGGATCCGGGCGTAGGGCCGCCATTCGGCGGCGACCTGCTCCGCGGTGTACAGCACGCGGGGGTCCTGCGGGCCGCCGAAGCCGTGCTCGCGGTTCGAGGTGTCATGCCCGACCAGCAGCAGGGTCCCGCCGCTGCGCACGGCGGTCGCCGCCAGCCTCAGCACCTGCGACACCTGCGGCCACGGCAACTGCAGATAAGCGATCAGCGCCAGGTCGTACGCCGCTTCCGGGGCGGCCCACGCCGTCAGGTCGGTGCACTGCGTCCGCAGTTGTACGCCGCGCTCGGCGGCCAGGGTCTCGGCCTTGGCCAGGGCGACGGCGGAGAAGTCCACGGCGTCCACGTCCCAGCCCCGCTCCGCGAGCCAGACCGCGTTGCGTCCCTCACCGGCCGCCAGGTCGACCGCCCGCCCGGCGGGCAGCCCGGCCAGCTCGCCTTCGGCGAACCGGTTGGGGGCCGCCGCCCAGACCAACGCGCTGCCGCGGTACCGCTCGTCCCAGCCTGCCGCGTCCATCGCCTGCTCCTTGTCCGCCCGTATGGGCCGCTTCATGGTGACGTCGGGGGAAGTCCGCCGTCCCCCGCAGTGCGCGCGCTCAGCACTTCGCCTTCCAGGTCCGCTCCGCCGGCGTCCCCTTCTTCTGCGAGGAGGTACGGGTACGGACAGCTGCGAGGGTCCGGGGCGATGCAGGCATTGCAGGGCCGGGACCTGTCGATGACGCACTTCGGGCTCGGTTTCACGTTCACCCACCTCGCGCTTCGGGCTCAGGAAGGTGGTGGGCCAGCCTTCGGGAGGCGCGTTTGAACGCCAGCACCGGCACGTAGTGACGGATCCGGGCGGAGGAGAAGAAAGCGAATGCTTCAGCCGCGGCGGCGGTCGTCGCTGCGGCTGAAGCGTCCGGGAAATCGTGACTCAGCCGCGCCTGTACGTCCTCGCGTCCGTGTCGTTCCGCAGCGGGCGTCGGCCGTGCTGCCGGCCGGGTGTCCGGGCAGTGCCCGCCTGGTTCGTCGATTGCGGCCTGCCGAACCGGAAGGCTCAACCACCTGATGCCGTACGGGGTTTCGGCCATGCCCTCATTATACCCCATGGGGTATGTCGACGACGTGTCGGAGAACGACTGCGGTCCGGGGTTCCCGTCCGGCAGTTATACCCGGGTGGGTATCTGGTGTACGCTGCAATAGATACCCCATGGGGTATTTTGTGAGTGGGGGGCGAGGTCGGGCACTGCCCCGCCGAGTTCCGCCCGCGTCCTGGTCGCCGGCCCGTCGCGGCCGACGGTGAGTGACTGCCTTGCGCCCTTTGAGGACCAGTACCTCGTGCGCGATCAAGTACCTGAAGGAGAGGACCGACATGCTGTTCTTCCGTCGTCGGCCGGGGCGAATAGCCCCGGGCGAGGCCCGCACCCGCGTTCAGGCCGGGGCCGCAGTGCTGGTGGACGTGCGCGAGCGCGTGGAATGGAACGGCGGGCACGCACCGGAGGCGGTCCATCTGCCGCTGTCGAGGCTGATGGCCGGCGCGCAACTCCCGGGCTCCGCGACCGGACGGCCCGTGGTGACGGTGTGCCGGTCGGGGCATCGGTCCCGGCAGGCGGCCCGACTGCTGGCCGCCCGTGGCGTGGACGTGGTGGACGTCAAGGGCGGCATGACGGCCTGGGAGCGGGCGGGGCTGCCGGTCACCGGCCGCCGGGCCCGGGGGCGTTCCGCGTGACCGCGCTCATACTGGCACTGATCGCCGGCGCCGTTGTCGGCCTGTCCCTCGGTGCGCTGGGCGGGGGCGGCAGCGTCCTCGCAGTCCCCGCCCTCATCTATCTGCTGGGCATGGCGCCGTCTCAGGCGACCACGGCCTCTTTGCTGATCGTGGCCGCGACATCGGTCACCGGACTGCTGGCCCACGCCCGTGCCGGAAACGTCCGTTGGGCCCCCGGCGCCGCGTTCGCCGCTGCGGGCGTGCCACTGGCGATCGCGGTTGGGGCGGTGTCCCACCGGTTGCCGCAGACCCTGCTGACCGTGGCCTTCTCCCTGCTCGCGACGGCAGCCGCCTGGCGGATGCTGCGAGGAGCGGCCCCTTATGCGAAAGGCGGCCACACGGTGCGGCCCGCCCGGGCGGCCCTCGCGGGAGCCGGACTGGGAGGGGTGACCGGACTGCTCGGTGTCGGGGGCGGTTTCCTCGCCGTCCCGGCCCTGGTCACCGTCCTCGGCTTCGCCATGCCGCAGGCGGTCGGCACCAGCCTGCTGGTCATCGCCGTGAACTCGCTGGCCGCGCTGGCGGCCCGCCTGCCCTCGGCCGGCGTATTGGACTGGGCGCTCGTCGGTCCCTTCCTCGGGGCGGCGATCCTCGGGGCCTGGGACGGCAAGCGCATCGCCGCCAAGGTCCCCGCGAGGCGCCTGCAGCGTATCTTCGCCGTGCTGTTGCTGGCCGTCGCGGTCTTCATGCTCGCCGACGCGCTCTGGTGAGCTGCTGAGCGTTCGGTCTGTATCGTCGGCCGGCCACGATGGGCAGGCGGATCGATGGTGGCAGCCGCCACTGGATGATGTTCCAGTTCGGCAGCGGCGTTCTCCGACGAGCCGGCACTGCTGCCCGGTGCCCGTCGGCTTTGCCCTGCACCTCGTCGACCGCACTCTTCTCGACACACTCGGGGAAGGCTGCGGAAGGTCCGAGGAAGGCCGACCTGTCGCTGCGGCTGCGGCGGTTCACGCAGACACTGCTCCGCTAGATTGGGGCTGAGACGGGACGACTTTCTTCCGCGTCCGCGGAGGTCTCCGGCGAGGAACAGCCCCAGCGTCTGTTGGTGGGTACGTACTTCAGTGGCGCGGCGTGGCCCAAAGGCGGGAGTCAGACATGAAGCCGAATCGCTCCATTCCGGCGTCGACGGTTATCCCCGTCCTGATCTATCCCGATGTGCGTGAGGCGGTCGCCTGGCTTGGTGCGGCCTTCGGGTTTGCCGAGCGGGTGCGGATCGGCGAGGACCACCGCGCGCAACTCGGTTTCGGCGATGGTGCCGTGATCGTCGGAGACGTACGACATGACCGCCGCCCGCCACGCCCCGGCGAGGTCACCCACTCGGTGACGGTCCGTGTGGAAAACGTTGACGCCCACTACGAGCGGTCCCGAGACCATGGCGCACATATCATCATGGAGCCGACCGACTTCGAATACGGCGAACGGCAGTACACCGCCGAGGACCTTGCGGGCCACCAGTGGACGTTCTCGGAGACGCTCGCCGATGTTGCCCCGGAGGAATGGGGCGGAACATCCGTCGCGACCGATTGAGGCATCCTCGGCGTCGCTGCGGGGCGGTGTAGGTGGCGAGCAAGGGGGCACGGCCACTCATTGACGGCCGCGACCAGCACGGTCCTTTCGCGGCGGGCGACTCGGTGGGCGGCCGGGGATCATGGCGATCGCCGTCGCGACCCACGTCCGGCCGAAAGCGATCAGCAGCAGGACCGTGCCCGGGAAGAACTCGGTGAGCCGCCCTCCGCCGTACGCTCCGGCCATGCCGAACAGCAGCCCGGTACGCCATCGGACGCGTCCGGCGGGCGTGCGAGACGGCGCCGGTGGCGCTGGTGACGCCGACGACGAAGAGGGAGGAGGCGATGGCCGGCTTGGCCTCCGTACCGGTCGGTTGGATCAGGATGGGCATGGTGAGGATGGCTCCGCCGCCCAGGATGCCGAGGCCGGCGCCGATCACGGGGATGCGGCGACGGCGACGGTGATCAGGAGTGGGCTCCCAGGGCGCCGATGACGGACTGCAGGTCGGTGCGCGGGCCGCGGTTGTAGGGGAGCTTGGACAGCAGCATGCCCATGGCGCAGGTGTTGGTGAGCGCGGCGACGGTCAGACCCGCGCCGACGGCCGTGCCGATGAGGTAGAGCCCGGGGACGAGGAGGGTCGCGAGGCCGGACAGCAGGACGATGCCTCCCGCGACCAGGCGTACCTGGCGTTCGAGGTCCCAGCGGGCCGGGCCGCGGTTGAGCGGACCGCCGGCCGTCTCCCAGGCGAGGACGCCGCCTTCGAGGATGCGCAGGTTGGGCAGCCCGGCCTCGGCCAGGGCCTGCTCGGCCTGGGCGGCGCGTCCGCCGGAGCGGCAGATCAGGACGACGTCCTCGTCCAGGTGGTGCAGGAGTTCGGCGCGGTGTTCCCGCAGGGTGTCGAGGGGGACGTTGTAGGAGCCGGGTATGTGAGCGGTGCGGAATTCACCGGGGGTGCGCACGTCCAGCAGCCTGGGCCCGTCGCCGTTTTCGGTGAGGTCGCGCAGGGCGGCCGGGTCGAGCTGCGGGGTCGGGCGGGGGCCGGTGGCGTCGTTGGTCACAGGATCTCCTTCACAGGGCGGACGGGGCCGCCGGAACAGCGGACAGGGAAATGCGGGTGGGGTGCCGGGCGGCGGCCGTGGGGATGGCCGCCGCCGACGGGACAGGGGAGGGGTCAGGCGTTGGCTGTCGCCGGCTCGGTCAGCCAGGCGCCGTAACCGCCAAGCAGGTCGGAGACGTCGGTGCGGCCGTTGTGGCGGAGCAGGCTGGCGGCGATGGAGGAGCGGTGGCCGCCCGCGCAGTGGACGACCAGGGGCCGGCCGGCGGGGATCTCGTCGAGGCGGCGGGGGAGTTCGGCGAGCGGGATGTGCGCGGATCCTTCGATGAAGCCTTCCTCGCGTTCGGCGGTGTTGCGGACGTCGAGGACGAGCGGGGGCTGCTTGCTGTCGAGGGCCTGGCGGAGCTGATGGGCGGTCAGGCGGCTTGCCTGCTGCATCTCGTCGGCCATGGCGGGGAAGGCGCCTTCGGGTTCGCGCAGGTAGCCGCCGACCCGGTCGAAGCCGATCCGGGCGAGCCGGGTGACGATCTCCTCCTCGCGGTCCTGTGGTGCGATGACGACGATGTCCTGGTCGGGGGAGACGACCGTGCCGGACTGCTCGGCGAACCGCCCGTCGGCGGGCACGTTCACGGAGCCGCGCAGGTGGCCGGTGGCGAACTCCTGCGGGTCGCGGGCGTCCAGGACGAGCGCTCCGGCGGCGCGGCGGTCGAGGAACTCGGCGGCGGACAGCGGCTGTTGGGCGACGGCCGCGTCGAACAGGCCGTGTTCCTTGCGGTTGAGGATGGCGTCGTAGACGAAGTAGCCGGGCGCGGAGGGCTGTCCGGCAGTGACGAGGGCGACGAACTCCCGCTCACTCATGGGCGCGCAGGCGTAGTTGGTGGCGCGTTGCTGTCCGATGGTCGACTGGCGTTCGGTGGAGAGGTTCTTGCCGCAGGCGGAGCCGGCGCCGTGGGCGGGGAAGACGCGGACGGCGTCGGGCAGGGCCATGAGCTTGTGCTGGATGCTCTCGTAGAGCATGCGGCCGAGTTCGTCGGCGGTGACGCCGAGGGAGGCCAGCAGGTCGGGGCGGCCGACGTCGCCGATGAAGAGCGCGTCGCCGGTCAGCACGCCGTAGGGGACGGTGTCGGTCGCGTGTTCGTAGACCAGGACGCTGATGGATTCCGGTGTGTGGCCGGGGGTTTCCAGGATCTGCAGCTGGACGTCGCCGAGGTTGATGCGCTCGCCGTCGGTGAGCCTGCGGATGGGGTATTCCGTCTCGGCGCGGTGTCCGTAGCCGATCCAGGCGCCGGTGCGGTCGGCGAGTTCGAGGTGACCGGCGAGGAAGTCGGCGTGGAAGTGGGTGTTGATGACGGCTTCGATGGTGAAGCCGTGGGCCTCGGCGTCGGCGAGGTACTCCGAGACGTCGCGGCGCGGGTCGACGACGACGGCCTTGCCGGTGGACTCGTCGGCGATGAGGTAGGACGCCTGGGAGAGGCAGTCGAGGTAGTGCTGGGCGAAGTACACGGATGGCCTCCGTTGCGAATGGATGCGCCTAATACCCTGGGAGGTATATGGATGGACAGGGTTGGCCCTGGTGAGGGGTGATGAGGTGACCGGCCCGGGTCGGGGGATGCCCGGGCCGGCCGGTCAGATGCGGCCGGTGAGCATGCCGTGCCAGTAGAGCGGCGGCAGGCCGTACCGCTTGAACAGCCACATGTCGCGGCGTTCCTTGAAGGTGTCGATGAGCGGGAAGCTCGGGGTGGGCTTCAGGTCGTAGTCGAACTCGGCGAGAAGCATCTTGTCGCGGGCGGTCACCAGCGGGCAGGAGGTGTAGCCGTCGTAGCGGCGGGTGGGCTCGGCGCCCTGCATGGCTGCGAGCAGGTTGGCGGCGACCACCGGGGCCTGCTTGCGGACGGCCGCGCCGGTCTTGGACGTGGGCAGGTTCGCCACGTCACCGAGCACGAAGACCTCGGGATGCCCCGGGTGTTGGAGGGTGTGCTTGTCGGCCGCGATGAATCCCTGCGGGCTCGCGGGGTCGGCGAGCGGGCCGGTCTTGACCCAGTCCGGGGCGCTCTGCGGTGGCACGGCGTGCAGGAGGTCGTAGGCGAGGGTCTCCTTGGTTCCGGTGGCGTGATCGGTGACGGTCAGTTCACGGGCGTCGCCGTCGACGGCGGTCATCTCCGAGCGCAGCCGCACCTCTACGCCGTACCGGGCGGCGACCTTCTCCAGTACCTCGGACCAGGCCGGCACCTTGAACAGGGCGGGGTCGGGGATCGCGAGGACGATCCGGATGCGGTCCAGGACCTTCTGCCTGCGCCAGTGGTCTGCGGCCAGGTAGGCGATCTTCTGCGGGGCGCCGCCGCACTTGAGCGGGGTGGCCGGGTGGGTGAAGACAGCCGTGCCCGAGCGCATGCCCCGGATCAGGTCCCAGGTCCGGGGCGCGTACTCGGGTGCGTAGTTGCTGGTGACACGGTCGTGGCCGATGGCCTCGGCGAGGCCGGGCACCCCGTTCCAGTCGAGTTGCAGGCCGGGCGCCATGACGAGGAAGTCGTAGCCGAGTTTGCGTCCGTCGGTGAGGGTGACGGTCCGCAGGTCCGGGTCGACGGCCTGGGCGGCCTGCCGGATCCAGTGCACTCCGTCGGGGACGACGGACGCCTCGGGGCGGCGGGTGGCGCGCAGCGGCGCCTGGCCGCCGCCTACCAGCGTCCACAGCGGCTGGTACCAGTGGGTGTCGGACGGTTCGATCAGGGCGATGCCGGTGACACCGGCGCGGCGCAGCCGGGCCGCGACGCTGATCCCGGCGCTGCCCCCGCCGACGATGACGACATGGCGGTGGGTGGGGGGTGAGGGTACGGAGGCCAAGGGAGGACTCCCATCGGATGTGACTGTGGATACGGTGCCCGAAGGGTCGGGCGGGGGCCTGGGGCGGCCGACAGCGGCGGGTCCGGTCAGGCCGCGGTGGCGTGGGGTCCGGTCACCAGGGGACGGCCGGTCCGGGCCCAGCCGCTGGTGCCGCCGGCTACGGAGTACGCCTCGATGCCGGCCCCGCTCATGCGGTCGGCGGCGGTCAGGCTGCGGTTGCCGCTGGCGCAGATCACGTACACCGGTCGGCCGGCGGGCAGTTCGCCGATCCGGCCCGCCAGTGCGCCGAGCGGCATCAGCCGCGCGCCCGGTACATGGCCGGCCAGGTATTCGCCCGGCTCCCGGACGTCCACGACGACCTCGCCGGCGGCCAGAGCCGCGGCGAGCGCTTCCAGATGCACTTCACGAGCCACGTTCAGAACCTCCTGACAATACCCTGGGGGGTATCTATGGCGGCAAGGCTAAAGCGCTCGCCGCAGGGCTGTCAAATACCCCCCTGGGTATATTGCCTCTCGGGTGAAGGCCCCGGACGGAAGCGATCACCGGTCGAGCCAGTGGCCGAAGGCGGCCTGGTGCATCCGGGAGGCGGCGAGCAGGTTGGCGTACACCTGCTCGACGTCCGGGGCGTCGAGCCCGGACCGCGCCTGCGTGAGGGCGGCGATGTCGTCGGTCTCGAACGTGAGGCCGGCCCTGAGCGCGCCGTCCACGCTGCCGGTGCCCTGCTTCAGCAGACGGTCGTACGTGGCCTGTACGGTCGTGTCGGTGAAGTCGCCGGCCGCCTTGTCGGCGGTGGGGTCGTTCACGTCGTAGCGGTCGAGGAGCGTGCGGACCGCATCGAGGTGACGGGTCTCGGCGGCGGCGATCCGGTCGAAGACCGGGGCGTCGTAGCGGGCGGCGAACGCGGTGTAGAGGTCGTGGGCGAGCTTCTCCTCCTCGGCCATGTGGGCGAGCGTGGTCTTCTGGGCCGCGCTCAGGGTGCCGCTGGGTGCGGTGGTGGCGGCCGTACCGGTGAGCGAGCAGGGTCCGTTGCCGTCCCCGACTCCCGTCCCCTCGCCGCCGTGGCGGTAGGAGTGCTGCTGACCGTTCATCATCGAGGTCTGCGTGGTGGACTGCGTGGCGGGCGTCCGTCCTCCGGCCGCGTCGGCGGTGGCCGGGCCGGCGACGAGGATGCCGCCGGTTACGACGGCCGCTGCCGCGGCGACCGCGGTGGCGAGCTTGGCGTTGCGCTTCATGACGCACCTTCTCGGGTCTGTTCTTCGGTTCCTGCGCCGACGTGCTCTTCTTTGACGCGCTTTCACCGTCCCGCCGGGCGTCGCAGACGGCATGGCGGTGGTGTGGAGTCGGTATGGAGCCCAACGGACATGCCCACGGGGGCTGTTCGGCCCTGGCAGTGGCGGCCCGCGGCCCGTACACCTGGGTGCATGGCCACCACCGTGCTCGTCGTCGAGGACGAGAAGGAGATCCGCGAACTGCTGCGCCGTTACATGGAGCGAGCGGGGTACGCGGTGGTGACGACCGCCTCGGGCGCCGAGGCGATCCGGCTGCTCGGCGACGGGTCGGTGGACCTCGCGGTCCTGGACCTCGGCCTGCCGGACGTGGACGGCGAAGAGGTGCTGCGGGAGGCGCACGCCCGCGGCGGGATCCCGGTCGTGGTGCTCACGGCGCGCAGCGCGGTCGAGGACCGGATCCACGGGCTGCGGCTGGGCGCCGACGACTACGTCACCAAACCGTTCAGCCCCACCGAGGTGGTGCTGCGCGTCCAGGCGGTGCTGCACCGGGCCGGGGCGGCATCCGGCACTCCGGGGGAACCCGCGCTCTTGTACGGCGGGGGTCGGCTGCGCATCGACGAAGCACGGCACGAGGCGACGCTCGACGGCGCGGCGCTGGAGCTGACACCGACCGAGTGGGGTCTGCTCACCGCGCTCGCCTCGGTACCGGGACGGGTGTACTCGCGCTACGAACTGGTCAACCGGGTCCAGGGGTACGAATTCACCGGCTACGAACGCACCATCGACTCGCACGTGAAGAACCTGCGGCACAAGCTGGGCTCCGACGGCTCGGGTGTCGTCGAGACGGTGCTCGGTGTCGGCTACCGCCTGGGGCTGACCCGTGACCAGTGAGTCAGGCCGTCGCCTGGAACTCGGGCCGCTGGGCAGGCGCCTGTTCGCGGCGTTCGCCGTGGTCGCCCTGTCCTCGGTGGCCCTCCTGACGGCGGCAGCCCTGGTCGGCACCGATCGGGGCATCAGCACGGCGCAGCAGGCCGACCGCCAGCGCATCGCCGATCGCACGGCCGCCGCGGCCGGGGCCGCCTACCGCAGCGCGGGTGGCTGGAGCGCGGCCGATCTCGGGCCCACCCGCACGCTCGCGGACGGGGCCGGCGCGGTGCTCACCTTGTGGGACGCCGACGGCGGGGTGATCCTGTCCACGGCCGCATCGTCGGAGGACACGGGGCACGACGCGGACATGCCCGGTTCGGGGCACGGCATGGGACACGGCGCCGCCTCCGGCCGCAGCGCGAGCGCCGACGTCGTGTCCGGCGGCAGCACCGTGGGCTCCGTCCAACTGCGCTTCCCCTACGGGTCCGGAACGGCCGGCCGGAACATCGCCTGGGGCTGGGTCGGCGGCGCGGCCGTGGCCGCCCTGGCGCTGGCCCTGGGGGTGAGCTGGTACGTGACCGGCCGTCTCACTGCCCCCGTCGTGCGGATCGCCCGCACCGCCCGTGCGCTCGCTGCCGGTGACCACACCGCCCGCGCCCGGGTGGACGCGCCCGGTGAACTGGGCGACCTCTCCCGCGCCTTCGACAGCATGGCCGACGACGTCACTCACGCCGAACAGGCCCGCCGCCGCCTCTCGGCCGACGTCGCCCACGAACTGCGCACCCCGCTGGCCGCGCTCCAGGCCGGCCTGGAGGAGCTGCGTGACGGATACGACACCCCCTCACCGGGCCGCCTGGCCGCACTCCACGACCAGACCCTGCGCCTGGGCCGGGTCGTCGGCGACCTGGCCGAACTGTCCGAGGCCGAATCGGCCCGGCTGTCCCTGAACACGGCGCCGGTCGAACTCGCCCACCTCGTACGCCACGCCGTGACCGACCGGGAGGCCGAACTGCGCGCCGCCGGACTCACCGTCCGCACCCGCATCGCCACCCAGCCGCTGCCCGTCCACGCCGACGCCGACCGCATCCACCAGGCCCTGGGCAACCTGCTGAGCAATGCGGCCCGCTACTGCCGCCCCGGCGACACCGTCACCGTCACCGCATCCGCCGAAGGCAACGCGGTACTCGTGGAGGTTACCGACGACGGCCCCGGCATTCCCGCCGGCGAACTCCCGCACGTCTTCGACCGGCTCTGGCGCGGCAGCGCCGCCCGGAACCGCAGCGGGGGCAGCGGCATCGGCCTGGCCGTGGTGAAAGAACTGATCACGGCGCACGGCGGCACCGTCACGGCCCTCTCGAAACCCGCCGCGGGGACACGGATCGTCATCCGGCTGCCGCGCGACGGCGCCGCCCGGCCATCCGGTGATCGGCTGACACACCATTAACCCTGGCGTCAGGGTTCACCTGCTGTCGGCCAAGGCTTCCACCCGGCAGCCGGCACGTTGCGGGCCTGTGGGTCTTGTCCAGATGAGCGTATGCGGGGACGGCGGGGTCCCGGCCCGTGAGCAGGGACCCCGCCGTCCGCAGGGATGTTGCGCGGTCACACCGCAGTGGTCACACAGTCGTGGTCGCGCCCCGGGTGCGCGCCTTGCGGCGGTGCAGGGCGAACGCGGTGGTCGCCGCGCCGGCGGTGAGGATGCCGGCCGCGATGGCAATCGGCAGGCTCGTTGAGGTGGAACCCGAGTAGGAGACGTTCTGCGCGGCGAGGTCCTGGTTGTATGCGGCCAGGTCGGACGCGGACGAGGCCGTCTGCGTGTAGTGCGGGATCCGCTTGACCGACTTCACGGAGCCGTTCGTGTTCAGCAGCACCTGCTTGTTGTTGGGGTGCTTGAAGTCGAACATGTGGGTGAGGCTGCCGGCCCGCTGGTCGAAGGACGCGTCTCCGATCCGGCCGGTGTGCCAGTTGTTCTCGATGAACCGGGTGATCGACGTCTGCTCGGTGGGCGTGTGGTCGATCTTGTTGACCTTGCTGTAGGGCGAGATGACGAGCAGCGGCTGCCGGGTGCCCGGTCCGCAGCGGTCCGCGTAGCCGCCCTTGGCGGCCGGACCGGACTGGCAGGCCGGGCTGTCGAGGGCCTTGCCGTTGGAGCCGACGGTGGAGTCGGTGGAGCCGTTGCGCACCGTGGAGGTCACGTGGTCGTACCAGCCGTCGGAGTCGTCGTAGGCGACCACGACAGCGGTGGACTTCCAATCCGGGGACTGCTGCAGCGCGTTGATCTCCTTGATCAGGAAGTTCTGCTCGTCCGTCGGGTCGGAGTAACCGGCGTGCCCGTCCTGGTACTCGGCCGCCTTCAGGAAGCTCACCGCGGGGAGGTTGCCGGTTTTGAGGGCGGCGTCGAAGTCCGTGAGGTCGTAGTTGTGGTTGGCGCGCCCGTTGTGGCCGATCTCGCTGACGCTCTTGGGGGCCAGGTGGTGCGGGTTGGACGTCGACTTGTAGTACTCGAACGGCGAGTGGTGCGGGCTGTAGTCGACCACCGCTGCGCCGCCGGCGTTGGTGTGGGTGGTGCCGCCGCACTTGGCGTAGTCGCCGCTCTTGCCGTCCCAGGCGGTGCTGGGCCGGAAGCCGCCCTGGAACCAGCCCCAGCTCACGCCCTTGTTGTTGAGCAGGTCACCGATGTTCTTGCCCTGCATCGCCGCGAGCGCGTTGGTGCTGGTGTGGTCCTTGTCCGAACAGTCGTCGAAGGCCGGGTCGGGGTCGTTGATGACCGTGCCGATGCCCTTGGTGTTCGGGGAGACCACGGTGTACGGGTCCGGGGTCGTTGTCTGCTTCGGGTTCTCGGTGCCGGAGGCCGGGTCGACGGAGATCACGCCGTGGGTCTGACCGGAGATCAGGTTCAGGGCGCCGGGTGTGGAGGGGCCGTAGACCGAGCTGAACGACTTGTCGTTGAGGGAGTACTGCTGGGCGTAGTTCCACAGGCCCGTGACGGTGTTGCCGTCGTAGTAGTCCATCACCAGGCCGGGTTCACCGAAGAGGCCACTGCACTTGTTGACCTCGGTGTTCTCGACGTACTTGTCGGCCTTGCCGCCGTCGGCCGCGTACTGCTCGGGGCCGTAGGAGTGGTTCTGGTCGCAGGTCATCGCCTGCGAACTGCTCAGCCGCTTGGGGGTGTACAGGTTCGGGTTCGTCGTCAGCAGCCCGGCGTTGAGCAGGTTGTCGGCCTTCGGCGTGTGCGCCGTGGCCTTGAACGTCGTTCCGTCGGTGTTCGCGGCCTGCGGGTAGGTGGCGAAGTAGTGGTCGAAGGAGATGTTCTCGTCGTAGATCACGACCACGTGCTTGATCGGCGTCGACGTGTGCGTGCTGCCGGAGGGGTGGTGACCGCCGGAGTTCGCTGCCGCGGGGACGGCCCCGCCGGCGGTCGCCAGTGCGGCAGCGCCGAGCAAGGCGCCAATGCGCGTCACGTGACGTCGCCCGCCTGAGGATCTTTCTGTGCCGATCATGCTGTCTCGCCTTCCGAGGGAGCATCGAAGTCCAGGGCCGGGCCCGCGCATTCGATGTTTGTGCCATCTACAGCCGGATCCTGGGCAATGGTGGCGGCGGCCCGGGGGAGCGGCAATGACGTCAGGGCGAACGGCGGGTCAGGAGATTCTCATGGTTTGTTGGCCCGTTCTTGACCCTGCTCTCAGGTCAGCAGGGTGCGGCCCAGCCAGTCGGCGGTGTCGCGGGCCCCGGGCAGGGCGAAGAAGTAGCCGCCGCCGTACGGCGAGACGTAGTCGACCAGGGGTTCACCGGCCAGGCGTTTCTGCACGGTCTCGAACTGCCGGGCGAGGTCCTGCTGGTAGCAGCAGAACAGCAGGCCCATGTCGAGGTTGCCGTTGCTGTCCATGCCCCGGTCGTAGTTGTAGCCCCGGCGCAGGATCCGCTGGTCGGCGCTCTGCGTGGTGCGTGGGTTGGCGAGCCGGATGTGGCTGTCCAGCGGGATCACATCGCCCTGCGGGTCCTGCGCGAAGTTCGGGGTGTCCTTCTCGTGCCGTC
>NZ_JBFAJD010000076.1:0-22940 GCF_040655035.1 Streptomyces sp. NPDC050549
CGCGAGCCGCACCGCGGTGGTCACTCCACGTCTGATGTCCGCACGCATATCTAAGCGGACCTGGTGAAGTCGACTGCGGTTCGGCAGCGCCCCAACGGGGCGCGGGGAACTGCGCGACCAGCCACGACGGCGCTGCGGCCGAAAACCGACCTCTAACGCACATCCAGCGAAGCGCTTAGCAGGGGCGTGGGGGCGGCGCGCTGTCGAGTGCGGGTGCGTGGGGGCTGGTCGCGCAGTTCCCCGCGCCCCTGAAGGTCGGACCAGCACAGCCGCTTTCAGGGGCGCGGTGCGCTGTCGAGTGCGGGTGCCTCATGGTTGCTCGCGCCCACGCGGCGGAGCCGCAAATCGATACAGCCCCGCGCCCCTGAAAGACGCAGGGCGACCGGTGTTTTTGGGGCGCGGGGAACTGCGCGACCAGCCCCCACCCGCCCGCAGCCGTCGACGAACCTCAGCCTCCCACCCTGTTCCGCCCCAACAGCCACAACAGATACGGCCCCCCGACCAACGAGGTGAGCGCCCCCACCGGAACCTCCAGCGGGGGCAGCACCGTGCGGGCGGCGAGATCGGCCGCCACCACAATCACCGCACCCGTCAACGCCGAACACAGCAAAGGCAGTTGAGGCGTACGCGTGAGCCGGCGGGCCAACTGCGGAGCGGTCAGCGCGACAAACCCGATCGGCCCGGCCGCCCCGGTCGCCGTCGCGGCCAGCACCACCCCGAGCACGGTCAGCGCGAGCCGCGTCCGGTCCACCCGCACCCCGAGCGAGGCCGCCGTATCGGCGTCGAGCCCGAGCGGCCGTACGGCCCGACTCGCCCACACCAGCGCGGGCAGACACACCAGCAGTACGACGGCCAGCGGCCCCGCCTGCTCCCAGCCGCGCCCGTTCAGCGAGCCGGTCAGCCACAGCTTGACCTGCTCGGCGGCCTCCAGCTCACTGTCGGCGAGGTACAGCTGCACGACGGCCGACAGCGCGACTCCGATACCAACTCCCGTGAGCACGAACCGACTCGGCTGCATCCCGTGCCGCCACGCCAGCACGTACACGAGCGCGGCGGCGGCCAGTCCGCCCGCCACGGAGACGACCGGCATCGCACCGGGCGAGGCGACCAGCCCGGTGGACAGCGCGAGCACGGTCGCGGCGGCGGCACCGTGCCCGACCCCGATCACGTCCGGGCTGGCCAGCGGATTCCGCGTGACGGTCTGCACCAGCGCCCCCGCAAGCCCGAGGGCGACCCCGACCAGCGCGCCCAGCACGATCCGCGGCACCCGCAACTCGTTGACGACAAGGTCGTACTGCCCCGAACCGGTGCGCAGCGTGTGCCACACCTCGGCGGGCGGGATGTAGGTCTGGCCGAGGCACGCGGCGGCGCCCATCGCAACGGCCAGCAGCAGTACCAGAGTTACGGCCACGACGGCCGAACGGCGGTGCAGGAGCAGGGAGACGGTGGGGCGGGGGCGCAGGACGGTGACGCCGGTGGTGCTCACAGGGCGGTTCCCCGGCGCCGCACCAGCACCACCAGCACCGGCACCCCCACCAACGCCGTCATCACCCCGGCCGGCACCTCCGCCGGCGCCCGCACCATCCGGCCCGCCGCGTCCGCCGCGACCAGCAGCGCCGCACCGAGCAGCGCGGACAGCGGAAGCAGACTGCGATGACCGCCCGAGGTGAGCCGGCGCGCCAGATGCGGGACGGCGAGCCCGACGAAGGCGATCGGACCGGCGGCGGCCACCGCCGACGCCACCAGCAGGGTCGCCCCCAGCGCCGCACACACCCGTACGACCCCCACCCGGTGCCCCAGAGCGCGCGCCGTCTCGTCCCCGAGCGCCAGCGCGTCCAGCCCGCGCGCGCAGGCGAGCACCAGCACCGCGCCCGCCGCCAGGAACGGCAGCATCTCCACGACGGTGCCGGCGTCCCGCCCGCTCAGCGAGCCGACCTGCCAGAACCGGAACTGGTCCAGGGTCGCGGAGCTGGAGGTCAGGACGACGGTCGTACCGCCGGCGGTCATCGCGGACAACGCCGTTCCGGCGAGGGCGAGTTTCACCGGGGACGCGCCACCGCGCCCGCGCGCGGCGATGCCGTAGACCAGGCAGGCGGCGAGGACGGCACCGGCGAAGGCGTACCAGACGTAGCCCCCGAAGCCGTTCGCGAGGCCGGTCGCGACGGCGAGGACGACACCGGCCGCCGCGCCCTGGCTGAGGCCGAGGATGCCCGGGTCGGCGAGCGGGTTGCGGGTGACGGCCTGCAGTGCCGCGCCCGCCACGCCGAGCGCCGTGCCCGCCGTCAGTCCGATCTCGGTGCGGGGCAGCCGCAGCGACCGTACGACGAGCGCGTCGGGTGAACTCCCGCTGTACAGAAGGGCGTTGAGCACCGCGGCCGGCGGGACGGGGCGGGTGCCGACGGCGAGGCTGAGCAGCACGGCGGCGGCCACCGCGAGCGCGGCCGCCGGCCAGGCGAGGCATTTGAGGCTCACTTCTCTTCCGCCGCTCGTCTCTCTGTTTGTCGTCTCTACTTGCTGATGCCCTGGGCGAGTTGGAGGACGACGAGGCGCGCGGCGGTGGGGCCCGCGTTGAGGTACCAGGGGTCGTCGTCGACCTTCACCGCGTGCCCGGCCTTCACGGCCTTCATCGACTTCCACAGCGGCCCGGCCAGCACGCTCGCCGCGTCGGTCCTGCCGGCGTCCCCCTGCACCGAGTAGAAGATCCAGTCACCGTCGGCCGAGTCGATGCTCTCCGCGCCGATGTCCTGCGAAATCGCCTTGAACTGCTGTGACTTGGGCCGGTCGAGGCCCATGTCGACAGCGATCGAACCGGTGAAGGAGGAGACGCCGAACATCCGGGTCCGGCCGGGCGTGAACCGCAGCATCGACACGGAGGTCTTCGACAGCGCCTCCCCCTTCTCGTGCGCGTCCTCGACGATGCTGTCGAGCAGCTTCCGCGCCTGCTGACCCTTGCCGATCGCGTCGCCGACGAGCAGCAGGTCGCGCTTCCAGTTGATGCCGTTGCCCGCCGTGATGACGGTCGGCGCGATCTTCGACAGCTTGGGGTAGAGGTCGCCGAGCGAGTCGTTGGCGAGGATCAGGTCGGGCTTGGCGGCGGCGAGCGTCTCCAGGTTGGGGGCCTGACGGGTGCCCGCGTCCGTCATCGCGGCCAGCTTCGACTTGTCGGCCGGGAAGGCGTCCGCGAGGTAGTCGGGGACGAGCCCGGCGTTGTCGGCGCGGGTGGTGGCGGCCGGGACGGTGCCGAGGGAGAGCAGGTCGTCGAGCTGCCCGGTGCTCAGCACGGCGATCTTCGTGGGCTTCGCCTTGATCGTCGTCCTGCCCTCGAAGTGGGTGACGGTCCGGGGGAAGGTCCCGTCGGTGTCGGTGTCCGCGCCCATGCCGGTCGCGAGGGTGCTCGGCGCTGCGGACGGCCCCTCCGAGGCGCCGATCACCTTGTTCTGCGAGCCCTCGCCCGTCTTCTCGGCATCGTTGTCCGCGGAGGAGGACGAGCACCCGGCCAGCAACCCCCCGACGACGGTCACGGCGGACACCGCCGTGACAGCCCTCCTCTTGAACGCGCGCACTGTCACTGTCACTCCGATCGAAACTGACCAGGTAAGGCTTACCTTAACTTGCCGTCGAAGCGGGTCGGGCAGGGGGTTCGGCGGCCTCGGCGCACGGGAAACGACTCGCCGGCTCCATAGGAGCGTACGAGCGCACCACCGTCCGCCGACGGCCGTACGGAGTGCGCGCGCCCCAGTCCGGAGACATGCGCACGGCCGTCCACCGCCACCTCGACCAGCGTGTTCTCGTCGACGGCGATGCCGTGCGGGAGCCGGTGCCGGACGACGGCCGCGATCGGCCGCGGCAGCGTCCCCCACTGCGCCGCGTGCGCGTCCACGGCGAAGGGCACGAGCCCGAACCCCGTACGTACGGCGATCTCTTCGAGATCCTCCGCCGTGTCCTGGGGACACACCGCGACACCGTCGAGCAGCCGGCCCCCGACGACGGCCGACCGCGCGGCGAGGGCGGCTCCGGCGGGGAACCCGGCGTACGGGATGCGCCGCGCGGCGAGGAGGCCGGGCAACAGGTCGAGACAGCCGGCGAAGGCGCTGCCACGGGGTGGTGCGGTCCGCGTCGGCGAACCCGCCCCACACGTCCCCCACCGGCCCACCGTCCACGAACACCGCGACCGGGGCACCCGCGTCCCCGGCGTCCGGCATTCCGGCCGGTGCACGGGGTACCGCGTCGAGCAGGTCGTCGTACGATCCCTGAATACCGGCCATAACCGGCATTCGGCGCCCTCGGAGCCGTCAGAGCCGTCGGAAACAACCGATCCTCCAGGCCGCCCGGTCGTGCGGGTACGGAATCGCGGGGCGTCCTCGCGCGTTGTGGACTGTGGGTGACCGAGCCGACAGAAAGTGGAGGGATCGCGATGGCTGCGCAGACGCAGAGGGCCGTACTGGCGGGCGGATGCTTCTGGGGGATGGAGGAGCTGATCCGTCGGCTCCCGGGCGTGACAGCGACCCGCGTCGGATACACCGGCGGTGACGTGGAGAACGCGACCTACCGCAACCACGGCACGCACGCGGAGGCCATAGAGATCCTCTACGACCCGGAGAAGACCGACTACCGCGCGCTCCTGGAGTTCTTCTTCCAGATCCACGACCCGAGCACCAAGAACCGCCAGGGCAACGACATCGGCCTCAGCTACCGCTCCGCGATCTACTACGTGGACGACGAGCAGAAGCGGATCGCCGAGGACACGATCGCCGACGTGGACGCCTCCGGCCTGTGGCCCGGCAAGGTCGTGACCGAGGTGGAGCCGGTCGGCCCCTTCTGGGAGGCCGAGCCCGAGCACCAGGACTATCTGCAGCGTTACCCGGACGGCTACACCTGCCACTTCCCCCGCCCGGGCTGGCGCCTGCCGGCACGCGCCGAGGGCTGACTCTCCCCGCCCTCGTGCCGGTGCAACCGTCCGGCCGACTCGTGTGTCTGATCTCCGACACACGAGTTGAGGAGAGGCATGGCCGATCGCTGGGACCTTCCCCCCTTGGGCCCGGGCGCCGCACCTGAGAAGTGGTTGCTGCGCATCGGGTTCGTGGGCCTCCTCCTGGCAGCCCCGGGCGTGGCAGTGGGCTGCTTCAACGGGTTCCAGGACGACACGGAGGCCAGTGCCTTCGCGTGGGTGATGACGTTCCTCGGCGGTCTGGTGACAGTGCTCACGGCATGGGCCGGCGCGATGTTCCGGCTGGCTCCCGAGCCGAGGAGGAAGCGCCGTCGCAGGGCCGCCGCCCTGCGTTCCCGGCAGGCACCCCTTCCTGCCGGGGAACTTTCCTACGAGGCTCTCCGCGAAGCGGCGGTGCGCTCCACGGCCGGGGACGCGGAGCCGAAGCCGCCCGCACCTGTGACCGCCGGCCGGGAGCCGTTGGTCTGGTGGCGCGACCGTAACCTGCTCACCGCCTTCGACCTTCCCCTCCTCGGTGCCTCGATGGTTGTCACGGTGCTGGGCGGGTTCGCCGGTGTGCTGCACATCTTCGGCGGGACCACCGGCCGTGGATACTTCTTCTTCGCGGTCGCGCCCTTCTGTCTGCTGGGCTTCGTGTCCAAGGCACGAGACGCCCGGGCTGTCGCCCGACTGGCAGTCCGCGAGCAGGTGCGCCCGATGCGCTGGCTGCTGCTGCGCGAACCGGACGCGGGCGAGGCCTACTTGCTGTTGTACCGGGCCGACGGCGATCCAAACGGGACTCCGCCCATGCTGCTGCGGCTCGCCAGGAGGCAGTCGGCACAAGGTCTTCCGCCGGCGGGTGTCGCGGAGGTCCACGGCCTGCTCCGCCCCTTCACCGTGCTCGTGCCGTGGATCGACGGCACGCCCATGTGGACCCGCCACCCCGTGACCGCTCTCGACCTGACGACCGAGCCCGACCGGGCCCGGCTGACCTACCTCAAGGGAGCCGCGCCCCTCGGCCGGTAGCCACTCCTCGCGAGCGGATCCGGGTGGGGCCGAGCGCGGAGCGGGGCGCCCTCGCGGCCGGCTCGGTCCGCTCCGCCCGGGTCTGGGCGCGGCCATCACGGCCCGGCACGTCCTTGGTTACCCTCCAGTTGGGTTGACCTGCGGGGATGAGGGGAGCGCGGTGCCCTTGACGGGTGGATGTGCGAGACGGCAATTGCTGAGTAGAGTCGTCTGGTTACAACTGGTTGTGGGGACAACCGGAGTGCCTCGGGGAGGGCCAGCACCTCATGAGTCGTCGTTCCACCGGCGTTGTCGGCGTCTGGGCTGAAATTCAACGGCAGCAGCAGCGCCAGATGCAGGCGGAAGCCAGACGACAGAGACAGGAAGAGCAGCAGGCGCGTGCCCATCAGCGGCGGGCCGCGCAGAGCCATCGTGAGTACCGGCAGGCTGAGGCGCTGCGCCGCACGGAGGAACTGGACGCACAGGTTGCGTCGCTGCAAGGTCTTCTTGCCTCGGGTTGTCAGGCACCGGTTTTCAGGGCTTCCTCACTCCTGCGCTCCGAGGACGTCCAGCCCTTCGCTCCAGGAGCATTGGCGCAGCCCGTGCCCATGCCGGACTTCGACCACTACCAGACACAGAGCGGGTGGACCGCCCATCGCCGGGCTCAGGCGCAGGCCGAGGCACGGGCGCGCTTCGAGCGGGACTGGCAGGCCGCCCGGACGGCCGAAGCGCAACGGCAGCAGCAACTGGCGTCCTACCAGCGGGAGTACCAGCAGTGGGCCGATGCCCGGCTGGCCGAAGTGCGACGGCACAACGCCGGCATCGTCGAGGTGACCGAGGGGGTGAGGCGCCGCGATCCCGAATCCGTGGTCGAGTACTTCTCGGGCGCTCTCTACGCCTCCAGGTCGTGGCCGGAGGACTTTCCGCGCCAGGTGGCGGCCGCCTACGATCCGGCAGCTCAACAACTCGTGCTGGACTGGGAGTTGCCCGCCTACGACATCATTCCCGAGGTCAAGTCCGTTCGGTACGTGTCCGGGACGGACCAGGACAAGGAGACTCTCCGCCCGGTGGGGCAGCGCCGGGCCCTGTACCGGGAGGTTCTCGCGCAGTGCACGCTGCTGGTCCTGCACCAGCTCTTCGCCGCGGACGAGCTGGGCGCGCTGGAGTCGGTGACGTTGAACGGGTTCGTGGACGGACACGACCCCACGACGGGCCGACCGGGGTACATCTACCTGGCCACCGTCATGGCGTCACGTGCGACGTTCCGCGACCTGCACCTGGCACAGGTGGACGCGGGCAGCTGTCTCGCCGACGCGCTGCGCGGCCAACTTTCGCCCCGCCCCGACCAGTTGACCCCGGTACGCCCGAGCCGCCTGACCCTTGACGTCGGCAACCGCGTTGTCACGCACGGCAGTGACGAGGAACCCGACCTGTACGGCATGGATCCGATTCTCTTCGAGAACCTCGTCGCCGATCTCTTCCGGTCCATGGGGATGCAGGCGGTCACCACGCAACGCTCCAACGACGGAGGCGTCGACGTCGACGCACTGGACCCGACACCGATCCGCGGCGGCAAGATCGTCGTACAGGTGAAGCGCTACCGCAACACGGTGCCGCCCACCGCCGTGCGTGACCTGTACGGGACCGTCCAGGACGCCGGCGCCAACAAGGGCGTCCTCGTGACGACGTCGGGGTTCGGTCCCGGCTCGCACACCTTCGCCAACGGAAAACCGCTCGAACTGATCTCGGGCACCGAACTCGTGGACCTGCTGCATCGCCATGGACTGCGCGGGCGCCTGGGCGAAACCGCCCGTCGGCCCGCGCAGCCGGTGCCGTCCGGTTCGGACTCCCGGCTGCCCGACGACTACAACGTCCTGGGCATGTCGTGGACCGGAAGTGTCGTCCTGGACGTGTGCGCTCTGGTGTGCCGCGGCAACCGTGTCCTCAGCGATGAGCACTTCGTCTTCTTCAACAACCCTCGAACCGCGGACGGTTCGGTCCGCGCCCTGCCCCCCACGGCACCTGACAAGGCCGCGATCTGTGTCTCCTTCGACAGCCTGCCGGACGAGGCCGACCGGTTCGTCCTCGTCGCGGCCGTCGACCCCGAGGCAAACCCCGGGGCGGATCTCTCCGGCTTCACGGACGCCTGCATCCGCCTGCGCGACCCGGGGCTGAACGAACTGGGACGACTCGACGTCTCGGACGGCCGGCCACGCGAAACCGCTCTCGTACTCGGCTCGTTCCGCCGAAGGCCGAACGGGGACTGGGACTTCGTGCTCGGCGGCAAGGGCTACACGGGCGGCCTGGAGGAACTCGTTCAGGACTTCGGCGTCGAAGTGGACTAGATCCGCCCGGCGACTTTCTTGAGCCGGGGAGGGGACGCGGCCGTACGAGCCGTTGACGGTCCGTTCGGTCCTGGGACGTGAGACCCACTGACCGCACCTCTTCGCCCAGGCGACGCGGCCGTCACGTGCTTCCACACGACGGGCAAACGGCCCTCAGGACGGCGGGCAGGCCGATCGCGGGGGAGCACGCCTGGTCGCCACACGGTGATCGCGGATTCCGAGGTCGCTCCCGGTTCTGTTCACATCTGTTCAAAGGCCGCTCGGGGTTCGGGGCAGCCAGTCGCGGTGGCTCTCACGCAGTCGGTCCCGTGCTTCGGGACTCGTCGCGATGACGTCCGCGCCGCCGTCGTAGGGATGGTGGATACGGGTGAGTCCGCTGTCGCCGATGATCACTCCGCCGAGCACGTCGTCCGCGACCTCGCGGAGGATCGCGTCGACCGTCCCCGGCCGCCAGGGGCGGCGGTCGGCGTAGAGATGCGTGTAGCTGTGGAGTTCGGGGTCCGGATCGTCCTCGTGGGCCAACGTCGTCCACAGGCTGCCTTCGGGGTGCACCTCGCGTCGCCGTGGCGGGTCTTCCGGCCCGTCCGGCCCCCATGACCAGGCCACGGTGACGACGTGGACGTCGGTGCCCTCGAAGAGTTCGTCCAGGACCGTGTTGTACCGGTGGAGGACGACGGCGTACTCGTCCTCGGTCTCCGGATACCGCTTCGAGCCCGGAAGGCTGTGGAAACGCACCCAGCGGTCGCTGTAGGCGGCGCACAGTTCATGCGCCACGGGAGGCCCCTTCGGGAACTGGCGCCGCCACAGCGCGGACAGACGGTCTCGGTCTCTGTCGAGGTCGCCGCTCATCCTTCGGCCGACGCCATATTGGTCGGGAAGGACACCCCTGTCCCGCAGTACCCCGCCGGACTCCCGGCCAGGCACTGCTGGTGTCTCAGCTCAGCAGTCATGGACGCCGCTGCTCCCGGATGGCCGGGAGCGCGTACTCCGTCACCGCGGTGATGACACCGCGGGCAACGGGGCCGGGGTCGGTCGTGGCCGAGATGGTCCACCAAGTGTCGCGCTTCGCGGGGAGGAGTTGGCCTATGCGGCAGTGCCAGGCATCGGGGCCGTACACCGTGTTCGGGCTGGGGCGGGCGGGCAGGTGTGGCTGACGCCTGCGGGCCTGGGCCCAGCCGAGCTTGTCGGCCACGGTCACGTTGAGCGTGAACTCGACCCGCCCCGCGGTGTTGTGCGCGGACTTCTGGAAGCCGATGAGAGCCCAGGTCTCGAGATGGGGCAGCTCGTACGTCTGCCCCGACCCCTTGAAGCCCAGCGCGCGCAGACCGGGAGCGATCAGTGCGCGCATCAGCGTGGTGAACGCCTCCTGCGCAGCGGGCGCGGAGCGGTCAGCCATCGGTCGGCGCCACATCGATCGGCCAGGACATCCCGGCCCCGGCGAGCCGGCGCTGCCGTGTGACCCATCGGCCGCGGCCGGCTGTCTGGTGGGCCGGTCCGTCATTCCAGGAGGTGGGCAAGTGATTCCTCTCCAGCGGGATAGGGGAGTTCCTGGGGCAACAGTCGCATGGCGGAGTCCAACTCACCACGGCTGACGAGCGCGTGGATCCCGTGCGCGAGCGGGGTCACGTCGCGGATGGCGAGCGTCCACTCGTCCGCGTAGCGCCGTGCGGCCTCGCCGGAGAGACCCAGTTGCAGGGACCGGTACGGCAGGGGCTGGAGGCGCAGGTCCCGCTCGGGGTCCCACTGCACGCGGGTGGGCGCGCGCTTCAACTGACGCTGCCAGGCGGCCCGGTCGGGGTGCACCCCTCGGACGTAACCCGACAGACACGCGTTGCGCAGCGCCCACTCGAAGCCGTCACGGCTGATCTCGACAGCGAGGACGGTCTCCTGCCCTGCCTTGGCGCCCCAGCCGCAGCGGTACATCATCCACAGGAACGACGGCTTGATCCATGTCATCCTGTCCCGCTTCCACACAGCGGGGAAACGGCCGTCGCGGACGGCGGGCAGGCCGATCTCGGGGGAGTACGCCTGGTAGACGGTGATCGCGGATTCCGAGTAGGCCGCACGGATCGTGTGTTGCGGGTGTTCCATGGCGTACAGCGTGGGGTCGGCCGGTTCAGTGGGCCACTGATTTTCGACTGACGTTCGCTGCGGCGGGGAGCGTCGGCCGCAGCGCCGTGCGGGTGGCCGGTTCCACGGCTCTTCAGTAACTCGGCACCTCGGCCTTACCGGACCGTCGACTGGCGGGGCGTCGAGAACCGGGTCGGGCCGGGGACCGACCTTGATGATCCGCGTGCTTCGCTCGCTCACTCACCGGCGACGACCTCGATCGTGGCGCCCTGCTCCTTGCCGTGGCCGGCACGACGACGCGCACCTGCGATCGTCCTTCAGTCCCCTGACTGCCGGGCCCGCACCGCAGCCTCCTGTTCACGGTAGTACGAGCGCCAGATCAACCGGTGGACGCGCGTCCAGCGCGGGACGGACCGCACGCCGGGAATGAAGGGGACCAGCACCAGGCCCAGACTCAGCAGAGCCATCAGCCCCCAGATCAGGGCGTCGGCGTTGCCGGACGACTTGAAGGGGTCGATCTGGTACCAGAACGTGTAGAGCCACAGCCACGCCTGGCCGGGGTAGTTTCCGGTCTCGTTCATCATTCCCCACTGGTCGCCGCCCAGGTGCTGGGCTCGGGCCAGGGACTCCAGGTAGGAGCCGTCGGAGAGGAACAGCAGGGGGCGGGTGTAGTCCGTCTGGTAGAACCTGCCCTCGGCCTGCAGCTGCCCGTCCAGGGCACCGGACCTGGCCAGGCCCAGAAGGCGCGTGGTGAGGACGGGAACCGGGCCGTAGTCGCCGCCCGAGACCTTGGCGGGGTCGCCGCCGGGCGCTTTGGCCAGGGCGTCGGAGTAGGCCTTGGTCCACGACTGCTGCTGGGAGGCCGGAGCTGCGGACCAGGTGGCGAGACCCGCGCGGACGCCGGGCGACTCGGGGGCCTTGGCCAGCGGGCCGAGCACGAAGTCTTTGGCGGTGTCGATCGGGATGCGGACCCCGGCGGCGCTCTGCAGCCCGAGCGGGCCGAGCTTCTGTGCCGCGTCGGACGTGTGGTTGTACGGCGGTCCGTACTCGGCCGTTCCGCTGGTGCCGCCGAGTTCGGCCACTGCGGTCGCCGTGAAGTCCGCGGCGTCCGCACGCGACCAGGAGGCCAGCGTGACCGGCTTGTCGTCCGGCGAGGAGAAGACAGCGGCCAGACCGGCGGTCAGGAGCGCGACCACCACCAGGGCGATTGTGAACTCCTTGACGAGGTCGTACGGCCGGGTGGGGAAGTCGGCCGGGTCCGGCACCGCGGACGTCTCTGGGCGTCGGCTCATCACAACACTTCCCCCGGTGCGGGCGTAGGGGCGGAGGTGGGCGCGGCCGTGGCCGTGGCCGCGGCGCTGTCCGCGGGGTCGGTCGCCCCGATGGGCGGCACGATTCCGCGCCGCCGGACCAGCAGGATGTGCCAGACCGTCAACAGACCGAGGACGAACGGGAGCAGCACGATGTGCCACATCAGCATCTGCCCGAAGTCCAGCACGTTGAAGAACGCGCCGATACCGACCGAGTTGAGCCCGTCCTTGGCCTGCCCGGCGATCCACTGCGAGTCGAAGTTCTGCTGGACGAGGTAGCCGGTGAAGGCGGTGCCGATCGAGGCGAAGAAGCACACCGCGCCGGTGACCCAGGTCAGGGCCCGCCGGCCGCGCCAGGCGGCCATGAAGAACTTGCCCCACAGATGGATGACCATGAAGAACATGAACAGCTCGACGCTCCACAGGTGGAGGCCGTTCACGTACTTCCCGGTCGCCGAGACGTGCCACCACGCGGGCCCCTCGAGCGCGAGTACCCCGCCGGTGACGAGCACCACGATCAGTGAGGCCACTGTGAGTACGCCGAAGACGTAGATCCATGACGCCATGTAGGCCGGCTGGGTGTCCGGGAGCAGTTTGTCCGGGGGCAGGGCCGCAACCGCCCGTCGCCGTACCGCTCCGGTCCAGCCGACCGAGGCGGACTCGTTCCTCTGCGGTGCGTCGGCCGCGCTGGGCTCACCCGGGTCGCTCATTTGCGGCCTCCGGGAAAGGGCAGCAGCAAGGCGGCGACGAAGACAACCACCATCACACCGATGATCACGAGGTTTGCGACGGACAACTGGATCACGCCCCAGTGCACGTAGTGCCCGGTCCCGTTCAGATCGACGGGCGCGGAGAGCGCACGGCTGTCCGACAGCAGGAGTCCTGTGATTGGCATGCTCTGTCTCCCATCCCGCTCTGCGTTTCCAGGACAAGCGAAGCGCTTTGTGGAGCTTTGGGCATCCGGGCCGGCCCGGACCATGGGCTGAATGACCCAACGGGAACAAGCTTCAGCGCGGGCGTTCCGTGGACCTTCGCCACACCCCGGGATTCTCCGGCCATGAAGGTGCCGGATTGCGGCCACCGGCGTGTGGTTCGGCGGGATCCGCCATGCTTCGACGAGGTACGGGTGGCTGAGACGGTGCTTGTTCCCCGCGACGGTGCTCAACAGATCGTCGGCCCAGCCCTACCGGTGGCTTCCTTCGCTTCGGGTGATCAACGGAGATGAGCTGTGGGCGACGGGCGGGTTACTCGTCCGTCGCTTCTGGTGCCGGAGTGACGCCCGTCGAGCGGGACGTCCCCCAGTTCGTCTCGAACGGATGCCCCAGCTTGAACCCGTCCCACCCAACTCGCAATACTCCGTGGGATTCTTGTCGCGATGCTGCCCGTACGGGCCCACGTCGCGAGACATCGCATGTGCCGCCAGGTGCGCCGCGGGCGGACGATGACCTCGCGAAAGGTGTGGTGGGTGGGATTCCGGCTGGAGGGCGACGGCGCCGGCCCTACGGATGGGCGAGGTCTGTACCGGCCGCCGAGGACTGCCGGCACACCGTGTGTTCCATCGTGCAGGTCGTTGGGTCGGCATCGGGCTCACGGTCCGGTGCGAGCCTCCACGCCGTGCATCGGATCACCGAACACACGCGGACAGTCCCGAGGCGGACGGATCCGTGCCGGGGCTGAGTCCCTTTCGTTGATCGACGACGACCTGGCCCTGTCGCCGCGTGACGGACGAACGGCACAACGACTGGCCTGGCCGGACTCAGGCTGGTACGGCTGTGCCCCGTGCGCCGGAGCGATACCCGTCTGGCAAGACACCCCCCAGTTCGTTCCCAATATGGGTGTTCCTGTGGCAACAGCCGGGCGAGGACGCCGGGTTGCCACTGCTGACGCGGGCTTGGATGTCGCGAACAGGTGGGCCTGTCGGCCGCAGTTGAGGCGAAGCGGCGCGAATCGACGCAGTCACCCGATGCCCTGTCATCGAAAGCGCCAAAGAACCGATTGGCCGTACAACCACAGGCTGCTCTCATGAATCCCCCATCCCGGTAGGACTGCCTGCGGGGCAGCCACGTGTCCAAAAGGGGACTCAGCGAGCAGTGTCGGAAGATCCCGTCTGGCCGCCGCGACCGCGGTGGTGACCATGCTGACGGGCGGTCTCGCCGCGGTGGCCACCTCGTCGGCGTCGGCGGCGACCTGCACGACGAACACCTACACCCGGCAGGTCTTCGCGAACACCGCCTTCTCGGGTGCGGCGAAGCGCACGGACTGCGACACGGCGGTCAGCGAGAACTGGGGCGCCAACGCGCCCGGCGTCTCCGGCGTCGGCAAGGACAACTTCGGCGTCCGCTGGACCGTGACCCGCGACTTCGGCTCGGGCGGCCCCTTCACGTTCGCCGCGTCCGGGCAGGACGGCATCCGCGTCTACCTCGACGGCACGCGCGAGATCGACCTGTGGAAGAACGGCAGCAGCACCGTCTCCAAGACCGTCAACCTGACCATCCCCCAGGGCACGCACACCCTGCGCATCGACTACGTCAACTGGACCGGCGCCGCCGCCGCAGACCGAGGCGTTTCCCTTCCCTCCTACTTGGCCGGGTAGTACGGGTGGAGTTGGCTACCGGAGCCGTTCGGAGGCATGACCGTCGTGTCTCGAAGCGGCGCGAGTGGTCGCGGAGAATTCTGCGCAGTCCGTCCCGCTCGCAGAGCAATTCTCCGAGAAGCTGGAAGTGGCCCTCGACAGCGACCCTGTTCTGGTTCTCGTCCAGGCAAGCGATCAATCATCCGTGGGAGCTGGCGTAAGGCCCGTCGGGCAGGACACCCCCCAGTTCGTCCCGAACGGGTCACCCAGCTTGACCCCCGTCCCGCCGATCCCGCAGTACCCCGCCGGATTCTTCGCCAGGTACTGCTGGTGATATCCCTCGGCCGGGTAGAACGTCCGTCCCTCCGCAGGCAGTATCTCCGTGGTGATCGTCCCGAAGCCCGAGCGCGTGAGGACCTGTTGGTAGGCCGTGCGGGAGGCTTCCGCCGCGGCTTCCTGCGCGGGGGTGTGGGGGTGGATCGCGGAGCGGTACTGCGTGCCCACGTCATTGCCCTGGCGGAAGCCCTGCGTCGGGTTGTGGGACTCCCAGAACGTCTTCAGCAGCTTCTCGTACGAGATCAGCTTCGGGTCGTGGACCACGCGGACCGCCTCCGTGTGGCCGGTCAGACCCGAGCAGACCTCCTCGTAGTGCGGGTTCTCCGTACAGCCGCCCTGATAGCCGACCAGGGTCGTCCACACCCCCACCGGGAGCTGCCAGAACTTGCGCTCGGCACCCCAGAAGCAGCCCAGCCCGAAGTCGGCGATCTCCAGGTGTTCGGGGTAGGGGCCGAGCAACGGCGTACCGAGGACGACGTGGCGGTCGGGGACCGCGAACACCCGCTCAGGCCGGCCCTGCAGAGCCTGCTCGGGGGTCGGCAACTGGGGCGTACGGCTGTGCAGGAACATGTGCTCTCCCAACGGGCCCCGGGGTGAGTCCGAGTCCGGGGCGGAAGCGTCAACGGGCGAGGGGCTTCGAGAATTCCGGTCCCGCCGCCTTCGCGTACGGCGGCCCTGAGGTCCCCGTCGGCCCACCCCTTGCTCACCCGTGCCCCCAGCCGTCAGTGCGGCAGGCTCGCCGGGCTCCCGCCGTTCGCCTCGTAGCCCGCCACCGCCAGCGCCCGGTACACCGCGAACTCCGCCGCCGGGTCGGGGGACAGCGTCCAGGGGAGGGCCCCGACATGGCCGTCGATGTGTATGAGCTGGTTCATCGCCTCGGACCAGCGCTCCGCACGAACCAGGAAGAAGACCAGCAGATGGCGGACGTGCGCCAGCATCGGGTCGTCGGGGCGGGCCGCGTGCACGGCGAACAGCGCGCCGTGGATCGCCTTCTCCACGACCTCGCTCTGGTAGAAGCTGCTGACCAGATTCACCTCGGGGAGGTGCTCGAAGACCGCGAACAACGGCATCGCGGCGAGCAGCGAGCCCTGCGGTGCCCGCGCGGCGGCGGATTCCGCGAACGAGTTCGCCAGCTCGCGCGAGCCGTGCCACTTCTCGCACCAGTAGTGCAGCGCCGCCAGATGCGCTCCCATGTGGGCCGGCGCACGGTCCAGGATATTCAGCCACAGCTGCTCGAACTCCGGCTGCGGATACGCCAGTCCACGGGCCACCGACAACTCGACGATGTACGGGACCGGGTCACCGGGGGAGAGCAGCGCCGCCTGACCGCAGGCGTCCTTCGCCTCCTCCATGATGATCCGGAACTCGTCCGTCCCCCGCGTCGACGTACGCCACGCCTGCTGCACCAGGAACTCCGCGTGCACGGCCGCGCCGCCCGCGTCCTTCGGGTGCTCGGCCCGCCACACCCGCAGCCACTGCCCGCCCGGCGTCTCGCTGACCCCGCCGGGCCGCTGCTGCAGCTCCAGCGAGGCGGCGCCCGCGAAGGCCTGCACCCGCTGCCATCGCAGCTCGCCCGTGATCTCGGTGCCGGCCAGCAGCTGCATCGCCGCGCGGTAGTCCTGCGTGCGCTGCACCAGGTCGAGGACGTCCAGCAGGTCCTGGTCGGGGCCGGGCATGCGGATGTCCAGCTCCTCCTCGCGCACGAAGCCGTAGGTCGCCGGGTCCGCGGCGTCCGGGTGGCCCGGCGAGACCTGCTCGATCATCCCGCGCCTGCGCCGCAGGAACGGGATCAGCACGAAGCCCATCATGAGCAGCGCCATCAGGACCCAGAGAATCTCCATGCCTCAAGCGAACCAGACGGGTCCGACAATTGGCCAACCCGGTCCACCACCCTGTGGAAAACCTCCGGATGGTCGTCCGCCCCGCGAGCGCACTACGCTCGGCCCCATGAGCGACAGGCACATCAGTCAGCACTTCGAGACCCTCGCGATCCACGCGGGCAACACCGCCGATCCCCTGACCGGCGCGGTCGTCCCGCCGATCTACCAGGTCTCGACCTACAAGCAGGACGGCGTCGGTGGTCTGCGCGGCGGCTACGAGTACAGCCGTAGCGCCAACCCCACCAGGACTGCCCTGGAAGAGAACCTCGCCGCCCTGGAGGGCGGTCGCCGAGGTCTCGCGTTCGCGTCCGGACTGGCGGCCGAGGACTGCCTGTTGCGTACGCTGCTCAGCCCCGGCGACCATGTCGTCATCCCGAACGACGCGTACGGCGGCACGTTCCGCCTCTTCGCGAAGGTCGTCTCCCGGTGGGGCGTCGAGTGGTCGGTCGCCGACACAAGCGACCCGGCGTCGGTACGGGCAGCCATCACCCCGAAGACCAAGGTCGTCTGGGTGGAGACCCCCTCCAACCCGCTGCTAGGCATCACCGACATCGCCGTCGTCGCGCAGATCGCCCGGGACGCGGGCGCGAAGCTCGTCGTCGACAACACCTTCGCGACCCCCTACCTCCAGCAGCCGCTGGCCCTCGGCGCGGACGTCGTGGTGCACTCCCTGACCAAGTACATGGGCGGCCACTCGGACGTGGTCGGCGGTGCGCTGATCGCGGCCGACGAGGCGCTCGGCGAGGAACTGGCGTACCACCAGAACGCGATGGGCGCGGTTGCCGGGCCCTTCGACTCCTGGCTGGTGCTGCGCGGCGCCAAGACGCTGTCGGTACGCATGGACCGGCACAGCGAGAACGCCACCAAGGTCGCCGACATGCTCACCCGGCACGCACGCGTGACGCGCGTCCTCTACCCGGGCCTTCCTGAGCACCCCGGTCACGAGATCGCCGCCAAGCAGATGCGGGCCTTCGGCGGCATGGTCTCCTTCCAGGTCGAGGGTGGCGAGGAGGCGGCCGTCGAGGTCTGCAACCGCGCCAAGGTGTTCACGCTCGGCGAGTCCCTGGGCGGCGTCGAGTCGCTGGTCGAGCACCCGGGGCGCATGACGCACGCGTCCGTCGTCGGTTCGGCCCTGGAGGTCCCGGGCGACCTCGTCCGCCTCTCCGTGGGCATCGAGAACGTGCAGGACCTCCTGGAGGACCTGCAGCAGGCGCTCGGCTAGGGCTCCGCTCTCACCAGCCCGTCAGCGGTGGAGTCGTCTCCGACGGCGGCTCCACCCAGGGATGGACCATCAGCGCCCACACGGTGAACGCCACCACACCGGCGCACAGCAGCATCCACATCAGCCGCCGGGCGGCCCTGCGGCGGCGCAGCATCCGGCCGCCGCGGCGCACCACGTCCGCGTACAGCTCCGGCGGCACCTGCGGCGGAGTCCACTCCATGATCCGCCGTACGGCCGCCTCCCGCTCGGGCCTGTTCACGCGCGCGTACCCCCGTTCGGCGACCTCATGACGGCGCCACCTTGGCCCCCGCCACCTTCGGCACCGGGGGACGCGGCGGATGCAGCAGCCTCGCCGTCGCCCGCTCGCAGATTGTCCGGACCCGTTCCGTGGGCAGCCCGAGCAGTGCGGCGGCCTGTTCCTCCGCGACCCCCTCGTACAACCTGAGGACCACGATCAGCCGCTCCTGGGGCGCGAGGGCGCCCAGTGGGCTGTCGGGGTGGGGGCGGGCCCGGCCGAGGCCGCCGTACTGGTGCCAGGCCGCGCGGGCGAAGCGGCTGGCCAGGTACTGCCGGGCACGGTCGTACGGGTCCTCGCCGCGCAGCCGGTCCCAGCACGCGTACGTGTGGGCCAGCGACAGCGTCAGCAGGCGTCGCGCGCGCGGGTTGTCGTCCGTGGCCTCCGCGGTGAGCAGGGTGGCGGCATGCAGCAGCCGCCCTGCCGCGCCCGCGACGAACGCCTCGAACTCCCGGGCCCGGCGGGCGCCCTGGGACACCTGCCGTTCGCGCACCATGCCCTCCCCCCTGATGGCCCCGGTCTCATCTGAGGCCAGGGCCGTCGTGAGGTCAAGACTTCGGTACGAAGGGGCGGGAGTCGGGCACCACGCGCGCGTGCCCGCCTCGCCGAGGGATCAGGAAGCGGTCGACGGCTCGTTGCCCGGAATCGCCATCCGCGCGGAGAGGGCGCTGTTGAAGCGTGTGAGGAGCGTGCAGAACGCCTCGCGCTCCTCGGGTGCCCAGTCGTGTGTCAACTCGTCCATCAACTGACGCCTGGACGAACGGACTTCCTCCAGTCGCGACTGCCCGCGCGGGGACAGCTGCAGCACCACCGCGCGGCCGTCCTCGGGGTGCGAGGTGCGCTTGACGAGCCCGGTGTCGACGAGCGGGGCCACCTGCCGGGTGACCGTCGAGGAGTCGATCCCCATGCTCGCCGCGAGCGCCTTGACGCCCATCGGGCCTTCCTTGTCCAGGCGGTTGAGCAGCAGGTATGCGGCGCGGTCCATGGAGTTGCGCACCTGTCCGACTCCGCCGAGCCGGGTCTGTTCGGCACGGCGGGCGAACACCGCCACCTCGTGCTGCAGCGTGTCGAGGAGACCGGGTTCACCGACGGTCGTCATGTCCATCGACATTTCAGGTGTTGTGGGCATGGCCGGGGGCTCGCTTCATGAAGGGGGCGCTGGGTTGGGGGACAGGGTACGCGGATGGAAGGCGGCCCGTACCGGCGCTGCGCAAACCAGTCTCGGAGCTTGGTCACAGCCGTGGCACGCGCCTGTGAACTGCGATGCTTGAGTCATGAGCTACAGCACGGCTGACTCCTTGCGACCCGTCACCCTCGACGATGTACGCGGCGCCCAGAAGATGCTCACGGGCGTGGCGCGGGTGACCGGAATGGAGGGCAGCCGGTACCTGACCCAGCTCGTCGGCTCACCGGTGCACTTCAAGTGCGAGAACCTCCAGCGCACGGGCTCCTTCAAGCTGCGCGGCGCCTACGTCCGTATCGCCGGACTGCTCCCCGAGGAGCGCGCCGCCGGTGTCGTCGCCGCGAGCGCCGGCAACCACGCCCAGGGCGTCGCCCTCGCCTCCGCGCTCCTCGGCGTGCGCTCGACGGTCTTCATGCCCAAGGGCGCACCCCTGCCGAAGATCAGCGCCACCAAGGAGTACGGCGCCGAGGTGCGCCTGCACGGCCATGTGGTCGACGAGACGCTGGCCGCCGCGCAGGAGTACGCCCATGAGACGGGCGCGGTGTTCATCCACCCCTTCGACCACCCGGACGTCATCGCGGGCCAGGGCACGGTGGGCCTGGAGATCCTGGACCAGTGCCCCGAGGTGCGCACGATCGTCGTCGGCATCGGCGGCGGCGGGCTCGCGGCCGGTGTCGCGGTCGCCGTGAAGGCGCTGCGGCCCGACGTGAAGATCGTGGGCGTTCAGGCGGCCGGTGCCGCCGCGTTTCCGCCCTCGCTGGCGGCCGGACGCCCGGTGTCGATCCGGAACCCGGCGACGATGGCCGACGGAATCAAGGTCGGCAGGCCCGGTGACGTGCCGTTCGGGATCGTCGCCGATCTGGTGGACGAGGTCCGCACGGTCACCGAGGACGAGCTCTCCACCGCGCTGCTGCTGTGCCTGGAGCGGGCCAAGCTGGTCGTCGAACCGGCCGGCGCCAGCCCGGTCGCGGCGCTGCTGAGCGATCCGCGTGCCTTCGAGGGACCGGTCGTGGCGCTGCTGTCCGGCGGGAACGTCGACCCGCTGCTGCTCCAGCGCATCCTGCGCCACGGCTTGTCCGCGCAGGGCCGCTACCTGGCCGTGACGCTGCGGCTGACGGACCGGCCGGGGGCGCTCGCGACGCTTCTCGGGGTGTTGTCAGTGGTCGACGCTAACGTCCTCGATGTGAGCCACGTCCGGACCGACCCGCGGCTCGGGCTCACGGAGGTGGAGGTCGAGCTGCACCTGGAGACGAAGGGGCCGGTGCACTGCGCCGAGGTCGGCCAGGCCCTGCGTGACGCGGGGTACAGGGTCATCGACTGAGGTCAGGGCCCGTTCGTCACCTGTTCCGTCACTCGTTCGAGAAATCCGTCGAGAGACGCGATACATCGCGTTACGATGTGTCTCGTGCCGCCGTTCCTGTGAAAAACGGGAGGCGGAGCATCATGCCCAAACCTAGGCTTTTCGAAGAATCCCCGACGACGTGGAGACTGATATGCCAGGCGCCATCTATGCCGAAGGCCTGGTGAAAACCTTCGGCGATGTGAAAGCTCTGGACGGCGTCGACCTCGATGTCCCCGAGGGCACCGTGCTGGGCCTGCTCGGGCCCAACGGCGCGGGCAAGACGACCGCCGTCCGCTGCCTGACCACCCTGCTGCGCCCCGACAGCGGCAAGTTGACCGTGGCCGGCCTCGACGTCCTCAAGCAGCCCAACGAGGTGCGGCGTTCCATCGGCCTCTCCGGCCAGTTCGCCGCGGTCGACGAGTACCTGACCGGCAGGGAGAACCTGCAGATGGTCGGCCAGCTCTACCAGATGAAGGCCAAGGCCGCGAAGGCCCGGGCCGACGAACTGCTCGACCAGTTCAACCTCGCGGACGCCGCCGACCGCACGGCGAAGACCTACTCCGGAGGCATGCGCCGCCGGCTCGACCTCGCGGCGGCCCTGGTCGTCTCCCCGCCCGTGATGTTCATGGACGAGCCGACCACCGGACTCGACCCGCGCAACCGCCAGATGCTGTGGGAGGTCATCAAACAGCTCGTCTCCGGCGGCACGACCCTCCTGCTGACCACGCAGTACCTGGAAGAGGCCGACCATCTCGCGCACGACATCGCGGTCGTCGACCACGGCAAGGTCATCGCCCGCGGCACCTCCGACCAGCTCAAGGCCCGCACCGGCGGCGAGCGCGTGGAGGTCGTCGTGCACGAGCGCGACCACATCGAGATCGCCTCGTCCCTCTTGGACAAATACAGTCTGCGCGGCTCCGGCAAGGGCGACACCACCGTCGAGGAGCACACCCGCAAGATCACCACGCCCGTCTCCGGCGGAGCCAAGCTCCTCGCCGAAATCATCCGCGAGCTGGACGCCGAGGGCATCGAGATCGACGACATCGGCCTGCGCCGCCCCACCCTCGACGACGTGTTCCTCTCCCTCACGGGCCACGTGGCCGAGGAGAAGACCGAGGAGAACGGCGCGGACACGACCCCGGACACCAAGGACCGCAAGCACAAGAAGGAGGCCGCGAAGTGAGTGCCGTCACCGACGCCGTGCCGGTCGCGGCACCGAGCAGCGCGCTGGGCCAGTCCGTGCACGACTCCCTGGTCGTCGCCAAACGCAATCTGATCCGCATGAGCCGGATTCCGAATCCTGTTCGCGCGTATCGGTCAGATTGCACCTCACCGAGCATCCGAGACCGGCGGCCCAACTCCTTGAAGGAGCAGGTCAAGTGAGCGCTGTGAACGACTCCCTGGTCATGGCTCGCCGGAACTTGATTCGGATGAGCAGGATTCCCGAAATGATCCTGTTTGGGCTGATCCAGCCCATCATGTTCGTGGTGCTGTTCACCTACGTGTTCGGCGGCTCGATGCAGATCGGCGACAGCACCAATCCGGACGTCTACAAGAACTTCCTGATGGCCGGCATCTTCGCCCAGACCGTCACGTTCGCCACCGCCAGCTCTGGCGCCGGCATAGCCGACGACATGCACAAGGGCCTCATCGACCGCTTCCGCTCGCTGCCCATGGCGCGCGGCGCGGTGCTTACGGGGCGGACCGTTGCGGATCTCGCGCAGACGGCCTTGACGCTACTTGTCCTCGCGATCGTCGCGTTGATCGTGGGTTGGCGCCCTGGCTCCGTGGACCCGACCAACTTCGGGAAGATCCTGGGTGGGTTCGGCCTGCTGCTTCTTCTGGGATACGCCTTCACGTGGATCGGCGCGCTGATCGGCCTGTCGGTGCGCACCCCGGAGGCGGCCACGTCCGGCGGGCTGATCTGGCTCTTCCCGGTGACGTTCATTTCGAACGCCTTCGTGGACTCAAGCAAGATGACGCCCTGGCTGCGGCACATCGCCGAGTGGAACCCGTTCAGTGCGACGGTGCAGGCGTGCCGGAAGCTCTTCGGTGACCCCGGGTTGTCTCCGTCTGATGCTTGGCCGATGCAGCATCCGGTGTGGGCGTCGCTGATCTACTCGGTCCTGATCATCGTCATCTTCCGTACGCTCGCGGTTCGAAAGTACCGTCGGACGGCCAGTTGACGGCTCTGCCGACCGGGACCTTGCTCGCCGCCTGCGACCGCTCCCAAGCAGGGGAACCGCCTCCCTGCTTGGGAGCGGAGCGGCTGCTACTGAGAATTACCACCAGCAGCACCTTTCGGGCGGTAAAACCGGACGGGTACTGCGGGCTGGGCGGGACGGGGGCAAGCTGAGTTGAAGTGACCCCCTGAGGTCCGACACTTCCGTTTTATGCCGCGAGGTCGAGGCGTTTCCGATAGCGGGTCCGTGCCTGATGCGGGGTGAGGTAGC